>CALMUT010000377.1 GCA_937872925.1 uncultured Myxococcales bacterium | reverse complement strand
CCCATGGGGGCACCCGGCGGTCCACCTCCCGGCGGGCCCATGGGGGCACCCGGCGGTCCACCGCCTGGCGGGCCAGCGCCGGCGCCGGCGCAGCGCTGGAACGATCCCTCGGCGTTTGCCGCCACGGCACCACCGCCGACGACCGACGAACACGAAGGCGGACAAGCCGCCGCCGTCGTGGAGCCGCCCGCCCCGCGTCCGAGTAGCCCGCCGGCTCAGGAGCGCGATGAGCCGGCGACGGAAATCGACGCCGGCGACCCGCTCAAAGTTGCGCCGGATGCGCCTCGCGTGTTGGCCGGCTTCTTGGTCAGCTACGAAGGCGACGAGCTGGGAACATTCTACCCGCTCTATCAGGGTAAGAACGTCGTCGGCCGCAAGGACGCTGCTGAAGGTCTCGACATCGCTTTGGACCACCCAACCACATCATCGCGCCACGGCGTCGTGCATGCCTCGGCGCGCCCCGGTCGCGCCAAAATCGATGACACGGGCAGCACCAACGGCACGTTCCTCAACGATGAGAAGATCCCTCACAACTCACCGCACGAACTCGCCGACGGCGACGAACTGCGCTTCGGCGGTTATGCCGTGACCGTCAAGCTCGTCTGAGCACGCCAGGGAACGAATGACAGCGATGGATCATACGAAGCTAGCACTCCAGGCATGGCGCATCGGCCTCCTGTCCTTGATGGTGGGGCTCTGGGCCGCGCCACTTTGGGCCGCACCCGAAGCCCATTTGATGCGAGTCGACCCTCGGGTCGCTCAGGAAAACGGTTCGCCCATTCTGACCACGGTCATCGAGGTCGTGGAAAACAAGCGCGTGAGCGAGGCGACCCAACACTGCGCGGACGACCGAGGCAATGGCCTATTCGACTGCATGTCGGCGGCGCTCGAAAAACCCTACGCGCTGTACCGACCGTTCCCATTCCCGCACCAGAACGCCATCTTCACGGTCAAAGTAGACGGCGCAGATCATCCGGCAAAGTACGTCAGCCACACCCAATGGGGTGAGAGTGGCCAGCAGCCCGGGGTCGGCACCGCCTGGTTGATCTTGGTCGACGCGGACAGCCGCATGAAGAGCAGCTTCGCCGACGCCAAGATTGTCGCTTCCCGCTTCATCCAAAGCATGGGGCCCAGCGACATCGTGGACGTCATGTTTTTCAACGACCGGCAAGTGGTCAAAGACTCCAAGTGGGTCACCGCCGCTCAGAAGTCGCGCGCGGAAGCCTTCGTGACCTCCCAGGGGGACACTTACCGCTCCCAGGGCCGCAATCGATCGCTGCTCACCATCATCAAGACGGCTGCCACGGACGGCTTCAAGTCCCTGGGCAATGTCGGCGAGAACGTGAAGGTCCCGCTGCACCAGGCCATGGTGGTGCTGTCGTCGGGCTTCGGCGGCACGGACCCATCGACCACCGGCCCAGGTGCGTTGCAGCTCCAGCAATACATGACGGGGGGACGCTTCCCCGAGAACAACACCGCGCTGCCCAAAGCGCCGGTTCCCGTCATCAGCGTGTATTTCCCCGCTACGACCTACGACGAGTTCCGGCAGAACTCGACGGAGTTCATGCAGAACCTCGCCAATCCGGAGATTGGTGGATTCTTCACCGTCATGCGCGGCGGCCAGGGTGGGCGCGCCGCCGGCATTGTGGGCGCCGTGCGCTCGCGTTTCTCCAAGATGTACATCGTCAAATGGAGGGTGGCGTGCATTGCGCCGGCAGTCACGCAGACCTTCAGTCTGAACTTCACCAACGTGAAGCCTCCCATCCTGGGTGACAACAGTTTTAAGGAGGTTCCCGTCGGCATCGACCCGTCGACGTGGCCGTTGGACGTCAACATCTCCTACACCCAGGACATGAGCAAACGTCAGGGGGGCGTCTACCCGGGCGGCAAGTTCAAGGTGTATGGCGACTTTTGCTGGGGCGGCGACAAGGGGCGCGCGGAAGTCTATTTCCTGCCTGCCGGACAGCAAGTGCCAACGGCGCTGGCGGGAGCAGATGTCGAGAAGGCAAAGCGCACGCAGCAACAACTGATTGCGATGGGCATGAAGGGAATGCCCACGGAGGCGAGCGACACGTTCGTCGAATTTGAAGCGCCGGACAAAGACAAGATCCTGCACGGCTCGGGCGAGCAGGCGTTGGTGCGCGTGATCGTCTACGACAACAAGGCCCTGCGTACGAGCGGGGTGACCGCAGACTCCATCATCCAACTCAAGGGGACCACGCAGCCCTTTCCGGTGCTTTGGGTGCTGGGGGGTGCGTTCGGACTCGTCGTCGTGCTGTTGTTGGTCGTCATCATCGTCAAGAGCGGTGGCCGCAAGCGCGGCGGAGGCCCCCCACCCCAGGCCCCAGTCGTCGGCGGAGGCTATCCGCCCCCTGGGGGATACGGCGGTCCACCCGCAGGCGGAGGCTACCCACCGCCAGGAGGCGGAGGCTACGGCGGCGCGCCGCCACCCGGCGGCGGCTATCCGCCACCTGGTGGCGGGGGCTACCCGCCGCCCGGCGGGGGATATGGAGCCATTGCCTCCCCTCACGTAGACCCCGTCGTCGCCCCTGCGGGCGGCGGCGGGGCAAGCAACGAGTTCTTGTACGGCGCGGACGGGAGTCAGGCCGGCCAGGCCTACGGCGTCACAGGAGATGCGCCGCCGCAAGCAGCGCCACCGAATCCCTACGCCGCGAGTGCGGCCACGGCGACCCGCGCGACGCTCTCCGGCGCCGCGGGAACGTTCACGATCGTCGCGGGTGTTGAAATGAAAGCCGGACGTGACGGAACTGCGTGCGGCATTCTACTGAGCGAGGCTCGGGTTTCGGGCGTCCACGCAACTCTGAAACTGGAAAATGGCGAACTGCTGATCCGCGACGAGAATAGTAACAACGGAACTCAAGTGAACGGCAATCGCCTCCCACCAGGAACGTGGACTCCGGTACAGAACGGCTCGCTGCTGCGATTCGGGCCGGTCGAGTTCAGCGTCCGCCTAGAGTAAGGGGCCAGCCGCGTGCACTGCGCCGTCCGTGGCGTGTTCGTCGACTACGCTGAGCTCAGCCACGCGGGTCACGAGCCGACCAAGCAAATCAATGAGGACACCTGTGCGCTCGCGCAAACGAGCCACGGGCTGCTTGCAGTCACCTGCGACGGCATGGGCGGCCATTCCGCTGGACGCGAAGCCAGCACCACCGCAATGCGCACCATCGTGGAGGTCTTGAGTCGACAGGACGACGTCTCAGAACCCGCCGCCGCGCTGAAGACCGCGGTGGAAGCCGCGGCCAAGGATGTCTACGCCGTCGGGGGGGACGCACCGCCGGAGCTGCGCCCGGGTTCTACCTGCGTCGCAACGCTGCTGCACGACGGCCTCGCCGAGTTTGCGCACGTCGGGGATTCCCGGGCGTATCTCTTTCGTGGGGGTGCGCTGACCCGACTGACACGCGACCATTCCATGGTGCAGCAGATGGTCGACGCTGGGATCCTGTCGCAGGAAGATGCCGTCGATCATCCGGACGCGAATAAGATCACGCGTGCGCTCGGCATGATGGAAACCGCCGACGTCGAGCTGCGGGCAGAACCGCTGCGTCTCGTCACTGGCGACGTGCTGTTGCTCTGCACCGACGGACTCACCGACCTCGTGGAAGATCCGGATCTGACGATGCTGATCAACACCCACGTCGACAAGGGGCCAGAGCATTTGGCGAAGGTCTTGGTCGAGGTCGCCCTCGCACGCGGAGGTTGGGATAACGTCACGGTGCAAGTCCTGTTGGTACGCGACCTCGGCAAACGGGAGTCCGCTACCGTGCTTTTGGACGACGGCGACAGCGACGGCGACGGCGCAAAGAAGACGTTGGTGGATCAGGGCTCCACCCAGAAGACCTGGGTGGATACGCCTGGCGCAATTCGCCCCGCGCCGTCGCCGACGTTGATGGAAGAACCGGCAGCGGAGCGCACGACGCTGCCGGGAGGACCGGGCTCGCCCTTGACGCGCTTCACCGAAGACGCGCCCGGTGACGTGCCGCGGCGCAGCGCGGGACCCGCCCGCGCCCTCGTCTGGTATGCCGCAGTGATCACCGCGATCATCGTGGCCTGCGTGATTGCATGGGCAGTCGCTCGCAAGCTCCGGCCCGCCAAAGAAGAGGCCTTGCCCCCGCCGCCACTGGCCGAGCAATCTGCCCCCATCACCCCGGTGACGCCACCTCCGACGGAGCTTTCTGCAGAGCCGGAGGTCCCAGAAGCTCCGGAAATCACGCCGGACGCGGCTGCCGCGCCGGACGCGGCACTCCCTTGAGCCCGATTTCTTTGTTAGAGACGCAAAGGACTTGAATCCATGATCCCGGGCTTCGGCAAGCAAACAATCACGATCGGAAGCGGTGAAGCCTGCGACATTCGCCTAGGCGGACCTGGAGTCGGCGCTGAACACGCGCGGCTAGTGCGCCAAGGTGGCGGCCAACTGCTGTTCGTCGACGCGGGTGCCGGACCTACCCTGGCAAACGGGCAACCGCTTTCGGCCGGCGCAAGTGTGCCCTTCGATTTCCGGACGCAGTTCGTGGTCGGTCAGGCACCCGTGCCGATCGCGCATCCAGCGATAGTCAAGATGCTCATGGCACAAGGGTCACTGCCACCCGTGCCTGGGCAGATCACGTTCGGAAGGGAGCCCGAGAAAGCCCATATCGTGATCGCCCACCCGAACGTATCCGGGCGCCACGCGACGATGACGCTCGGACCGTTCTCCATCACGGACCACGGCTCCACCAGTGGTTCCTGGATCGCCGGCCACCGTCTGCCGGCGGAGCAAGCCGTACCCGTCGATCCAAACGCGCTACTGGCGCTGGGTCCAGTGCCCTTGCCCGTCGCGCTGGTCTGGGAGCTCTCTCAAGGCCTCGGATTCGGCGGCGCGGCGCCGCCCCAGCCCGGCGCTCCGCCGCCTCAAGCAGCGGGAGTACAACGCGTCAAACACAAGACGGTCATCGGCCAAGTCGCCCTGGGAGCTGGAGGACCGACTTTCAAGAGTATCGGCCGCACCGAGGACAACGACATCGTCATCGGGCACCCGCAAGTGTCGAGCAAGCACGCGGTGTTGCACAAGCAGGGCAACCAACTCCTGCTCGAAGACCGCGGTAGCTCCAACGGGACGTACGTACGCGGACAGCGCCTTGGCCCGGGCCAACGCGCGCCCGTAGCGAACGGCGAAAAGGTCTACATCGGCCCGATGCCCCTGATGATTCAGGTGCAGGACGAGCATGTGGCCATGATCGTCGAGGACGCCCGCGCGGACTGGTCCGGGCGTCCATTGTACGAGATCGAGGCGTGGGACCTCGTCATGCAGGTGCGCGATCGGGACAACCCGAGCGAAATGAAGACCCTGCTCGACCACGTCAGCTTCAAGGCCCTGCCCGGAGACTTGATCGCGCTGATGGGCCCATCCGGCGCCGGCAAGACGACGTTGCTGTTGACCCTCAACGGATACCTCCCGCCTAGCGCCGGCCAAGTGCGTATCAACGGCGAAGACCTGTATTCGATCTACGACGCCCTGCGCGGCTCCATCGGCTACGTGCCCCAAGATGACATCGTGCACCCGGAGCTAACGGTGTACGAAGCCGTACGCTACAGCGCGAAGTTCCGCTTGCCGCCGGACTTCTCCGAAGACGAAATCGACCGCCGAGTGCAAACCACCCTGGCCCAACTCGGCCTAGAAGGCGTTGCCCATCTGCAAATTGGCAAGCCGGAAAAGAAGATCCTCTCCGGCGGGCAGCGCAAACGCGTCAACATCGCCATGGAGTTGGTCACGGATCCGGTGCTCATGTTCCTGGACGAGCCGACGAGCGGCCTGGCGGCGGACGACACCACCGCTCTGGTGGAATTGCTGCAGAACCTCGTGCGCACAACGGGAAAAACGATCATCTGCACGATCCACCAGCCAGCCAAGGACGAGTACGAGAAATTCAACCTCGCGCTGATTCTGGGTCAAGGCGGCATCCCCATCTATTACGGCCCGACGACCGGGGGCTATCAGTTCTTCGGTCACTTCAAAGAGCGCCAAGGCCAGACCAACGATATCGACAACCCCCGCGACATGTTCGACATGCTCAATCAGCGGGAGCGACCCATCTTCGAGGCCATGCGGGCCCAGAACCCCTACACGCCGCGCTTCGCGGCGCGGCAGGCCGCCGCTCGGGAGTGGAACGCAGAGTTCTTCCACCAGCAGAACCCCATCTACCTACAGATGTACTCGGGCCCGCGCACCGTGGGCGCCGGCTCGAACCAACACGGCGTGCCGCGCAGTCGCCCCAAAGTGCGCGGACAGTTCGGGCTCTTGCTTGGACGCTACTTCAAGATCAAAGTGCGCGACGTCTCCGGCACCGTGATCATGCTGGCACAAGCGCCGATCATCGGCGTACTGCTAGCGTTTGTCTTCGGCGGCCAAAAAGACGCCATCCCCTATTGGTGCTTGGGCGCGTTGCAAGAGCTCGCCCGCCGGAGTGGCGGACTGGGCGGCACCAACGACCTATTAACGAAGATGCAGACGACGACGGACCACTCCGGCGCTGCCTTCTTCTTGGTCGTTGCCGCAGTCTGGTTCGGCACAAGCAACGCCGCCAGAGAGATCGTGAGCGAGCGTGCGATTTATCAACGCGAACGCATGGTGAATCTCAAGCTATTCAACTACGTGTTCTCGAAGTTCTTCCTGCTCTCGTTCTTCTGCATCATCCAGTGCACCGTGCTCCTGGGGATCGTGTTCTTTGCCCTCGGGTTCAATGGCGGCCCCCAGGCCTTCGCCATCGAACTTGGTACATTGATCGTGACGTCAATGAACAGCGTCGCCGTCGGCTTGATCGTCAGCACCCTGGTGACGAGCAGCGAAGCCGCCATGGCGCTCACGCCCATCGCGTTGATCCCCCAAGTCGTTCTGGGCGGCATCATGGTGCCCATGACCACCAACCCATGGCTGGAAATCCCCATGTATTTGGTGCCCGCGCGTTGGGGCTTTCAGGGCGTCGTGGCCCAAGAGCGCATCGCCATCGCTGGCGACTCGGCCTGGATCATGGATTTGGGCAAGCCAAGCACCAACAGTCCGGACAATTTTGTGTTCCAGGGCAAATTCAAGTGTGCCGAGGCGCAGATCGCCAGCATGGATTTCAACGGAGCCTGGGGCTTCGAGCAGTACGAGACGATCTGGCTGCCCCCGGTTGTGCTGAGCGGCATGATGGTAGTGACGCTGATCATGATCCTGATCGTCTTGAAGCGCCGAGATTCAATTTAGCTCGGCGGGAGCCGCGCTGGCGAAGCCGGGCGTGCGAAGCACCCAGTGTCTTCTAGGCCTGGCCGAGCGAGAGCCACACGCCGCCGTCGTCGACGGTGAAGCGTTTGCGACTCAGATGCGTCGCAATCTTGCCGAGAAACCCTGCGAAAGAACTGGCCAGCACCGTGCGCGGGCGCGAGGCGCTGGCTGAGAAATAAAACACCTGTCCAACCGTGCCCCGGGCAGCGGGATCCAAATCGATCACAAAGCCATCTTGGCCACTCTCCGTAATCGGTAGCCACGCCGGCGACCAGAAGCGATCATTCTTGATCTTGCGGTCCCGGGTCAGCGGACAGGGCTGCGCCCACTCCGGGGTGTCCATGCGTTGCAAGTGCGCGTCCCAGCGGCGCTGCAATTGCTCCACCGACAGCAAGCGCTCGTCGTTGAAGAACCGCACCAGGGTGTCGTGCATTCCGTCGTGTCGCGCGAAGGACGCGCGGAGCTCCGTCGGTAGCTTGAACCCGATCTTTCGCTCTAGCTTGCGAAGCTGCTTGACGTCCGCAGGCCCCGCCAGAGCGCGCGTCACCTCCGGGGCTGCCTTGTCGAGCGCTGTTTCGATGCGCTGCCAGATCCGGGTCAAGTCCACCGCCATGCGCCCAGCATCGGTCAGGGCGGGGCCGCCGTAAAGCACGCCCGTGGGGCATTTTCAGCGAGAGGTCGGCGCAGGCAAGGCTTCGCAGCAAATGGCAGCTATGGTTCAGCCATGCGTGGGTCGCTCCTTGCAATGCTGCTCGGGTCACAGCCGCTACTGCTCGGATCGAGCCTGGCGTTGCTGGGTTGTTCTGCTGAGGACGAGGCGCCGCCGGCGCCCACCTTCGTCGTGGTCACGTTCAACACGGGCACGACCGTCGTCATGGGCAGCCAAAACCCGAACGACGGCTACGGCTCAGCCGAAGCCAAGCAAAGTGACTTGTACTACGGCGACGGACTGGCCTGGCGCGCCGTCGTGGAAGACACCAAAGCGTTCCTGGCTCAGGTCTCTCCGGACATCCTAGGCTTTCAGGAGATCTTCTACAGCGGCGACTGCACGACGGTGCCCGCAGACGCCAAGACTGGATTCGTCTGCGAGACCTGGCAACCCCAAGATCCCACCGTCGCACAGGTCATCCTCGGTGCCGGCTATCAAGTGGCGTGTCACCAGGGCAAGAGCGACAAATGCATCGCCGTGAAGCGCAGCTTCGCGTCCATCGATGGCTGCGTGGACGATCTCTGCCTCGACTTCCTAGACGGCGCCGAGATCCCCGGCTGCGGCAGCGGGTCCCGCATCGGGCGCGCCGCGCTCACCCTCGCGAAGGACGACCAGCCCCTCGTCGTCGTCAACGTGCACGGCTCTTCCGGGCTCAAGCTGGAAGACACGAGTTGCCGAGCGCAGCAGTTTGCCTTGGTGTTCGAGGATATGAACGGCAGCCCAGCCGCAAACGGCGAGCGCAATATCGTGCTGGGAGACCTGAACACGGACCCATTCCGGGCAGACAGCTTTGACCCGAGCGCCCAGAAGTTCAACCAATACGCTGGCCCGAACAAGCCCTTCGAGTTCATCACGGAAGTGGGACCGGACGCGCTGTCTACCTACGCGGGCAACTTCAACATCGACCATGTGGTGAGCGACGCCTACTCGGGCAACTGTTGGACCGCCGGCGCTACACCCGGCCGACCCGCGGTCTCCGAAGTTGCCTACTTCGACCACAAACCCGCGGTGTGCACCCTGCGTGCGCGTTGAGCCGCGCTCAGGCGCGGCGCGGACCCTGCGCTCATTCGTAGTCAACGACGCGGACGCCGCGGACCCGCTTCTCGTTTTCCGTGGCGGCGCGCAGCGCCTCATACAGCTTGACCACATCCGTGGGCAACGCCTCCAGACGTAGCGCAGGCGTCGAGGAGTCCATGGCTTCTAGAATGAGGTTGCCCGTCCCGAGCACACGTTGCCCGAAAGGCCGCTCCACGACGTAGTCCACGATTCGGTACAGATCGACCTGCTCCATGCGTTTGGAAAAGAGACCGTGCTCCACCACGATCCGCTGGGTAGTGATGCGGATGAACCGCCCCCGCGAACGAATGAAGAAGTAGATCAGTGCCAGACCGAGAGTCAGCACGGAAACCACCAAGCTGCCAATGCCCGGGAGCACAGCAGGATGACCCGTAAAGAGCACTCGTTCCGGCTCAGATTGTGTCTGTGTCATTTGTCCTCGACGGCTACGTCCCAGATCTCGCGAGCGTAGCCCCGAATGGTGCGATCGCTCGAGAACCAGCCCATGCGCGCCACATTCAAGACCGAGCGCCGGGTCCACTCCGCCTGGTCGCGATACACCTGCTCCAAGGTCTTCTGGGTCAGCGCGTAGCCCCGATAGTCCGCGACCACGCGGTACTTGTCGCCGTCGTGAGTCAGGGCGTCGACAATGGGTTTGAAACGTGCGGGTTCGTCCGGGGAAAACACGCCACCGCCGATGGCTTCGAGAGCACCCCGCAACTCCGGATCGGCCTGCACCAAGGGCATGGGATCGTAGCCCTCGCGCTGTTGGGCTGCGATGGCCTCCGTCGTGAGCCCAAAGATGAACATATTCTCCTGTCCCACGCAGTCCCGCATTTCGATGTTCGCGCCGTCCAGGGTACCGATCGTCAGCGCTCCGTTGAGAGCGAACTTCATATTGCCCGTGCCAGACGCTTCCATTCCTGCGGTGGAGATCTGTTCCGAAACGTCGCTCGCAGGGATGATCAGTTCCGCTTGGCTGACCCCGTAGTTTGGCGCAAACAGCAGCCTCAGCTTTCCTCGGGTGACCGGGTCTGCGTTCACCTTCGCGGCTACGGCGTTGATCAATCGAACGATCTGTTTAGCGACCGCGTAGCCCGGCGCCGCCTTGCCAGCGAATACGAAGGTTCGCGGAACCGCGTCTTGGGACGGATCGTCGCGCAAACTCAAGTAGCGGGCCACAACGTGTACCAGATTCAATACCTGGCGCTTGTATTCGTGGATGCGCTTCACTTGCGAGTCCACTAGATGGGTCGGATCCAACTCGACGCCATGTACGCGGCGCAGGTAGCGAGCGAACCGTTGTTTATTCTGTTCTTTGACGCTGCGCCACTGAGCCTGGAACTCAGGGTCTTCGGCGTGGGCTTCAAGCGCCTCGAGAGCGCTCAATCGAGTTTTCCAATCGGCGCCGATGCGAGACGTGATCAGCGCTGAAAGGCCAGGATTGCACTTGATAAGCCAGCGCCGCGGGGTCACTCCGTTGGTCTGGTTGGTGAACTTGGTCGGATAGAACTCGTGGAAGTCGCGAAACAGTTGCTCGCGCAGCAAACGCGAATGCAGCTCGGAGACTCCGTTGACCCGATGCGCGCCCACGATGGCCAAGTGCGCCATCCGCACCTGGCGTTCAGGTCCCTCTTCGATCAGGCTGAGGCGCTGCACTCTTGCCAGATCCCCCGGGTACCGCGCGCGGACTTCGCGCAGGAAGCGCTCGTTGATCTCGTAGATGATCTGCAAATGCCGAGGCAATAGCCGCTCCAGCATCCACACGGGCCACCGCTCTAATGCCTCCGGCAGGATTGTGTGATTGGTGTACGCCAAGCATCGACTCGTGACGCTCCACGCCAGCTCCCAGTCCAGATGGTGACGGTCGATCAGCAAGCGCATCAGCTCCGGGACAGCCAATGCGGGGTGCGTGTCGTTCAATTGAAAGATTGCGCTCTTGGGCAGGTTCGTCGCATCCGGGTGCGCCGCCAGATGGCGTGCCAGGGCATCCTGAAGGGTTGCCGACACGAGGAAGTACTCTTGCTTGAGGCGAAGCTCTTTGCCTGCCAACTGTGAGTCGTTCGGGTAGAGCACACGCGAAATACTCTCGGTTTGCGCCTTTCGCTCAACGGCGCCGATGTAGTCGCCGCGGTTGAAGTACTCAAGTTCGAACGCCTGGGTCGCTTTCGCGGACCACAGCCGGAGGGTGTTCACGACATCATTGTGATAGCCGGGGACCGGTGTGTCGTAGCCGACAGCGAGCACTTGATCCGTATCCACCCACTCGTGCACGATGCGCCCGCTCGGCGACGTGTATTGGATCACGCGGCCACCGAAGTGCACCGCGTAGCGCCGCTCTGGACGTTCGAATTCCCACGGATTGCCATACCGGAGCCAGTTGTCGGGTCGCTCGACCTGCTCGCCGCGCACAATGTCCTGGCGGAAGATCCCGTATTCGTAGCGAATCCCGTAGCCCATGCCGGGAATGCCCAGAGTCGCCATCGAATCGAGAAAGCACGCGGCTAGACGACCGAGCCCGCCATTGCCAAGCCCTGCGTCTTGCTCCTGATCGAAGAGGTCAGCGGGATCGACGCCGGCGTGAGTCAAGGCGGCCTTCATTTCGTCCCAGGCGCCCAGATTCACAAGAGCGTCCTCAAGCAGACGCCCCAGCAAGAATTCCATCGACAAGTAGTACACGCGCTTGGGCTGTTCCGAGACGACCCGTTCGACCGTGCGCGTCCAGCGATCCGCAAGGCGATCCCGCGTGGTGCGCACCGCCGCGACGAAATGATCCAGTTGCGTGGCGAGGGCGGGGTCCTTGCCGAGGCTGTGCCGAAGGTGATCGTTAAAGTCACACTCGAGAGCTTCCGCTGAAAGCGGAAGCAGCTGGCCGCCGCGCGTCCGGACCGTTGAGTTCATGGCAGAACCGTAGACCAGGATGGCCAGAGATTCACTCGCGGAACGCGCCGGCGTGGGGTGCACGGGCCGAACGCGCCGCCAAGGTCCGGGCTTTTGCACAGGCCGCTTCGTCCAAGGCGCGACAGGCCTTGTGGCAGCCCTCCAGAGCGCCGGACGAACACGCCGCTTGCGCCCGCATCAGCCGACGCTCGCGGCTCAAGGCGGACGCGAAAATCAGGCCAAAGCCCAGGGCCACGGCGAGCGCTAGCACCCACTTCGCTCCTTTGCCGCCCGCGCCCCTTGCCAATGTGAAACTCCCGCTTCACGCTTAACGTACTTAGAGCACTGATGAAATCCTTGTTGATTTTGGCCGGGCTTGCCATGGCCGCAGGAGGCTACCTGCTACTGCGTCCTGCATCGGGAAGTAGCGCCAACGCGAGCCACGAAATGGGGGCGGGGCCCGCCGCGAATGACCCGGGCAGCCACAACAAACGCCGCGTCAAGGCAGTCGGGCAACTCGGTCCAGGAGATGGCACTCTCCTCATCGAGCTAAAAGCGCCCAAGGGCGGCAAGCTGACCGAAGGCGCTCCGGTCTCCGTTCGAGGCTCCGGCAAAGACATTCGCGTCAGCGCTGTGAAACACGCTTTGAAGACCGCGAAGCTGCCACTTCGCGTTCCGGTCCACGTGGCAGACGGCGCAACGGGACCGGTGGATTTGCAGCTTTCCTTCTACTGGTGTCGCGAGCACGAAAAGGCTGGGTCCGGCGCGTGTTCTCCCGAAAAGGGCAGCGTCGTCGTGGATCTCGACCTCACGGGCGATGCCGCGGGCGGCGAGGCGTTTTTTCGCTACGAAGTCCGCTAGGCGGCGAATATATGCGGCCCTCAGAGCCAAGACCCGCACCTGGCTTGTCTTAGAGGCACGCCTGCCGGATAATTTCCCCGGTATGTCCACAGCCGCCTATCCCTGGGTTCCGAAGCCAGGCGATATCTTGGCGGGCAAGTATCAGGTCGAGCAGCTGATTGGCGCGGGGGGCATGGGCGCGGTCGTCACGGCGATCCAGCAGGAACTCGGGCGCCGCGTGGCAATCAAACTGATGCCACCCCAGGCCGCGGAGTCTCAGCGAGCCGTCGACCGGTTTCTCCGCGAGGCGCGCGCCGCTTCCGCAATCTCCAACGATCACGTCGTTCGCATTTTCGACGTGGGCCGTCTCCCAGACGGTGTGCCGTTCATGGTGATGGAGTTTTTGCCAGGGGTGACCCTCGATAGCGTGGTCCAAGCGCGAGGCCCGCTCCCCGTCGCGGAAGCCGTCGACTACGTCCTGCAAGCCTGCGTCGCGCTGGCGGAATGCCACGCCTTGGGCATCGTGCATCGCGATCTCAAGCCCGAGAACATCATGCTCGTGCACCGTCCGGGGCAGCTCGGCTTTGTGAAGGTGCTCGACTTCGGGATCTCCAAGAGCGAGTGGATGCACTTGGACTCAAACTTCACGCCCAATCTCACTGGAACCACTGACGTCTTCGGTACTCCCACGCATATGTCGCCGGAGCAGGTGCGCAGCAGCAAGGACGTCGACAACCGCGCTGACATTTGGGCGCTTGGCGTGGTGATGTACGAGATCCTCACAGCGGTCCCCCCGTTCATGGCAGACACGTTGCCGGCCTTGTCGGCGATGATCGTGAGTGACGAGCCGCCCAACCCAAGCCTGCGCCGTGCGGACATTCCCGAGGAGCTGTCCGCCGTGGTTCTGCGTTGTCTGGCAAAACATCCGGATGCACGACCGCAAAGCGTGGCGCAGCTTGCGGAAATGCTGCAGGCCTTTGCGGCTCCTAGCTCCCGACCCTTGGTCGAGCGCGTGCGTAGCATCGCGGCAGCGGACCCTCTCGAGGCCAGCCGCCCTTGGCCCAGGGCCGCGCTGCGGCCCAGTGACACGACGTCCGCATGGGGCACGACCCATGGCCGCAGAGCGTCGACCAACCGAAATGTTATCCTGGGGGTGGCTTCCGGGGTGTTTCTATTTGCGGCCGTGCTGGGAAGCCTTTTGTATGTGCGCAGCCGCAATCTCGAGGCCCCGGAAGCAACACTGGCGGCGCCGATCCCGGAAACCCCGGGCGAAACTCCGCCACAGGTCTCCAGCGCGGGGCTGGTGGTGCCCACCGCGAGCGCTGTCGGGCCCTCCGAGCCAGAAACGCCGGCTGGCGACGCGGCAGCCGCGGACTCGGGAACTTCCACCGCGGTGCCGAAGCAGCTTAAAGTGAAGCCTCGCCGTGACAAAGCGTTGGACGACCGCTACTAGTGCCGCGTTTCGAATGAAACGCTGCTCCAGCCGACCCTGGCCCTGGCTGGCCCTGCTCTGCGTATGGCTGACGCCGCAGCTAGCCAGCGCGCAGGCAAGTGCCCAAGACCGCGCCACTGCGGAAGCGCTATTTCGAGAAGCCAAAACCCTCATGGGCAAGAAGTCGTATCCAGACGCTTGTCGCAAGTTGGAGGAAAGCCAGCGGCTCGATCCCCAAGACGGCACGCTGCTCAACCTTGCGGTCTGCCACGCCCGCGAAGGCAAGACGGCGAGTGCGTGGGCTGAGTTTCAAAGCGCGCTCCAACAAGCGCGGGACTCGAAGCGAAAAGACCGAGAGCGCCTGGCCCTGCGAGAGGTGCGCCGGCTTGAGCGCCGGCTCTCGCGGCTGACCATCGAAGTCCCCGAAGAAACGCGCGTTTCGGGGCTGACCGTGACCCGCGCTGGCTCGAAGGTTGGCGAAGCCGCTTGGGGCACGGCGGTGCCCGTCGACCCGGGCAACGTCGAGATCCAGCTGGCGGCGCCGGGGTATCGGGAGCGAACCCTGCAGATCGCCATAGAAGAGACCGAAGAAAAGACCGTTTCTCTGGAAAAGCTCGAACCCCTTCCCAAGCCGCCACCCCCCGAGCCGGAAAAGCCGGACCCCGCAGTGGCTGAAGCTGCCAAGCGCGCCGAAGAGAGTCGCCAGACGAAGCGTACCTTTGCCTACGTAGCGGGGGGCGTTGGCATCGTTGCAGCCGGCGTGGGCGCGTATTTCGGCCTGCGAGCTTTGAGCAAGAACAGCGAGAGCGACGACCGCTGCAACGGCGCATTGTGCGATCCAAAAGGGCTCGAACTCGCGGACGAAGCCGACTCGGCTGCGACGGTGTCGAACGTGGCGTTCGCCGTCGGAGCCGTTGGGATCGGCGCGGGTGCGTACCTCTTCTTCACGTCGATGCCGGGCAGTGAACCCAAGGCCGACGCGCGGCACAAGGCGCGTTTCGGCGCCTCTATTGGCGCGGAGCGCGCAAGTATCGTAGTGAGTGGAGCATGGTGAGGCGTCGTTTGGCACCCGCGTATTTGTCGCTCGCTGCGGCAATCAGCTGCCAATCCATCGCGGGCATCGACGATAAAGAGCTCGATCCCAAGTACAAAACCACCACGCCAAAAGACGCCAGTACGGATGTAGTCGTTGCGGACAGCTCCTGGGACGCGGGCCCCCAGCTGAACGGCTGGTCCCCCGTGCCACCCGGCCGCCCTGCCGGCACGCCAACACCCTCCGGCAAAGGGGCGCGTCGGTTCTTTGCCGCCCGCAACGTGTACTTCGGAAGTGTCGACCCGACGACCAAGAAGGTGGACGCGGACGCGTGGAAAGCGTTCGGCCACGCCATCGACACCGAAGAAACAACCACGAAGATCTTGCAGTCCAAGAGTTCTCTGGTCTGCGACAAACGCTCCAGCGCCTCGGCGGACTTGCTCGTCGACGGCAATGAGGGGCGCGACAACGTCGGAGGGCACCTGCTCTCCTACGGCTCCACGACGTTGAATTTCAGTTTCGAAGAGGACACCAATCGCGACATCGAGAGCGCCAAAAAGCCCACCTACTTGCTGATGTTGGAGGACCTGGATTCAGGCGCAGACGACGCCTACGTGCCGGGCGCGATCTTCGTGACCGTGAAGCGGGACCTTGCCGTGGAACCGTTGCCCGTCTGGAACGGCAGCGACGTCTTCTACGTGGATGCCAACACGGTCATTGCGCCGGATGGTGGAACGGCGGATGCGGGAACGGCGGACGCTGGGAGTCCGGATGCAGCCGACGGAGGAGACTTCAGTCTGGTCCCGCGATTCCGATTCCCGGCCGGATACGTGCGGAATAACGTGTGGGTCAGTGGGGACTTCGGCAACACGCCGATGACCATGCCGCTCTACGCCTTCGATCCGGTGAACCTGGTCGATGTCGAAACCATGACCCTCGTCGTCGAGCTCTCACAACAGCATGACACGGTCGTGCGCTCGATGATGAGCGCGGTCATCAGCGCGCAGAATATGGACGTTCAGTTTCGCCCGATTGCCTCGAAAATGGTCAACTGCGATGTGCTGCAGACCGGTTTGCTGATGGGCTTCTTGAGCAGCACCATGGACCTGTACACCTCGCCGCCGGCGTTCGAGCAAGCCGGTTCCGAGTGCAACGCCGCGAGCATGGCGTTTGCATTCGATTGGGTGCCTGTCGTCGCACCGCCGGGAGCGAAACAGGTCGCTCCGGAACCCCAGTGCCCTTAGGTGGCCTAGGCCGCGTGCACGCTCAGCGGCAAGATCACTGCCAGCCCCTCAGCTTCACACTCACGCACCATATCCGTCGCCGTCGCGGAGTGGATGGTGCCGGTCGCGAGCGCGATCTCTTCCGCGGCCACGCGGAACTCTGCGAAGGTCGGGATCCCGACGGAGACCGGCTGTACTCGACAGCGTGCGCGGGCGAGACGATAGGACGCGCGCGCAAAGCTTCCGGCGTCAGCAAGCAAGCGCCGATACAATGAGCGGTCCTCCCGCAAACGACGAAGCCATTCGGTCGGGCGGTCGTGTTCTTCACTGTGCGGCATGCTTGTACTCCTCAACACCCATGGGACACGACAGCTGATGCAACGCTTGGGCCAGCACGCGGCTGACACCGATTTCCCCGGTCTAACCCGCGTTCGGCCGGGGTCTGCACCCCTTCGAATCCTGCGCTGTCAATGGCATGACAGAGTCGCGCCAGGTGGGCCAAATTTTCCGAAATCCAACGCGGGCAGGAGGGGCGGGCCATGATCGACATGTCTCGGTGCGGGGTCCGTAGCGGACTTTGACGGGCAAAATACCCAAAAATTTCGAGAACATTGACCTCAAGGCCCGAGGTCTGAAAAATTCGATCTGATGTGGAGTCCCACGTGGGTTGGAGAGCGGCTGCACGCTGAAGCCAAGATTACGGAGCGACAGCTCCGAACGGCTCTCCAGGCCATGCAGAACTACGGCGAGCGCATCGAGGAGGCGCTGCTTCGCACAGGAGCCATCGACGAGCACCGGCTACTGAGCTTCGTGGCCGAGCGTTGCCGCACGCACTTTGTGTCGACAGCAAAGCTGGCGCGTATCGAGGTGCCCAAAGAAGCTCTGGCCTACATCAACGAGCGCAACGCCGAGAAGCTCCTCGTCTTTCCGGTGAGATGGGAGCGTGACACAGAAACTCTCAGCGTCGTCTCTCCGGATGCCGGCGACCCGGAATACGTCAAGCAACTCAAGATCTCGACAGGCGCGCGAAACCTCAAAGCCTACGTGGCTCGCCCAGCCGCGGTCAGCGCGGCCATCGCCAAGTGGTACCGCGGAGAGATCCAGGCATTCGCGGAAATCGCGACGGATACCTTCACGCAGATCCAAAATACCCAGGATCTGTACGAACGTCAGTTGCTGGATGCGGACGGCATGCAAACACGCCGCCCCGGAACCGAACCGCGCATCACTCAGAACGAGTACTTCTTGACGCCGGTCCCCGTCGCACCCGCAGTGCCTGCCAGGCCACCACCGCCCATGCGCTCGTCCAAACGGACCGATCCCTTTGCTGGCGGGGTTTGTGG
>CALMUT010000376.1 GCA_937872925.1 uncultured Myxococcales bacterium | reverse complement strand
GAAACGCCTGCTGGGTCCGGGCACGGCCATGGCGGCGGCGCTGCTCACCACGCGCCACACCACCCCGCCGGCGCGCCGCCTGGCGCGGGAGTGGCGCGCCCTCCCGTGGCGCCCTTGACGGGGAGCGCTCCTCCCCCGATGCCGGCGCCGTCGGCTCCGGCGGCCCCAGACCCCGCAATATCCATGGAGAAGTCTGAGCTAGCGCCGACCAAAGTCCCGCCGAAAGGACACGGAAACCACACACATTGACGCGAAATCCATGACTCCTCTTCTGCAACCCACGTTGACGTTGCGGCGCACCCCGCGCGTGCCTCTAAGGAAAGAGTACTTCGCGATTTGCTCCAAATGCGAGTTGCAAAGCTCGGGTCGCAAGTGGTGGGTCGCCGCAAGCCACCAAGCTTCGTTCCAGCAATTGGGAAACGGCATGGCGGCGACCATGCCCACCCCATCACTGCAACGTAGCCGCCGCCGTCACCGCGACGTGGCCGGGTACGCGGAGATCCGCAGCACCTGATGCCCAGTCACGTCGGTCACGTACAATCTGCCCTCGTCGTCGAATGCCAACCCCGTAACTGAGTTAGGAGGCAACCCGGTCTCCAGCCAATCAACCAATTGCCCGGTCAATGTGAAGGCAGAAATCTTTGAGTTGGCGTGGTCGGATACGAACACGTAGCCGCCCTGCAACGCGAGGCCAGCGGGTTGAATCAAGCCAAATTGTGCACCTTCTACCACGGTGGTAATTGTGGCGCCGTCCATGAAAAATTGCTTCGTGCCATCAAAGTTCGGCGTAATCGCGGCGCCCTGGCTGCCGGTGTTGGTGTCCAAAACTACGATTCGGCTGTTGCCGGAATCGCTTGCGTAGAGCAGGCCCGTAGAGTGGTCGAGTTCCATGTGAGAGGGCACGTTCGGAACGCCCGCAACCTGACCGTCTACGTAGCGCTTGACGACTCCGTCACTGTGGTCGGCACCGCCGGGGCCATGGTCTGCGCCGAACTCATAGCGTGTAATCGACCCGTGCATTCCGTCGAACACCCAAAAGACGTTATCCGCGTCCCAGGCGATGCCGGTTGCCCGAGGGCTGTTGTGCAACATGTCGATGTGCGATGCATGCCCGGCGTTGAATGTGCCGTACTCTGTGGACCACAACGTGGGACCCATGAACTCCGCAGGCGTGCTGGGCTGTGTGATCTGGTCTTCTTCTTGCGCGGTGGCCATGGTTCCTGGGGCACCAAATGCAAGGGCCGAAGGTTTTGCCATGAAGTGCGTACCGCCTGGCCCCGAACGGACGCTAACGTCCTGTGCAGGGGTTCCCGCGTTTCTGATGATGGCTACGGAGGCGCTGCGATTCAATACCCACAGTTCGCCGGGAACTTGCGGGTTGAAAGCAAGGTCTCTCGGATTGTCGATGCCATCCGCACTTGTGGCCACGACGTCGATTTGAACTGAACTCTTCGAGTGTTGGCCGGAGCCAAGCAAAGGAAGACCGCTGGTTTGGGCGCCGCCTAGGCCGCCAGCGCCACCCTGGCCACCGACGCCGCCGTTGCCCGCGGAAGCGGCAGTTCCGCCGCCGCCATTGCCGCCACCTAAACATCCGGTCGCCGCTGCGCCAAGCGCCACGAGTGAAAAGAGTGCCGCACACTTCATTGTTTCTGTCCCTTTGTTCCTGCGCGACCGGATGCGCGCAGGCCTAGCTAGCATGCAGCCACAGGCCAGTCGAGACATCCCAATGTGACTGAGTGGGTCACATCATTGGATGAACCGCAGCGAGTTGCGGCAGCTGACTCGCGAAGTAGATTGCCCGGAAATCGTCACATCCGAAGCGGATCAGCGTCGGGCCGTCGGCTGCCGGACAGAAATAGGACGGCACCAACCATTGGTTGGCTGGGCGCACTTGGCACAATGGTATGGAGCGGCCCGCGGCCGCGTGGTTCGCCTAACGGACCGGCAATCTCCAGCGGGACATGAGTCACATGGTGAGTCGAAGAAACGTACTTTGGACGACCGCCGCGGTTGCTGGCGGCGCCGCTCTGCTGAACCGTCGCGCAGAGGCTGCCCAAGTGGATGGCGGCGGGCGCGGCTGGGAGCGATCCTACAGTGGTGGGCCGGACGACGCGCCCGCGCTTGCCCCTGGAATGCCGGGCAAGGATTACAAACCTGTGATCACGCCGAACGGGGCCGCTTTGCCTTGGAAAGTCGTCGACGGCGTCAAGGTGTACCACCTGACGGCCGAAGAAGTCTGGCACGAGTTTGCGCCGGGACTGAAAGCCCACTGCTGGGGCTACAACGGTCGAGTGCATGGGCCAACCATCGAAGCTGTCGAGGGTGACCGCGTGCGCGTCTACGTGACCAATCGCCTCGCCGCGCCAACGAGCGTCCATTGGCATGGCGTCTACCTGCCAAGTGGCATGGACGGCGTCGGCGGACTTAGTCAACGTGCGATCAAGCCCGGGGAGACCTTCAAGTACGAGTGGACGTTCCGTCAGCACGGCACGTTGATGTACCACGCCCACCACGACGAGATGACGCAGATGGCAATGGGCATGATCGGCATGATCGTGGTGCATCCCCGCAAGCCCAGTGCTGGCTATCGTGTCGATCGAGATTTCGCCATCATGCTCAGCGAATGGAGCATTAAGGCAGGCACTTCACGGCCGGACCCAAACGCCATGAGCGACTTCAACGTGCTCACCATGAACGCAAAAGCGTTTCCAGGCACGGCGCCTTTGGTCTGCAAGCAGGGCGACCGCGTCCGACTACGCTTCGGCAACTTGAGTGCCATGGACCACCACCCCATCCATTTACATGGGCACTACTTCAAGATCGTTGCTACGGATGGCGGCCAGATACCCATCGCGGCGCAGACGCCAGAGACTACCGTCTTGGTTCCGACCGGGGCCACCCGAGACGTCGAGTTCCTGGCGGACGCCCCCGGCGACTGGGCCATGCACTGTCACATGACCCATCACGTGATGAACCAAATGGGCCATGGCATCCCGAACATGATTGGCGTCAAACCCGGCGACCTAGACAAGCGCGTCGGCTCGCAGCTGCCGGGGTACATGACCATGGGGCAAGACGGCATGGGCGACATGGCTGAGATGGGAATGCCCGTTCCGAAGAACAGCATCCCGATGGTCGGCGCCAAGGGACCCCACGACTACATCACGATGGGCGGCATGTTCACGATTGTAAAGATCCGAGCAAACCTGAAGTCTTACCAGGATCCGGGCTGGTACCAGGCGCCTGCTGGAACGCTGGCGGATCTAGCGAGCGCGGCGGACCTCGCGCGCGACGGCATCGACCCGAAGGCCAAAACGAAATGAGCGACACAGCCATCTGCGCGCTCTGCATTCTTGCCGCCGGCTGCAACGCGACGACCCTCGAGACGCCGCGCGGAACCCCAGGTGATGTGGCCGCGGAAAGCGAAGTCGCGGGCGGGCCATCGCCTGTGCTGGAAAAAGACTTTGATCCCTTGGAAGCATACGCGAGCGACACGCGTGCCGGCGCGCAAGCAGGCCACCACATGCATCACAACATGGCGCATGGAGCCGCGGCAGCCGACGCAGCGGCAACGCCTGCTGACAATGGCGACGCCGGGCCAATGCGCAATCACCAGCAGGCGCCGCCGAAATCCGAAGCAATGCCGAACCACGACGGCGCTTCGCAGGCGCCGCCGGGGGGCAAGTGATCGGACATCGACGCGACGAGAAAGCGGGCCGCTTCGGGGAACGGCGGCGTTGGATCCCGCTGCTCGCCATCGCTGCAAGCGCGAGCGCTTGCGTTCCCAAAGACGCCGGCTACGACGACGTCCGGAACATGGTCAGCCGACGTGCCAATGCGGACGTGCGTTATCGCCACGTTGACAGCGCCGACACAGCCGAGCAAGTCAAGGAATTGCTAGAGAAACCTCTGTCGGATCGTGACGCCGTACAGGTTGCGCTTTTGAACAACCCGGACGTGCAAGCGTCATTCGAGGATCTGGGAGTCGCTCGAGCCCGCCTGGTGCACGCGCTGCGTTTACCAAATCCGCACGGCGAAGCTGCGGTGCGCTACCACGGCGACTCTAAGCCGGAACTCGATCTCAGTGTGACTCTCGACGTGTCGCAGTTGCTGTTCATGCCGTATCGTAAGGGTGTCGCGGATGCGGATCTGAACGCGGCAAAGCTCGAGACAACGGGGCGCATCCTGGACACTGTGCTGGCCGTGCGCCGCGCCTACTTCGATCTTCTTGCGGCTCAACAGGGAGTGGAGATGCGGCGCAAGGTCATCATGGCGTCCAATGCTGCGTACGCCACGGCGCGCCGACTGCATGATGCCGGCAACATCACGGATTTGGACCTGTTGACGGAAAAGGCCCAATACGACGAGGCGCGCTTGGCGGCGGCGCGCGCGGAATTCGCCGTGGTGCGCAGCCGTGAGCGTCTTCAGAACCTGATGGGCGCCTTCGGCGCTCAGGCGAATTGGACGACCATGGCGCGCTTGGCAGACGTACCTGAGCGGGACCCCGTGGCTTCCGAAAAAGACGCTCTGCGGGTGAGCCTCGATCTTGCTGCGATCCGCGCCCGCTACGCGGCGGCAGGCGGACGCGCGAACCTGGCGCGGGTCGAGGGCTGGCTGCCTTCGGTACGCGGTGGCGTCACAGCCGAACGCGCAGAAACCAATTGGAGTCTCGGACCCTTGGTCGAACTCGAAGTGCCACTCTTCTATCAAGGGCAAGGCCGGGTAGACGAAGCGGAAGCCGATTGGCGACGTCAGCAGCACATGTACGGGTCCATAGCTCTAAAGATCCGCAGCGCACTACGAACAGCAACGCAAAACCTGAGCTCCGCTCGCGCAACGGCACTCCACTACAAGAACGTGCTGTTGCCGCTAAGGGCGCGCATCGTGCACGAGACTCAGCTCGGCTACAACGCCATGGGTGTCGGCGTGTTTCAACTGATTCAGGCGCGGAGGGATGAGATCGAGACGGGGCGCGCCTACGTTGAAGCGCAGCGGGACTACTGGACTGCACGCGCGGAGCTGGAACAACTCATGAGCGGACGCTTGGTGGAAGTCACCGCCGTCTCTGGGCCAGGGATGGTGTCCGCGCCAAGCGCAGATGGTGGCGGGCACTAGCGCTCCGCTTACAGCGTGACAACGAGGCCCGGCAGTTCGGCCTGGAGCGCCCGAACAATCGGATCGAGCGCGACGACCTGCTCACTGTGAAAGACTCCGGGTGCTGGCTGCTTCGCCAGGATCTGCCGGGCGGTCTCAGCGGCGATGATCGCCGTCATCTGCGCCTCCTTCCGACCCACCACACCGAGAGTTTGCGAGTGAGCACGTGCGTTGGTTCGGCCTTCTGCCCGCACTGCAACGCCACAAACATCCGAACCGAGGTGGGCGTTCATGAACAGCCAAACAGCGCGCTTGCGCCACCTGCGTCGGCGTAGCAAGCGAGCCAGTCCCGCCCGTACTGATTTGGCGATCAACCAAGTGGAAGTGCGGCTGTCAAATCGCACCCAGCTGGAGACGGTTGGCACGTCGAGGGTCCGTCCGATCACATGCTGGTCGGAAAAGTTGAAACGGTAGGCTGGGCGCGGCCCGCCTTGGCCGGGGATCGCCAGGTCAATACTGTCCTCGAAACTGCGGACGGTCACGTTCCTTGAGTCCCTCCTGACATGGAACTCCGCATCCAGGTTGTCCAGCATCCACTCGACTGCAGCCCGGCCGTGTCGGTCGCCGAGTCCAAGTTCCACCACGATGTCGATACGGTCCACATGATCCATTCGCTGCCGCGCGCGTGCCGCTATCAGATTGGTCAGGCCTGGCGCGACCCCCACGCTGAGCGTCGCCGCCGCGGCGTTCCTTTTCGCGAGCATGTCCAACTGCTCCACACGGCTGAAAAACGCCGAGTTCGCGCTGATGTCGAGATAGTGAACCCCGCTAGCGAGGCAGTATTCGACAAAGTGTGTGTCTGTCTGGTCCAGGCACACGAGCACGAGCATCACCTTGTCCAGCGCCGTTGCGCTGCACTCGCCGGTGATGTCCACGGCGCGAGCGCGCGTGCCACGGCCGATCTCGGCGGCAGCTCGTTTGGCCTTGTGCGAATCACGTCCTGCTACGACTACGCGATTGGGAAACAGCGGAGCGAGCCGCTCGGCGATCGCCCGCCCAACCTGCCCGTATCCTCCGACAATCAGTATTTCGTTGCCTGGTGCCCACGTCGTTCTTGGCTGCGCACTCATTTGCGTACACTGTCTCGAGCGAACTTGACTCCGTCAGCCCTCGCCGTCCTCGAGCTGCACCCCGTAGCGTCGCATGAGCCGGTAGAAACTCTCTCGTTCGACGCCCGCATGGGCCGCGGCTTCACTCACTTTGTTCCCGTGTCGGCGCAGCACCTCCACAAGGTAATCCTTGGCGGCGTCCACCCGAGCTTTCTCGACCGCTTCGCTCCAGGGAAGAGCCGCCAGGTTGCCGTCGTGCGCACCGCCCCCGATGCCGATGACCTCTGGTGGCAAGTCCCCAACGTCGATCCGGTCGTGCGTTGCTACCAGGCGAGCGCGCTCCACCGCGGATCGGAGCTGGCGAACATTTCCCGGCCAGTCATAGTCGACGAGGGCTTGGATAGCAGCGGGCGAAAACCCAACGACTTTGCGAGGGCTTGCAGGAGCTTCGCGGAGAAAGTGCGCGCTCAGCTGCTCAATATCGCCCCGACGTTCACGCAAGGGCGGGATTTGAACGGTTGCGACGTTCAGGCGGTACCATAGGTCTTCTCGAAACGTCTCCGCCTTGACCATCGCTTCAATGTCACGGTGGGTTGCGGCCACCAGTCGCACGTCAACCGGGCGTTCTTGTGACTCTCCGATGCGTCGCACAGCGCGCTGCTCTAGCGCTCGCGTGAGCTTGGCCTGCAGCGAAAAGCGGAGCTCACCGATTTCGTCCAGAAACAACGTGCCTTTGTCTGCCTCCTCGAACAACCCTGCGCGATCGCGGCCAGCACCGGTAAACGCCCCGCGGGCGTAACCAAACAGCTCGCTCTCCAGAAGCTCAGCGGGTATGGCGGCGCAGTTCACGGCAACAAATCGCCTATCTGCCCTGGTGCTCAATTGGTGCACGGCGCGCGCGACCAGTTCCTTTCCCGTGCCCGTCTCCCCGAGCAGGACAACCGTGGCGTCACTCGGGGCAAACCGTCGCACGAGCAACGCAAGATCCTTCGTCGCCAAAGACTGGCCGACTAGGCCCGGCAGCAGGGGGCCGGGATCTCCGCTGCTCGGAACGGGGCCGGCCGCTCGGCCCATGGCGCGCAGCACAACGGCGCGAGCTGCCTCGGGTTCGAACGGTTTGGTCAGGTAGTCATATGCGCCAGCGCGCAGTGCCTCCACCGCGGTCGGCACGGTTGCATATGCGGTCATCAGAACAAACTCTGCGTTGGGCCGGAGCCGCTTGCACTGGTTGAGCAACGCCAGGCCGTCGATCCCGGGCATGCGCAGATCCGCCAGAACGACAGCGACCGGCTCCTTTTCTAGCAGGACGAGCGCCTCCGCACCGCCAGGCGCCGTGATGACCCTGGCGTCCGCTTTCAGGACCTTGCGCAGGAGCCTGAGCATGTTCGGGTGATCGTCCACGACGAGCACCGTCGGGCGTGCACTTGGCGGAAGACTCATGCTGGCCGCCTCGAAACTGGCGGGGCACTTGGCAAGGTGACCGTGAAGATGGTGCCCCCACCCAGGCGCTCCTCGACCTCGATCTCGCCTCCATGGGCGCGCACGATCCCCTGGCACACCGCGAGCCCCAGACCGCTGCCGGCGTCGCGTTTGGTAAAGAATGGCTCGAAGATGCGGTCCCGGTCTGCCTCGGCGACCCCGGGACCGCGGTCCATGATCGTGATCTGGTAGCCCCCTCCGCTTCGTGGCGCGCCGTTGACTTCGACCTGCGACCCTTCCCCGGAAGCCTGCACTGCGTTGCGAAGCAAGTTGAGCACGACCTGTCGGATCCGCCGTGGATCTCCCTCGACGTTGCCCGGTTGCACGTCGAGTTCCACACCAACGTCGCCACCTTCCCCGCTATCGGCGAATCTCCGCACCGCTTCGGACAGTAGTTGGTCCATTTCAAGCTGCTCCGTAGTGAGTTCCGATGCGCGCGCGTACGCGAGCAAGTCGTCGGCGATCAACTGGCACGCGGCGGCTTCGTCGTCGAGGATCCGCAGCTCTTCGCGTAGAGTCTCCGGATCATCAATCGGGGTCATGGTGCGCAGGTACCCACGGATCACACCAATGGGATTGTTGATCTCGTGCGCAACGCCTGCCGCAAGCTGACCGATGGCCGCCATTCGTTCCGTCCGCATGAGCCGCGCTTCACGCGCCGCAATTTCGCGCGCCATTCGATCGAATGCGTGGGCCACCGCTGCGAATTCGCCATCACCGATCCTGTCCACGCGGGATTCGAATCGGCCTTCGCCAAATCGTTTGGCCGCGGCGGCAAGGGACTCCAGCGGCCTTACCACCGAATTCCTGATTCGTACCGTGTAGACAGCTGACAGCAAGATGACGACCAGCATGCCTCCAAATCCCGCGAATTGACCAACACGACTGGCCTCGGTGGCGGCATCGTGCCACGCGGACATGCGCTGCTCGGCCAGCGCCGCGATTGCGTCCGCATTGGCGGAAGCGCTGACCGATATCTTTTCCACTTTCAGGTGGACGCGCTCGACCGACGCGCGCTCCCCGCGGTCGAGCGCTGGCAACAGGTCTGCCTTGAACAACCGGTCCAGCTCCTGAGACTCCTGTTTTACCTTCTTGACGAGTGCCAGGTCACTGGGAGGCACTTGGCCCTCGAGAGCACCGGCGTGGGCTTTCACCCGCCGCACCCACTCCTCGTAGTGGTCCAGGTGCTCGTGGTCTCCGACGATGATCGTGTGCGCTTGGTGAATGTACTGCTCTCGCACCGCTGTCGCGAGTGACAGGCTGTCGCGCATCGCCGCCTCTCCCTGACGCATGGATTTCATCGTGTCCGCGACCGAACTCAACATGACGAGCAAGGTGCTGCACATGCCGAATGCTGCGAGCCCGACAACCGCGAAGGCGCCGGCGAGACGGCGGCCGATAACGGGTCTGGAGAAGGGGGCTGAACCGGAAGTTGGGGCAGTTTCAAGAGACATGGAGTTTGATCATCCCGGGGCTACGGACCCCAACAGGCCCTGCACGGATCCGGGCCTGATAATATCGACCAGAGAGCAGCCTCCGCCATGAACTCGTGCATTCACCGTGCCACGGGTCCAATCCGGAGGAAGGCCCCTTCTTAGCAGCGTTGGGTCACACGGTGTGACCGAGCATGCCACAGGTTTGTAACCGATTGGGTTCCGACTGGTGCGCGTCGACGCCGGAAACCCGGGTGGTCATCAGTGGCACACACGTTGCGTAGTGCGGCGTCGTGAACTTCTCGGCGCGACGAATTCTTTGCCTGGGGCTACTACCGCTGTGCGTGTCGTCCGTCGCACACGCGGACAACGCGCCGTCGCGACGTGCACCGATGGTGATCGCGCCGCTGATCCCCGGGCATCCAACCGCCCTCGGGCCGCTGATCAAGGAAGCGCTGCGCAACCATCCCGGACTCCGCAGCGCCCGGCTGTCCGTAGGCGCGGCTCGTGAGGCGCCTTCCCGCCTCGGCGCGCTGCCGGATCCAGTCTTTGGCATTGCGCTGCAAAACATCCGAACCGACGAACCCGCTCTGAACTCGAGCCCCATGAGTGCAATACAGATTGGGCTGACACAAACCTTCCCCTTTCCAGGCAAGCTCAGCAGGCGCGAAGCGGTGGCTCGCGCGCAGGCCAGAATCGTCGACAAGCGCCTGGCCATGAGTTCTGTCGAGGTGGTGTTGGCTGTGCGGCGCGCGTACTGGAGTCTACGTTTCGCGGAGAGTGCTGAGCGAATCACGACAGAGAGCGAGAGCGTGCTGAATGCGATAGCCAACGCCATTCACGCGCGCTTCGGTGTCGGACAAGGTGCACAGCAAGACGCGCTTCAATCGGAAGTGGCACACAGCACGCTCCGCACCACGCTTCAAAAGAGACGGCAGGCGGTGCGGTCCGCGCGCCGGGCCTTGAACGCTTCCGTGGGCCGTCTGCCTGTCGCCAACGTGTCCGCTTCCACGGCGCCCACGGCAGGCGAGGTGAGACTCGACCGACGCGCCCTGGTTCGGGCGGCGCGGCGCAAGAATCCCGTGGTCGCGCTACGTGCTGCGCAGGTGGCCGCAGCCCGTAGCAGCGTAGACGAGGCCCGACATGACCGCTGGCCCGACTTTCAGGTGGGTGCTTCGTATCGGTTTCGACAGGCCGCACCCGGCGACATGAGTCAGGGCGCCGACATGTTCGGGCTCAGTTTCGCCGTTACCCTGCCTGTCTGGATGAACGCGAAGCAAAGTTCGCGAGTGCGAGAGTCCCACGCTTGGCTAGGTGCCGCGCGTGCGGACTCCGTCGACGCGACCCTCGATGTGTTGTCTTCGCTCGAGCAGTGGCTCGACACCGTGGAGCGATTGAATCGCCAACTCAAGCTGTACGAAGTGGAACTCTTGCCGGAGGCCGACCAGGCGCTTGATGCCAGCATCGGAGACTACCAGTTCGGAAAGGTAGAGGTGGTCTCGGTCCTGAAGAATTGGGAGATGCAATTGCAGTCCAAGTTGCAGTACGCAGCTCTGCTCTCCGAGCGCGAGATCGCGTTGGCGGAAATTGACGCCATCACCAACAAGAGGCTTCCGTGACTGATGCGGCCATCCGCTGGGTCGGGGTGCTCGCACTGCTTTCGGTGGCCGCAGCCGGATGCGAAGAGGAGAGTGCCGTCCAAACCGAGGCTGCCACCTCCGGAAAGAAGGTGTTGTTCTATCGGTCGCCGATGGATCCGTCCTTCGTTTCCAAGAACCCGGGCAAAGACAACATGAATATGGACCTGGTCGCCGTGTATGAAGGTGACCCGGGCGCGGATCTGTCCACGATCAGTCTCAACGGGGCGACCATCCAGCGTATGGGTGTGCGCCTAGCGCCGGTGCAGCGGCGCTCCCTGGTCAGAGTGGTGCGCGCCATTGGTCGAGTTGAGTTTGACGAAACGCGTGTGACCACGGTCAACATGAAGTTCGATGGCTGGATCGAAAAGCTCTGGGTCAATGAGACCGGAAAGTACGTCAAACGCCACGCGCCGCTACTCGCCGTGTACAGCCCGGAGCTGGTCGCGAGTCAGGAGGAGTACCTGCAGATCCGTCAGAACGCCGCCAGTGGTCCACACTCCGAACATCTAGTTCGAGCGGCCCGTCAGCGACTGCGCGAGTTCGACGTGTCCCGTTCGCTGCTCAAACGCATCGAAAAGAGTGGCAAGTCGGAGCGGCGGATCGCGATGTCGTCGCCCTCCAGCGGCTATGTGATTCACAAGACTGCCTTCGAAGGCACGTTCGTGAAGAAGGGAACGAATCTCTTCACTCTGGGCGATCTGGACGCGCTTTGGGTATTGGCTGATGTCTTCGAGAGCGACGCGCCCTGGATCGCGCCGGGGCAGAAGGCTTCCGTCGAACTCGATTACCAGCCCGGACACATCCAGCAGGCCACCGTTGATTACGTGTACCCCACGCTCGACAAGAAGTCGCGTACCCTCCAGGTCCGACTGCTTTTGCCCAACCCGAACGTGACGCTCAAGCCGGGCATGTTCGCAACGGTGCGTATTCATACCGAGCCTGTGGGAAAAGCGTTGGTGGTTCCCACGTCGGCGGTGATCCACAGCGGAGAGCGCAACGTCGCGTTCGTCTCCAAAGGCGAGGGACGATTTGAACCTCGCGATCTCTCGCTTGGTGTGGCCGGAGACGACGCGTACCAAGTGCTTTCCGGGCTGACGGAAGGGGAACAAGTTGTCGTCAGTGGGCAGTTTCTGCTCGACAGCGAGAGCCGCCTAAAAGAAGCCGTCAAGAAGATGCTCGGCAGCAACGTCGGCGCGGAAGAAAAAATGCGCATGCCCGACGGAGCCACAATGCCATCCGCGGCGGCTGAGAAGGATGGTGGCGCTAGCGACGCCGCCACGAAGGCAGTGCACGACTCGACCAAGGGCGGCAAGACCAATGCTCAAAAGAATCATTGAGTTCTCGGTCAAAAACCGATTCCTGGTCCTGCTGGTCACCCTAGTCGCGCTCGCTGCGGGCGCGGTCGCGGCGCGCAGCATGCCCCTCGACGCCGTCCCGGACCTGTCCGACGTACAGGTGATCATTTTCACCGAATACCCAGGACAATCCCCGCAAGTCGTCGAAGACCAGGTGACCTATCCGCTGACGACCACCATGTTGTCGGTTCCGAATACGAAGATCGTGCGCGGCTATTCCTTCTTTGGCCTGTCGTTCGTCTACGTGATCTTCGAGGACGGCACAGACATGTATTGGGCGCGCAGCCGGGTGCTCGAATACTTGAACTACGCAGCCGGGCGCCTGCCCGACAAGGTCACACCGGCGCTCGGCCCGGACGCCACTGGAGTCGGTTGGGTCTACGAGTACGTGCTAGAGAGCGACAACAGCCACGACTTGCAGCAGCTGCGCTCCATTCAGGACTGGCAGCTCCGTTATGACCTGCAGCAGGTGCCCGGCGTGTCGGAGGTGGCGAGCGTTGGCGGCTTCGTCAAGCAGTACCAGGTCACCGTCGATCCCCAAAAGTTGCAGGCATTTGGGGTGCCGCTATCAAAGGTCCGTGAAGCGATTTCTCGCAGCAACAGGGACGTAGGTGGACGCGTCGTCGAACTAGCGGAAACTGAGTTCATGGTGCGCGGGCTTGGGTACATTAAGTCCCTCGACGACATCCGGCAGATCCCGCTGGGCGTATCCACTTCGCACGTCCCCATTCGCGTGGCGGATGTCGCCAACGTAGCCCTTGGGCCCGAGATCCGCCGCGGCGTCACAGATTGGAACGGTGAGGGTGAAGTCGTAGGCGGCGTGGTGATCATGCGCTACGGCGCGAACGCCAAAGAAGTGTTGGAGAACATCAAGAAACGCATCGCCGAAATCCAAGAAACACTGCCTGCAGGCGTCAAGATCGTACCTGCGTACGACCGGTCTGGGCTCATCGACCGTGCCGTCGAGACGCTGCGCGACAAGATCATTGAAGAATGCCTCGTCGTCGCCTTTGTCTGCTTCCTATTCCTCCTGCACGCGCGCAGTGCACTGGTGGCCATACTGACGCTACCTGCCGGCATCCTATTGTCCTTCCTCGTGATGCGCCTGCAAGGGATCAGCGCGGACATCATGAGCCTGGGCGGGATCGCCATCGCCATCGGCGCAATGGTCGACGCCGCAATCGTGATGATCGAGAACATGCACAAGCAGATCGAACATGCCGAACCGGGCGCAGATCGGTGGCAGCTTGCTATCAAAGCATCGACAGAAGTGGGCCCTTCGCTGTTCTACTCCCTGCTCATCATTGCGTTCTCGTTTCTGCCCGTCTTTGCGCTGGAGGCGCAGGAGGGTCGTCTTTTCAAGCCGCTCGCTTACACAAAGACCTATTCCATGATGGCTGCGGCGTTGCTGAGTGTGACGATTGTTCCAATCCTCATGGGCTATTTGGTCCGTGGCAAGATCCGACCAGAGCACAAGAACCCCATCAACCGCCTGCTGGTCTTCCTGTATCAGCCGGTGCTTCGGTTCCTCATGAAGCGCCCCGCCGTGACGTTGCTCGTTGCCTTCGTCGCGTTGGCAGGTTCTGCGTGGCCGCTTTCCAAGCTCGGCAGTGAATTCATGCCGCCGCTGGTCGAAGGCGATCTGCTGTACATGCCGTCCATGCTGCCCGGCATATCCGTGACCAAAGCTAAGCAGGTGTTGCAGCAGACCGACCAGATCATCAAAAGCTTCCCCGAGGTCGAAAGCGTGTTCGGAAAAGTCGGTCGAGCGCAGACCGCCACAGACGCGGCGCCGCTCAACATGATCGAGACGGTGATTGCTCTCAAGCCCAAGGACCAGTGGCGCCCGGGAATGACGCAAGAAAAGCTGGTCCAAGAACTAGACTCCGCGGTGCGACTTCCGGGGGTTACAAACGCTTGGACGATGCCGATCAAGACACGCATCGACATGCTCGCCACCGGCATCAAGACTCCCGTGGGCATCAAGGTGGTCGGGGCAGATCTGAACAAGCTGGCGGTCATTGCTGAAAAGATCGAAGGCGAGCTGCGCAATGTCCCGGGCACGGCGTCGGTCTATGCCGAGCGGGTTACCGGCGGGAACTTCCTCGACATCCGGATCAAGCGCGAAGTCGCCGCCCGGTACGGAATTCAGATCGATGACGTGCAACACGTCATCTCATCCGCCGTCGGTGGCATGAACGTGAGCAGCACGGTGGAGGGGCTGGAGCGATACCCGATCAACGTGCGTTATCCAAACGAGCTCCGGGAGTCGCCGACAACCATCAAAAGCGTGCTGGTGCAATCTCCGATGGGGCATCCCGTGCCGCTCGGGGAGCTCGCGGAGATCAAATTCGTCAAAGGTGCCCCGGTGATCAAAACCGAAGGCGCGCGGCCGACGGCATGGATCTATGTGGACGTGACTGGCAGTGACATCGGCGGGTACGTGCAGAGCGCGAAGAAGGCCCTGGCGGATACCGTCGAACTCCCCCCCGGCTATCAACTCGTCTGGAGTGGGCAATTTGAATACATGGAGCGCGCCGCCGAGCGCTTGCGCCTGATCGTTCCGCTCACGCTACTCTTGGTATTCTTCCTGCTGTACTTGAACTTTCGAACGCTCACCGAAGCGACGTTGGTCATGTTGTTGCTCCCGTTTTCGCTCATTGGCGGAGTGTGGCTGCTTTTCGTGCTGGGCTACCAACTCAGCGTCGCCGTCGGCGTCGGTTTCATCGCCTTGGCCGGAGTCTCCGCGGAGACGGGCGTCATCATGTTGGTGTACCTGCAACGCGCATGGGCCGAACTGGAAGAGCGTGGCGAAGTTCCCGACGTGGCCGCAATGCGCGAAGCGCTGGTGAGAGGGGCATCGGAACGCGTGCGACCGCTCATCATGACCGTCTGCGCCATCATCTTCGGGTTGCTACCCATCATGTGGAGCGACGGCACAGGCGCGTCCGTGATGAAACGGGTCGCCGCTCCGATGATCGGCGGAATGGTGTCGGCCACGGTACTGACTTTGCTCGTACTGCCCGTCGTCTACAGTTTG
>CALMUT010000375.1 GCA_937872925.1 uncultured Myxococcales bacterium | reverse complement strand
GCGGCGTGAGGTCGAACCGGTGAACTCGCTGGCGGTGCTCGTGCCAGGCCGGGGGCCTGGCACTGCGCTCGCATGCACACTGGGCGGGACGCGGACCGGGCCAGCGTCCTGGCAGTCTGCCCCCGGCCGGACTGCTGCAACGGCGAGTACACGGTTGGCGACGCCTGCTGCCACGGCGGCTACACGATCTCAGCCGAAGACGGAACGCACACCATCACGGCGAACGCGCCTGGCTACAAGTCGTTGTCTCATACCGTGCGCGTGACGAACCCGAAGGCCTGCGAGCCAGGGAATCCCACCAAGCTCACTTTCAAGCTGCAGCCCGAGTAGGCGCAGAGCCAGTACCCCAGCGCGAACCGTCGATCGGAAGTCGGGCCTGACGGCGACCGACCCAGGGACGTGCCGACCCCGCCACTGACCGGAAACTCGCCCGGATAAGACCGATCACGCCTGGGGAAACCGCGGGGAAACTTGATGGCGCTCAAGGGCGGGGCCGCCCGGCCGTTCCCTAGGGCGAGGCAAGCCTTTGGACCCACGTCGCGCGTTCGTGTTTTTGGCAGTCACTCTCACCGCTGGGCTCACCCTCTGGGGCATTGCTTGGCCACCGGCGTTCTCTGGATTTGTCCTGCTCGCGCCAATCATCTTCGTGGGCGTGGCAGACATGCGCCAGACCACCCACGCGATCCGTCGCAACTTCCCGGTGATTGGCCACGGGCGCTACTTGCTCGAGGCCATCCGTCCGGAGATCAATCAGTACTTCGTCGAGTCCAATACCGACGGCACTCCCTTTTCTCGTGAGCTGCGCTCCCTCGTCTACCAACGCGCCAAGAACGTCACGGACACCGTGCCCTTCGGCACCGAGCGGGACGTCTACGCCGTTGGCTACGAATGGATCAATCACAGCATGTTGGCGCGCACGCCCACGGATCACTCCCCGCGCATCAGCATCGGGGGTCGCTACTGCGAAAGACCGTACTCGGCCTCACTCTTGAACATCAGCGCGATGAGCTTCGGCGCCCTGAGCCATGCGGCGGTACGCGCGCTCAACCGCGGCGCCAAGCTGGGCAACTTCGCCCACAACACCGGGGAGGGCGGCCTGAGCCCGTACCACGCCGAAGGCGGCGGAGATCTGATCTGGCAGCTGGGCACGGGCTACTTTGGAGCACGGGATGCCGAGGGCAACTTCGACCCGGAGGCCTTCAGCGACAAGGCGCGGCTCGAAAACGTGAAGATGATCGAGCTGAAGATTTCTCAGGGCGCCAAGCCGGGGCACGGCGGCATCCTGCCGGCCGGCAAGCTGACCGCTGAAATCGCCCAGATCCGCGGCGTGCCCCTGGGCAAAGACGTGCTGTCACCGCCGGGGCACCGCGCCTTTTCTACGCCCAGGGAGCTGCTGCTTTTCATCGAAGAACTGCGCCGGCTTTCCGGGCGCAAGCCTGTGGGCTTCAAGCTGTGCGTCGGCAAGCCCAGCGAGCTCTTTGCCATCGCAAAGGCGATGCTCGAGACGGGCATCACGCCTGACTTCATCACTGTGGACGGGGCCGAAGGCGGCACCGGCGCGGCGCCGCTGGAGTTCTCCAACGTCGTCGGCACGCCCCTGCGTGAAGGGCTCGTTCTGGTACACAACACGCTTACGGGGATCGGCATGCGGGATCAGGTCCGCATTCTCGCCGCCGGACGGGTGATCACTGGCTTCGATGTGGCGCACCGCCTAGCCTTGGGCGCGGACGCCGTCTACTCCGCTCGCGGAATGATGTTCGCCCTGGGTTGTATTCAAGCGCGACGCTGCAACAGCAACGACTGCCCGACGGGGATCGCCACGCAAAACCCTGCGTTGATCAAGGGCTTGAGCGTGACGGACAAAGCAAGTCGCGTAGCGAACTTCCATCGGAACACGCTGCATGCGTTTGCGGAGATCCTTGCTGCGGCAGGTCTGGAGCATCCTGAAGACCTGCGACCCTGGCACGTACAGCGGCGTCTGAACGCCACGGACGTGCGCTCTCTGGCCGATGTCTATCATTTCGTCGAGCCCGGGGCTTTCCTGGAGAACGACATCCCGGAGCAGTTCCGCAGTGCGTGGCACGCCGCCCGACCTGACTCCTTCGAGCGCGTCGAACCAGCTCGACCGACCCCCTACGTGCGTCTCGCAGTCGTCAACTGACGGGCTATCACAACATTTGCTAGGCTACGGCTGCCGATGCAGCCGCCGCCCTACCAGCAACCCCCACCAGCCCCACCAGGCGGCTACCAGGCGTTCACTCCTCCGCCCGTGGGCAGCTACGGACAGCCGATGCTGCCGCGCACACCACAACCTTCCGGCGAGGCCATTGCCGCGCTGGTCTGCGGCTTGATGGCTTGGTCATGTTTCCCCATCGGTTTCGTCGCGATCTGGCTCGGAGCCCGAGCCCGGCGGTTGGCCAGGGAAAACCCGCAAACCGTGGGTGGCGAAGGCATGGCGCTCGCCGGCATGATCACGGGTGGAGTCATCGCCACCTTAATGCTCTTGTTTTGGCTGGCCTACTTCGGATTCTTCGCGGCGATGTTCGGCTTTGGCTTGGCGGCAGGCCCGTAGCGCGCACGACGCCGCCCTTGGGTTTCAGGGTGCTTCGCGAAAGCCGCGGCTCGCAACGCGGCGTGGCTCACTTTCGGGACGCAACGGTGCACCGTGGCGCTCCAAGGCGTCGAGCAAGGCGCGCGTGGCCTCCAGCGTCGCGGCCGCGTAGGTGAGGGGCACGCGGGACGTTCCAGAGCGAACGGACTGTGCAAACGCCCGCAACACGCCAGCGCGATCGCTCCCGCGGTGACGCTCCACACGTTCCCCTTGGACCACCGTGACCCCAGTTGAGCTTCGCACCACGCGGGTCTGGCCGCGTGACACCTCCAGCTCGTCCTGCCCCGCCGAATAATCGAGGCTGAGATCCGCAACGTTGTCTCCCAGGACGAGCCGCGCGCGGATCTTCTCCGGTCGCCCAGCCCCTGAAAACTGCACTTGCTCTACCAAAAGCGGCCGATCGCCGAAGACCTGAATCACGACTTCCATACCGTGGTGCAGCTGCTGCAGCAGCGACTGTCGCTGCCAGCGGCGCGGGGCATCCGGCGCTGTCGACTGCATCTGCCATCGCACGAAAAGGTGGCTGCCCGGCGCGGACGCCAACGCGGCGATTCCGGGCAGGAGCGCGAGCTGGTGCGCGGCCATGGCCACGACGCCCGACTCCTGCGCAGCCGCAGCCAGCGCCCGCGCTTGTATCGGACCGCTGGCCAGAGGCTTTTCCACCAATAACGGCACGCCGCGCTGCAAGCACTCGCGTGCGAGGGCTGCGTGGGTGGCCGTAGGAGTCGCCAAAAATACGGCATCGGGCCGTCGCTCATTTAAGAGCGTCACGAGATCACGATACGTAGCGATGTGGCCGAACTCCGTGGGCCGTCTTTCGCTCGGACTCGCTACCGAATCGAGGGCAAGCTCCGTCACTTCGGAGGCAGCACGAACAACCGCGCGGGCGCGACTGCCGACGCCAACGACGCCAAGGCGCAGCGGCCGCTGCTCGCTGTCTTTCAGCATGGGCAGGCGCCGTGGCGGCGAAGGCGCGACGCTTTCGGGGCGCTGCAGCAGCTCCGCGCCCTCGCGCTCCAGCTCCGGCACGCGCAGTTCGTGTGGAACGTCTTCGAAGCTGCGCGGCACTCCAAAGGGCAACGCTTCGAGAGCGCGCGTGATGTGCTGCGCTGCGTCCGCGCTTAGCTTCGGTCCCGCCACCGGCGAGAGCTCCGAAAAACCGTAGCGTTCAGCATACGGGTGCCACACCCCCGTGCACACGTCGCTGAAGCGACACGCGTCGCAGTCCGGACCACGCACTTTGTGCTCGAGGTCTTCGCTCAATGCGGCGTTCTGGATCCACAGCACGTCCGACCATGCCGTCACCTCGCCGAGTTGGCATGGCGGGATACCTTGTCGCGAACCGATGCTGACTGGCTGCCCGAGCTGCACCGCTCGATGCACAGCTCGACGCAGGTGTGGCCGCACGTCTTGATAGCGTGGCAACAGCGTCAAATCGTCCAAAGCCCGGTACTCTGGCGTCAGAAACGCAAAAGACGTCATCACGCTTGGCCCGAAGCGTTCGTGCACCATGCGCACGAAGCGCTCCAAGCCATGCATGTTCCGCGCGGTGATGACGTGATTGACGGCGGTGCGGACACCACCCGCGGATAGTTCGACAATCGCCGTGCAAGTGCGTTCGAAGTCGCCGTCCTTCTGCGTGAGCAGCCGTGATCCGGCTTCAGCAGTCGCGTGCAGGGACACAAACGCGTGAGTCAGCCCAGCGTCGATGAGCTGCTGCACCTTGCCCGGCCGATCCAAAAGCACACCGTTGGTCACGATCTCGACTTTGGGGATCCCGAGGCGCCGTGCCGCCCGCACATAGTCTGGAAGTTCTTTGGCCAAGGTCGGCTCGCCCCCACTGAAGGATAGGTGGGGCACCCCGCGCGCAGCCGCCCGCACGATCGCTTTCAAGATCTTGCGGGGATCTTCGTAGGCGTTCTTGCTGGTTTGGTTTGCACTACAGAAAACGCAGTCCTGATTGCAGTGCACCGTGGGGCGCAAGACCATCAGCTCCACAGCGCCGCCTAGCCGTGCGTTGCGAGCGCGTAGCCGCTTGCGGGCCTTTGGAGGCCTCTCCGCGAAGGGCTCAAGGCCCGCCTGACCGTATCTCGCTCGGTAGTGCGCAGGCGGCCCCGCGCATCGCGGCCGCTGTGCACAGGTGGTGCAGACTGCCTGCGGCGACGCCATTTCCGGCTGTGGCGCAAACCACTCGGTCAGCGCGGGCTCGCCGCGCACCGCGCACAGCGGAATGCCGGCGGAAGGCACGATGGAAACCTGGACTTCCGAGTTGCGTAGGCGTCGAAGTAACTGCGGCAAGTATTGGGCAACCTGATCCATTCGCGGCAACAGCGCGGCCGCGCGCTGACTTTCGGGCATGAAGAGGTGCACGCAGTGGATACTGGAAACCGCACGCTCCAGCAGGTCGAATAGTGGCGCCAAATGCCGCAGGGTTGGCGAGAGCAGCGGCACTTCGACTTCTAGGCCAACTCCGGAGCGTTCCAGGGCGCGCATGCCGGCAAGGGAGCGCGCCAGACTGCCGCGACGCCCGGTGATCCGATCGTGCACTTCCGCGCGATGGGAAAAGAGGGGCACGACCACGCGGTCCACGCCTGCTTGCGCCAACCACGGGGCGCTTTCCGGCTCGGCGTACGTGATCGCCGGTGTGCGCACCACGATCTGAGAGAAGCCGCGCTTTCGCGCCAGCTCGATCGCCGCCAGCAGTTCATCACCAGGCTCGGTGTTGCCGCGGAGGACCGCGCGGTCTCCCCCGGCGCCAAGAGCCACTTCCGGAGGCGCACGCCCCGCGGCGTCGTGACAATCACAGACCAAACAAGACAGCCGGCAACCCCCGTGCAGATGCACCTGCACCGTGCGACCCGAACCGCTCTGGGACGGTTCGCCCGAGTCCCGGAAGCGCGCCAGAACATCGCCTAGCTGCACGGCGTCTGGATCCTCGGCAAATTCCAACGCGTCCAAGAGTGCGGCGAAAAGCTTGGGTTCGTCCCGGCCACCCAGCTCCGCGTGCGCCGCTCGCGCCAACTTCGAGAAGCAGGCCACGCGACGATCCTGGAAGCGCCAGGGAGCCGCGGGGAAGTAGCCGTAGCGCGCTGAGGCGTCCTCGCTTTCGTCATCAAAGCGTTCAGTCAGTAGGCCGTCGCGCTGTGCCAAATAGTAGAGCGCGTTGTCCGAGTAGAGGCGCACTCGCGACAGCAGAAGCTCCCCGCGGAGCTCGTTTAGCCGCGTGCGCACGATGCCGTCCAAGTTCAGCTCCAAGTCGCGGAAAGTAGTCCAGGGCGTCAGCAGGACGAAGCCAAACGCTGACTGCGACAGGTCGATCACGTCGGGATACCGTCCTTGCAGTCGGCGCAGCCAATTGAGAAACTCGACGCTTTCGTCGACGCTGATCCCCTTGTTCATGCGGGCCAGCTCCAGCGGCGAGAAGTTTTCGATTCCCACTAGGTAGGGCGCGAGTCGATGACGGCTGCCACGCAACCGTTTCGCGATGCGCTCAACCCGCGACCGTGCGCGAAGGAACCAGTCGGCCCGGGTCTCTAGGAGCAACGTGAAGGGCCGCAAGTTCTCGGAGATTGCAGATTCGAAGAGCTGCTCCAAATAGGCAAAGGGGTTCTGATCTTTGAGCACCAGGCGTTGCACATGCGGCGCGTGCTCCAACACGTAGCGCAGTTGGGCAAGCACGCGCGCCAATGCCGCATCCAGGGGCAGCGCTTCGTAGCTGTTGCCCGCCGCACAAAACCCGCAGCCGCGGCCGACGCCGTCAGGCATTGCGACTGCTGAGAACTCCGGGTTTTCGCGAGCGTCCCTCTGATAGGGACAGCCCGCATTGCCGTGTAGAACGAAGTAGTCGGCGTGGGCCGGGCGCGGGCCGACCCACAGGGGTGCGAGGTTCGCAGCAAAGGCGCGCTGCTTCGGGCGCTCGGGCTGCCCCGCGCTGGGCTGCCCCGCAGGGCGGGCACCGGCCGGAAGCGCTGCCCCGGTGCTCAGGTGCTCCAGCAAGCCCAGGACAAGATCCGTCGAAGGTGCAGCGAGCACAAAGTCAGCATCGGGGTCGAAAACGTGCTCCCCGAGTATCGCCACCAAGGTATGACTCCGAAGACGCCGACGCAATTCCGTCGCAATCTCGCGACTGAAAATGCGTTGGTACAGCACGACGTCGTAGGGACCCAGCGCTTGCACCAGGGCGTCTAGCGCGGCACCTGGCGCGTCGGGCTCCACCACGCTCGCCACCACGTCGCATGCCACGCCCTCGGCGCGCAACTCTCCCGAGAGCACGGACAGCTCCCGATCCCCCAGGTACGACCGATCTGCGTGGCTGTGCAGGCTCAAGATCGCGAACTTGGTCGGAGGCGAAGCGGGCACGTGGTGAGTATACTCCGGCGGTGACGACCGTACTCGTCGTGGGTGACACACCACGGGCCCACGCGTGGGAAGCAGCGCTGCAGCCGGCGAAAGCGGTCTGTTCCGTGCAACGAGTAGACGCAGACTGGCAAACCGTACGCGAGCAGATCGCCCGCATGCCGCAGGCCAAGCTCGCCATCGCCGCCGGCTCCGGCCTGACGGAGGCGCTCGCCGCAGATGCGGCGCAGCACGGCGTCGGCGGCCTGATCAGCGCACCTCCTGACGCGCCGCTGCCCAAGGGATTTCAGCGCGCTCCCGACTTCGAAGCGGCGCCCGGGGTGCGTTGGCTTTCGAAACACTTGAGCGGAGCGACGACGCTGCAGGTAGAGATCCACGGCAGCGCCGACGGGCATAGTGATGACGCATGCGAAGCCGCGTTGATCGGACTATTGGTGGTGGTCGCCCTGGTCGGAGAAGCAGAGCTGACGGTCGCGACGCTCATGCATGAATCACTCTTCCACGCTGAGCTTTCCAGCCGCCAGCTCCCGCACATTTCTCTCGTGGCAAGGAGCGGAGGGCACAGCCTGCGCGTTCAGGCTAAAAGCGAGCGCACCCAGCTGGAACTCTCCGTGAACGAAACCTCAGAACGGCGCGTGCTGCGTGGCGCTGGCGACACGGTCACACGCGACGTCGTCTTGCCGCCGGCCCCAGCCCGCGCCCTGTCGGCGCTCTTCGCGCCGGTTGCTGCGCTGAGGGCGCCGGCGCTTTTCGAGAAGGCTCGCGCCGAACTGATGCGCCTCGCGCCATCGCCTGCAGCGTTTCTGAGCTTGCGTGAGGCGACGCGGGCTCCGGCCTCGGACAGTGACTGGCCTTGGGCGGTAGCAGGCGCACTGCAACCGGAGAATGGCGTCGACACCCTGTCGGATCCTCCCGGCACGTCCGTTCTGGAACTGACAGCCTTTGAAGCGGGTCTCAAGCCCGCGCTGCTGCTCCCGCAATCGCGCGAGCAAGCTGAAGGAACGGCCGCGCGCTTCGCGCATAGCCGAGTCTTGGAGCTAGCCAGCGGGACGCTGTTTGTTGCCGCACACCGTGCGGGGGATCTTGAGACCCTGGTGCAGTTGCGGAGTGCTGAGGATCCAGACGTGCACCTTCGGGAGATCGGCGCATTACTTGGCTATCCGAAATGTTGCGTCGATGCCTTCGCGCAGCTGAGTGACCGGAGCAACGACGCGCGCACGCGCTATTCAACCGCCCGCGGGACGGCCGCCGAAGCAAACTGGGCATGGGCCTTGAATGACACCGGCGTGCGCGTCCTGCCTTTTTTCGCCTGCAGCTACACTTGTCCCCACGCGCGGAAACAGGCTGAGGCGGTGCTCGAGCTGTTACGCGTGGAATCACCCGCGGTGCATGCCGCACTCGCGGAGCGACTTGCGGCGCCGGTTCTCTATTTTGACGAGAACGTGTTCATACGCGTGAAGCCCGTAGGCGCAACCACCCGGCAAGTGGGAGTCCCGCGCGGCGCGCCCGAGTGGCTGCGGCGCATCGCTCGGGCACTGGCCAGTCCGGGAACACTGCGGACCACAGGGGACCTCCTTGAAGTCGCCGCCGAGGGTGCAGTGTCGGCCTCGGTGAAACGCACCCTGCCCTACGGGCTCTGGCTGCCCTTCGCGACGGAGTGAATCAGAACGGAGCGCCGCTGCCCGTCGTGCAGTTCACGCACTCCGGCAAGCTCTTGTTGGCCGGGTCGTTGCACTTGAAGGGGCAGTAGTCGAAGGTCTGGAAGATCTTGTCGACCTGGTCGCATTCGTCGCTGATGCCACTGACCGAAAACTCGCCATAGCCGCCGTTGGCGTAGAACTTCGCGGCGCATGCGGTTTCCGCGGCACCTTGGGTGATCCAGCTGGGCAGGTCCGGCATGGCTTGATCGCCGTCGGTGCCGTTCGGACCCTTGCCAGCCATGCCGTAATACGCCTCGGTGCACACCTGAGTCACTGCACAGTCCGACGCGGAGTTCTTGGCGCCGCCGGATGCGGCCAGCGCCTTGATGGTGAAGCACAGCTTGAAGAAGCCATTGCAGTCCACACGCAGGGTGTTGGGCGAGAAGGGCTGCGCTGGCGCCTGTCCCGTCTGGAAGTTGATCTCCGTTTGAGTCGGGCAACGCGCCCCACCGGGATCCAGAATCGTCGAGACTCCGCCGACCACCGTAGCCCCCTGCGTGTAGAAGCACGGACTCGTATTCTTCACATCCCAGTAGCCGCCGCTGAAGCACTTGCATGCAGCAGCGCCCGTCGCCCCAGGCGCAGGTTCGAAGGTGGGCGGTGCCACGCCCTGATAGCCCTGGCAGTCCCCCCACACCAAATTCAACTCACCCGTGCGAGTGCACGTGGTTGTGCCATCCTTGCATAGTCCGCGATTGCGGTTCTTGCGCTTGCCAGGCCAGCAGGCGGCAGTCTGGCCCTCGGCGCTACAGGGGCAACCTTTTAGATTCTTGTCATCCGGACACTCCGGCGTTCCCCCGGGAGTGATCGGCTTGGCGCCGGCATCACTGCAGTCTGGGGGCAGCGGATCGTTCGCGAAGAACGCGTCCGTCGAGTAGTCCGGCGCGGAGCCATCAACCAGGATCGTGCCGGCGTCGCCAGACGTCCCTCCGCTGGCTGCGCTCGCGCCGCTGCCACCGTTCGCGGAGAACCCGCCGCCGCCTCCCCCGCTACTGTCGGCGGAGCACTGCAGCGCCGAAAGTGCGAGCGCACTCAGAGTGAAGGTGATGAAGCCCGAACGAATCCATTTGCCCCACGCCATGACGCGCGAACGATAGCATCCATGGGGCAGCCAGACCCGGGGCAGGGTTTTTCCTAAGCATTTTCACCGCAGTGCCTCCGCCCTCGCTTGACCGCCGTCAAAACAGCCGCAGCCCCAAGAACACGAAGTTCACCGCGATGAAGATCGGCAGCAACACAATACACGCCCATACGAAGTAACCACCGAAGCTGGGACACTTGACGCCAGCGCCGTCAGAGATGCTCTTGACCATGAAGTTCGGCGCGTTGCCGATGTAAGTCATGGCGCCCATGAACACCGCCCCCAGGGAGATCCCCTTGAGCACTTCTTCGGACACGCCCACAATCGCGTTCGCGCCGGCGTAGCCTTGCCCCTGCGCCAGGGCGAGGAAGGTCAGGTAGGTCGGTGCGTTATCCAGGAAGCTCGATAGCCCCCCTGTTGCGAAGAAGAACTGCCAGGGCGTGTGCACCGGCAGTTCACCTCCCCTTGCCTGCAAGATCATCAGGGCCGGGATCATGGCGGCGAAGATCCCCGCGAACAGCACGGCGACTTCTTCGATGGCATGAAAGGAAAACTCGTTGGCTTTGCGCGGATTGATCTTATCACCTTCAGCGCGTTCCTCTTTCGTCAGGGGCGCCACGCTAAGGGAAACGCCCGCCAGCACCAACATGACGATCTCGCGCCAGGGAACGAATCCGTACCAATGGTCGGCGGGCAGGTGCACCGACGGCAGTGCCGCGACTGCCCCGACCACTCCGAGCAGCAGCGGAATGCTGCGCTTACCGTGAATGCGAATCGGTTCGATCTGCGTGGTGTCCAGGACCAGGTCCTTCGCGCTCTCGCCGGAGTACGCGATGGTATCCATGACGTAAAACACCACTAGAATCAGCCCCACTGCCATAGCCCAGGGCAGAATGAGCTTCAGGGTCCAAAAGAACGGTACCCCCCGCAAGAACCCCAAGAAGAGCGGGGGGTCGCCAATGGGCAACAGACATCCACCCACGTTGGCCACCACGAAGATAAAGAACACCGGAATGTGGCGGATGTTCTTGCGTTCACTGTTGGTGCGCAGCATGGGCCGAATCAGCAACATCGCGGCGCCCGTCGTGCCCACGAAGTTCGCCAGGACGGCGCCAATCAGCAGAAAGAGCGTGTTGACTTTCGGCGTCGCGCGGATGTCCCCTGAAATGAAGATCGCCCCACTGATCACGAACAGGCTAAAGAGCAGCGTTAGGAAGGAGAAATACTCGATGCCCGTGTGCAGCAGCACGTCCGGAGCCTTGAACGCGAAGTAGATCGCAGGGGCGATCCCGCAGGCGACAGCGACGATGCCTTTGTTGCGATTGGACTCCCACCAATGCGGCGCGGCCAGGGGCAACACCGCAATGCCGAGCAAGAGCAGCACGAAGGGGACGACGCTCCATAGCGGCAACGAGCGGGCGAGCTCCGAATGGTCCGAACTCGCGGACGAGACCGAGGGCGTCAGCAGCAGCCCAACGCACAACAGACAGGCGAAGATCTTGGACACGATGGCTCCAAAGGGAAGAAACGCGCGGCATCCTCCTGCACGGCGCGACCGCTGTCACCTGCAACTTTTGGGGCGCCGTCTCGTCACCGGCCCGGCGCCTCGTCACAGGCCCTGGCCTGCTGGTCCACGGGGCCCCTGCCGCGCCGAAGCGCCCCCTTTCATCCGTTCAGCGGAGCCCGAACGAAGACGTAGTCACGGTGCAGCGGGTAATTCCAGGCCAGGAAAACCGCCCCGCGGGCCAGGAGCCAGGACATGAGAAACGGCACCTTGGGGAGCAGGAGCACGTGCACCAAGGCCGCATTGAAAAACGCACTCGACGCAGACACGAGCGCGTAGCGCCACGCCTCTCCAGCCGGCGGACCCGTGCTGCCGAACGTCCACGCTCGGTTCATGCCGAAATTGACGATGGCTCCCAGCACGCAACCAGCGAAGGTGGCGGCAGCCGGCGACGCAAGAGCAAGCTGCACCAGTGAGAACGCGAGAGCGAAATCTGCGGCGGTCGCAACAACACCCGCGAGGGCGTTCCGACCCACGCCGCCGCGACCGAGAATGGAAGCGCTTGACTTGGAAGAGACAGATCGCGTGCGACGCCGCACTGCCATTGCGCACGCGAAGAAGAACCCGACTGTCAGACACAACCACAGCACACGCTCGGACAGCGGCGCCGTCTCTGGGTGGGAGAGCGCACGCGGAAGTGCACGCAGCGCCCAAGTGGTCCCTAGGTCCATCAGTTGCCTGTGCACTAGCGTGGGCCTCGTTCACGCCAACAGCAAGTGCGGATCCGACGGAGCCTGCCGGGCAAGGCGTCGCGTGCTTCGCGCCGGCGTGGATCTCGCCCAAGCGTGAACCGGGAGCCACAAAGAGATGTGAATGCACGACGTCTCGAACCGCCATGTTTCTTGGACGACGGGACATGTGTCCCGGATTCCTCGACAAAACCGCCCCATTTCTTAACTCGTAGGGGGGGTTGCGTACGCCCTCCGAGAACTTAAAACAAACCTTGGAACGGCGCGTGCAAGAGAAATCGCGGTTCCCGGTCCCGCATGCAACTTCTAACCGACTCTGACATCGTGCCGAACGACCCAGCCGCGCAGCGGTTGCGCGGGACCGTGTGGCAGGACGTGCAATTAGCACACGTCGGCTATTCGCTGATCAGCTCCCTAGGGCGCGGTCTCGGGCGAGTGGGCATCAGCGCCAATGCGCTCACAACCATGGCGCTGGCGCTCTCCGCCGCAGCGGGCGTCGCCGTCGCGACGGGGCACCTGTGGAGCGCCGCCGCGCTGGTCTTGGTCAGCGGCGTGCTCGACGCTCTCGATGGCGTCGTAGCGCGAGCGACGGGCACCACCTCGCGCTGGGGCGCCCTGCTCGACTCCACCGTCGATCGCTTCGCCGACGCCTTTCCGCTGATGGGCGTGGCATCGCTTTATCTCGCGCACGATCGTTTGGCACTGATTCCGATCGGAACGCTCGTTTTCGGTTTTGGCGTGAGCTACGTACGCGCCCGTGCCGAGGCGCTTGGCACCCAGCTGCCCGCTCTGTTCATGCGGCGTGCCGAACGCACTATCTTGCTGTTGTTGTGTTTGGCGCTCGGAACCGTGGACTTCAGCCCGGTGATGCCTCACGCATTGCTACTGGCGGGAGTTGGCATCCTCGGAGTCATGAATGCGGTCGGCGTGGTTGCGGCACTGTCCGCCGCCCGGCGCGTTTTGAGCGCAAAGGACGAGCACCTGGGCTGAGCCCCGGCTGGGTGAGCGCGATGCCAACTGCGCCGCACCGAGCTATGCAGCGGATGCATCCATGTCCGCGGCCTTGACTCACGTTTCCCGACTGTGGGGTGCGTACTGGTTTTTGCCGGGCGGCATCCCCCTCGCATATGCGTTGGTCATGTGGGCAATTGGCGACGTGCGTCCGGAGCACGTGATCATCCCGCTGATCGCAGGAGTGCTCGCCTACACGTCTGAGAAGACCAAGCGCTTCTTCTTGGACGTGGTGCCCTACCTCGCCGTTGGCTTCGGCTACGATCTCGTGCGTTACGCGCGCACGGTCGCCCTCACATCGCAGCGGGTGTGGGGCTGCGGACTGAGGGACTTCGAACTTTCCCTCTTCTCCGTCGCACCGGGCGTGACGTTCCAAGACTACTTCGCCTTGCACCACCACCCGGTGCTGGACGTGATCTTCTCGGTTCCCTACGCCATCTTCGTCTACGTCGCCATCGCCTACGCCGCGTACCTGTTCTTCGTCGATCGACAGCGCATGCGCCACTACCTGTGGGCGTTCATGATCGCCAACTTCATCTCCTTCGCGATGTGGCTGATCATCCCGGCCGCTCCTCCGTGGTACCTGCGCGCGGCAGGCTGCAGCATCGATCTGAACGCGCAGCCAAGCGCCGCGGCCCTGCTGCGCGTCGATGCGCTCTTTGGCATGGACTACTTCCAGCGTTTCTACTCCCGCGCGGCATCCGTCTACGGCGCCATGCCGTCCATGCACTGCGCCTACCCGCTTCTCGGCTTGCTCACGGCGTGGAAGGCCGCCAGCTGGCGCACGCGCCCGATCCACATTGTGTATACGTTGGTCATGTTCGTGGCGGCAGTGTATCTCGATCACCACTGGATCGTGGACGCCCTGGCCGGCTGGCTCGTGGCCATCGTGGCGGTCCTGCTCGCGCGACGCCTCTTGCTTCGCTTGGGGCTGTGGGAGGTGAGCATTGCGCAGCCCACCCAGCCGGCATCCCCCGCAGTGGTGGCCGCGGAGTGACGCCATGAAGTCCTCCGATTCCTTGATGGAGCGCGCCACTCTGTTCTTGCTGGCTCGTCGACGCAGCGTCCTGCTCCTAGCAGCGGCGGTATTCGTACTGACAGCTGCGCGTACGGGACTCACCTACTCCGATCTGCGCAGCGACCTAGAACAACTACTGCCGGAAAACGCACCCAGCGTGCAAGCGCTGTCCACCTTGCGCGCGCGCCTGCCGGGAGTGCGGCATCTCGGCGTCGTTGTCGACACAGGCGAAGCGAAGAACACTGCGGCAGCCAACCGCTTCGTCGACGACTTGGCAAGGCGGATAGAAGCGTACCCAAAGGACCTTGTCGGAGCGGTTCGCGTGGACGTCAAGGGCGAGCGTGCCTTCGCAGAAACCTACGCTCTTCAGCTGGTCGAACCCGCTGACATCGCAGAGCTGACCAGCGCGGTGGAAAAGCGCCGCGACCACCAGGTCACGCGCGCCATGGATCTGGATCTGCTCGACGAGGAAGAAGACCCGCCTCCCGAGTTGCCCCTCAAAAAGCTACGGGCAAAGTACGAAGGCAAGCACGGCAAGGCCAAAACGTTCCCCGATGATCGCTTTGTGGCCGAAGACGGCAGCACGGCGGTGCTGTTGGTTCAGGCCAGTTCCCATGCCACGGGCTACGCGAGCGACAAGGCGCTGCTCAGCCGCGTGCAGGCGGATATCGCGGCGCTTGGATTCCCCGCCAGCTACGACAACGGCATGCGTGTGGGTTTCGCGGGCGACGTCGCCACCCGCGTCGAAGAGATGGAAGGCTTGGCCGCAGACTTGGGCCTGGCCGGACTCTTGGTGCTGCTCTTGGTGGCCGGGGTGATCCTGCTCTACTTCCGCAGCGCGCGTGCCTTGCCTCTGCTTGGCATTCCGCTGTTGATGGGAACCGCGGCAGCCTTTGCCATCGCCGCGCTGCCCCCCTGGTCCGTGACCTACTTGAACTCCAACACGGCGTTTCTTGGGTCCATCGTCGTGGGCAATGGCATCAACAGCGGCATCATCTTGCTGGCGCGCTTTCGCGAGGAGCGGCGGGCGGGCCCAGGCTACGTCGGGCCCCCGGCC
>CALMUT010000374.1 GCA_937872925.1 uncultured Myxococcales bacterium | reverse complement strand
GCGCGTGGTTCGCGTGGTTCGACGCAGCGCGCCCGCGCTCTGCGGTGCCAAGTGTCCGCGCGGTTTGATGTCACGCTCACGCGTCGGCGCGGAGGCGCAGTCGCGCCGACCCACGGCACCGACGCCGATGGCGCGCAGTCGCGCCGACCCGCGGCACTGACGCCGATAGTGCGGAGTCGGCCCAAGCCGCGCTGCGCGAGAAGCGTCGCGTAGAGGTGACCCATTACCGCGACCCAAACCAAAGAAAGCCACCTGATCGCGATTGTGGGCTCGGCGTGGACCACGCGTCATTTCCCTGGCGTCAAGCTACGCGCGTCACGCAGGTCGTTAGCAAGAGCGACTGGTTCGGCTGCCGAGCACGAGCCCCTCGCTCACCCTGGGAGCGCAGCGTCGCGGAAACCCCTGCGGCTTGTCTAATGCGGCGACGCCGTGGGATCGACGCGGCCCTGGTTGCGCACGATCTGCCCATTGGCGATCACGGCGCGCACGGGATTGTGGCCGAAGCCATAGGCCAAGTGACGATAGTCCGGGATATCGCAGACGATGATGTCCGCTCGCTTGCCCGGTTCCAGGGAGCCGACGCTGTCTTGTCGGTCGAGGGCGTGGGCCGCGTTGATGGTCGCGGCGACTAGGGCCTCGGCTACGGTCAGGCCTTGGGTGCGGCACGCAATTGCGATCGCCATGGGCATGGAAGGAGTGAAGGAAGACCCCGGATTCATGTCGGTGGCGAGGGCGACGGGGATCCCGGCGTCGACGAGTTGTCGGCCCGGTGCATGAGTGGTCAGGGCCAGGTGGAAGGCAACTGCCGGCAGCAGCACTGCGAGGGGCGGATGCTCTGCGCTTTTGAGGGCGGCGATGGAGTCGTCACTGATCTGTTCCAAGTGGTCAACGCTGAGTGCGCCGAGACGGACCCCCAATCGTGTGGCGCCGGAGTCGCTGAACTGCTCGGCATGTAGCTTGATGCGGTAACCGAGGTCTTGTGCCTTGCGACACAACATTTCCGTTTCCTCAAGGGTGAAGGCTTCTTGTTCGCAGAAGACGTCGAAGAACTCTGCCAACGAACGCTCTCGGATGGTCGCTGCGGTCTTGAGTACCAGATCGAGATACCCGGGTCGGTCGTTCTTGAATTCCGGGGGCACGACGTGAGCTCCCAAGAACGTGCTCACGATTTCGATGGGAAGCGAGTCACGCAGGCGCTGGGCGACGTTAAGCAGTTTGATCTCGCCATCGCGGTCGAGGCAATAGCCACTCTTGATCTCCAGAGTTGTCGTGCCGCAGGTGATGGCGGCGTTTGCCCAGCGCCGTGCAGACGTGTGTAGTGCGTCTTCACACGCGGCGCGGGTCTTCTTGACCGTGCTCAAGATCCCGCCGCCGCTGCGCAGTATGTCCAGATACTCCGCGCCCTGCATGCGGCGCTCCCACTCGTCCGCGCGGTCGCCAGCGAATACCAAATGCGTATGGGGATCGACGAAGCCCGGCAGCACGACGCCACCTTCGGCGTCGAGCAACGTGTCGATCTCCGCGCGGTATTCCTGACGCAAGCGGTCACTGGCACCCACGGCCGCGATCTTTCCGTCGCGCACGAAGACCGCGGCGTCACGGATGATGCCCAATTCGCTTTGGCGAGGACCCCGGGCCGGCTCCGCGGAGAAGCCTCCGAGGGTGACCGCCTCTGCGGCGTTGATGATCATGAGGCCTGCCATGCCGTTCTCCTCGTCAGGGGCTTATCTGCCTTTCTGCCGGGGGGAAAGGGTGCCGGGGCCTCGGGCCCGTGCCGATTCGGACCAATGAGTGGTATATGGCCGGCCGTGGTGGACGGCGCGGTATTTCGAGTTCTCGAACTGGTGCGTGAGCGCCTCGGCGCAATGGATGCGCGCATTGAAGTTGGCGGGCACGCTCCCGACGACCCGCGGATTCTATTCGAGGTATTGGCCGGCGGCGCACGGCTGGTTGCTGTCTTTTCCGCCGCGCCCGAGGACCGCGAGGCAAGCGCACACAAGTTGCGGGAGATCGCCCGTTCGTTTTCGCACTCTGCCAGTGCGGCCGCGGAGCACGTGGTCTTCGGCAGTGAGCTGGCGTCCCGCCGGCTCGACGACGAGCTGGCCCGCTTGGCGGACCGTGTTGGCGCCATCCGTGCCGTGGTAGTGGACAAGCAGTCACCCGTGCTGTGGGGCACAAGTGAAATTCGCCGTGGCGACGAGGACGTCGAAACTGCGCTGCGTGCTGCACGCGCCCTCGAAGCAGCGGAGCAAGCCGGCGTCGACTTTGCACATTTGCTCGAATGCGGAGACGAGGACGCTCGCACTCTTTTGCAGGGCCGCAGTGTGGATGCGCCCATCAGCTCGTTTTTGTTGCGGGAAGCCGAACGCATCCGACAACACAGCAAACGTTCAGGCGCGGCCTGGAGGCAGCACTTGCTCAGCGCGCGCGCCATCGCGCATGTGCGGCGCGACGGTCAGGCTGAGGCGAATCGGGAAGTCGTGCACGACCAGGGGTTTGGGCTCTTGTCCCGGACCTTTGCCAATATCTACCGGCTCGTGCTGGTATTTGACTCGGACTTCTCAGAGCTGCACGCGGAGGGCGCGGTGGTGCACGTGTTGCCGGCGATCGAGAAGTTGGTTCTGGCGCTGCCTCCCATTGAGCCACCTCCTAAAGGAGGTCGTGTGATCCGGTTGCCGACCCCCGGCTGATTTGGTTCGCCCTTTAGGCTTGTAACCATTTGTAATCAGTGAGATTTGTAAGGCGGCACTGACGGCAGGCGAGCGCGCGGCGTGCGCGTGCTAATGTCCGTTAGCGCGAGTCGATCAATGCCCGACGACGAACGCACATCGAAGTCCTCTGCTGACAAGAAGCCCGACGCGGCGGGGGCGCCTGCGCGTCCGGCACCGCCGCCGGTGCGTAACAAACCACCCACGGGATCCAAGCCGCGCTCGGTCCCTCCACCGCCGCCTCCGAACCGTAGTGGCGATCGCAGCGTGGCGCCACCGCCTCCTCGCAGGGTGGCCAAGGGGGCTGCGGTGAAAGCCGCAAAGCCACTTCCAGTGCCGGGCGCGGAGCGCCCGAAAGCGGTTCCGCCCCCTGGCAAGGCGGTCCCTCCACAGCTGTCCCGGGCGTCGAGTGCCGATATCGACAACCTTCTGGGCGACGAGGACCTCGAGGAAAGCGTTGCCGAGCGCGCCGAGCACAAGCCAACGCGCATCGGTGTCGCGCCAGCTCCCGACCCGCGGAGCGAAATCGCTCAGCTGACCCTGGCGGCGCTAGAGTCGCAGTTGAAGGGCGCGACGGATCCGCTCAAGCGCGGACGCTTACACTACGAAATCGCCAGGCTATGTGAGAGCCCCATCGGCGACTTGGGTCGTGCTGCGGAGCAGTACCAGAAGGCCTATCAAATGTGCCCGGACCACGTGCCCACCCTGCGTGGCACGCGCCGGGTCTTGCTCGAGAACCGGGATTTCGCTTCTGCCATCACCCTTTTTGACGCAGAAGCCCGCTTCACGGGGCAGCCCCCGGCGCGCGCCGTGCTGCTGTACGAAAAAGGCCGCGTGCTCGAAGACGGCATGGGCAAGAAGCGCGAGGCACACGAAGCCTACGTCGCCGCCCTCGAACTCGATCCCACGCTCACCACCGCCCTCAAAGCAGTGGAGCGCCTGGATCTGACCCAGGAGAACTGGGCATCCCTGGACAGCACCTATGAGCGGGAGGCGAGCGGTGCGGGCGAAGACAAGCGACTGCGCGCCGCCATTGTTGCGGAGCGCGCCCACCTAGCGGAAAACCGCAACGACGACCCGCATGCGGCGGCGGAGCTATACAAGGAAGCGCTCGGCTTCGACGATGCCGCACCCGGCGCCATCGATGCGCTCAAGCGGCTGTTCTCGAACGCCAAGCGCTACCGCGACCTAGCGGACACCCTGCAGACGGAAGCGTTGCTCGCATCGGACCCAACGGTGCGCAGCATGGCCTTCTACCGCATGGGCCGGGTTCTGGTTGATCGACTCGGTCATGACGACGAGGCCGTCACAGCGTTCGAACGGGCGGCGGAGAGCGCTCCGGACGAGTTGCTTGTACTCAGCGAACTCGCGCGCCTCTACGAACGCACGAAGAAACATGCCGAGCTGGTGCAGACCCTGAAACGCATGGTCGAAAAGACGGAGGGTGTCGGCGCCAAACTCGGCATTCACCATCGCATCGGCCAGATCTACGAAGAACACCTATCCGACGAAAACCAAGCTTGCGAGAGCTACGCCGCCGCACTCGCCCTAGACGCAGCCTACCTACCGGCGCTCAGTGCCCTGGGGGACCTGCATACCCGACGACGGGAGTGGCAGGCGCTGATCGCCATGCACGCCGCGGAGGCCGAAGCGGTGGACGACGCCGGCCGGCGCGCAGCGGCCCACGCCCGCATCGCCGTGATCTGTGAAGAACAGCTGGGGCAGACGGATGCCGCCGTCTCGCACCACGCGCGTGCGCTGGGGCTTTCGCCCATGCACCCGCCCTCTTTCAAGGCACTGTGCCGTTTGTACGCAACCGCGGGCCAGCATCGGGAGTTGGGCGAGTTGTACGAGCGGGCCGTGGATGCCGCGAAGGATCCCGAAACCAAGATCACCTACCTCTTCAAAATAGGTCGGTTGCAAGAGGACGCACTTGGGTCCCCGAGCGGTGGGCTCAGCGCCTATCGGCGCGTGCTGGAGGTGGATCCGGAACACGTTGGCGCGCTCCACGCCATGCAGCGCGCTGCAGAACGCGCCGGTCGCTACAAGGACCTCGTGCTGGCGCTGGAACTTGAGGCAAAGATCGTCGACGACGTGGCGATGCAGGTGGCGTTGCTGCACCGAGCCGGTGAAGTCCTGGAGGACCATCTTGGAGATGTCGATGCTGCGGTCGCCAGGTTTTCGAGCGTCGTGGCCAAGGATCCACGTTACGCGCCCGCGTTGTCTAGCCTGGGTCGCCTGTACTATCGCGCCGGCCGCTGGGACGAGCTCCTGGATGTCTACGGTAAAGAGCTATCCATCACGCCAAAGGGACCCCAGTCCGCCGCGCTTCTGTACAAGATGGCGGAGCTGGCCGAGGAGCGAATGGGGCGCGACGATGACGCCATCGCCTATTACCGCCGCGCCATCGAAATGGATCCGTTCCACCAGCCAGCGCTGCACGCTCTGGGTCGCAAGCTGGCGGATCGCGGCCACTGGGCTGAGCTCGTCAAGTTGATCGAGCTGGAGCTTTCGGGTCTGAAGAACGAGGAGCAGCGAGTCCGCACTTGCTTGCGTCTGGGCGAGGTCTACGAGAGCAAGCTGGCACAGAACGACAAAGCGCTGGCGGCCTACGACCAGGCTCTGGGAGTCGATCCGGGCTTTCGTCCCGCGCTGGACGGCCGCGCCCGGCTGCTGTCACTCGCGAAGGATTGGAAGCGCTACGTCGAGGAACTGGAGCGGGAAGTCGCTGGCACCGCGGACCCGACCGTCGCGGTGCGCGCGCGCTTTCGCCAAGCGGAAATCTTGCGTGACCATCTCGACGACGACTCCGGCGCGATTGAGTGTTTCGAAGACGTGCTCAAGCGGGATCCGTCGCATATTGGGGCGCTGCGGGCTCTCGAACCGCTGTTCTCCAAGCTGGGCCACTTCGAAGGGCTGGCCAAAGTCTATACGCAGCAGGCGGCGGTGCTGACGGATGTAGGCGCCAAGGTCGCCGCCCTGCGCGAGCTTTCGCGGCTTCAGGAAAGCCGCGGCGCAGGGGGCATCGACGCGCTGCGCGGTACGTTTATTTCCATCCTGCAGCTGGCCCCTTCAGATCTGGGCGCTCTGGCCGAACTGGAACGCATCGCGCTGTCCATGGGGGACGCGCAGCTCTTGACCCACGTGGACGCGAAGCTCGGCGCGACCAGTGTTGTGGCCACGGTCGCCGCGGCGCACCAGACACGCCTGGCGGAGATGTTGGAAGCCATCGGCGACGACAGCGCATTGGAATCGTATCGGGCGGCTCTCGCTCGGGATCCTGAGAGCATGGCTGCGGCGTGGGGAATTGTGCGATTGGCGAAGGCCTCCGGCGACGCGGACCAGCTCGAGCGCGCGTCGGATGTGGCGAGTCGGTCTTTGGATGACAACACCATCGCTGCCGAGTTGCTGCGTCGGGCCGCAGATGTGCACGCGGGGCGAGGGAACGTCGATAGTGCAGTGGCGGCCCTGGAGAAGGCCCTCGACCTCAATCCGAATGACGAGGGAGTCGCCTCCGAGCTCGAGCGGCTGCTGCTTGCCCTCGACAAGGTCGACCGTCTATTCGATATCCTGTGCCAAGCCGCGCAGTGGGCCACGGACTTGGAGCGCCGTGCCGCGTTGTGGATTCGGGTGGCCAATCTTCTGGCGGAGAAGAAGAACGACCTGCCCGCGGGGCTTTCGGCGCTGCATCGCGTGATCGACGAGCAGCCCGGTCATGTCGGTGCGCTGATGCAGCTTGGGCTGTTCTATTCGCGGGATCGGCAGTGGGCCGAAGCCGTCGACCGTTTTGGGCAGGTCCTCGCCCAGTCCCCCGCCAAGGACGTCAAGATCGCCGCCCACTCGGAGCTTGCGCGCATCTTACAGGACCATCTAGGCGACGAAGCGCGCGCCCTCGTCAGCGTTGAACGCGTCCTGGCGTTGGACGACAAGAATCGTGGCGCGTTGATCCGCATGGCCACGATCCAAAAGCGGCGGGGAGAGCACGGACCCGCTGCCGAGACCGCGGCGCGACTCGTGGCCATTGCCCGGGACGACCACGAGCGCGCAGAAGCGCTGTGCGCGCTGGCGATCTTGGAACGCGAGCAAAAGGCTTTTGATCGCGCGGCGCACGCTTACGAACAGGCCGTTGCTTTCGTCGGCCTGGACGGCCGTGCCGCCCAGGATTTTCACGACCTATTGGTCGAGCAAAAGCTGCTAGGCGACGACCCGCATTGGGAAAACTACGTCGGCGCTCTGCGCGGCTATCTGGAGAATCCGAATCGCTCCGTGGACTCGCGAGTCGAAGTGCTCACGGAGATCGCACGGGTGCAGGGCGACGAACTGCGTCAGGTCGAGCTGGCGATCAGCACCTTGGACCAGGCCCTTGCCCAAACCCCCAGCTCGAAAGAGCTGCGCATCGAACTGGTCAGTCGCTTGCGGACGGCGGGCAACAACGAGCGCGCCCTGGGCGAGCTCAAGCGCTTGCTCGCCATGGACGTCACCCGAGCCGAGACCTGGCGCGACTTGACTCAGGTTTACAAAGCTCTGGGGCGGACGGCCGAATCCGAACTTGCTTGCGCGCCCCTTGTGGCCCTCGGAGCTGCCAATGATCTCGAACGCGCAACGCTGTCCTCTCGGCCCTCTCGCATGGCACGGGCGCAATCCGGTGCATTCGACGCTGCGGCGTATCGCGCATTGGACGAGCATGGCGGCGCAGACGCCGCAAATGAGCTCTTGGCTGCATTGGCCGAGGGTCTGGCGAAGGTGCATCCGCCGGAGCTGGAACGCTATGGTCTGTCGAGTCGGGATCGCATCACCACGCGGTGGGGAAATACGCGGCGCTTGTTGGCGGACCACATCGCCCGCGTTTGGGGGGTCGAAGAGTTCGATCTATCGGTGCATCGCGCTCATGCCGGTTCCCTGGAGGGGGAGCTGACGGCCCCGCCGGCAGTGTTGGTGCCAGCGACCGTGACGCAGCTTTCGGAGATCGAACAAGGGTTTCTCTTGGCGCGCCCGCTCAGCAATATCGCGAGGCGATTGCATGCGGTCAATCGCCTGAGCCCGCGGGAAATCGAGCTGCTCTTGGTCGCGGCGACGCGGTCCGTGGATCCGAGCTTTGCGGTGGGCATTGCCGACGAAGAGTTCTTGGTGGCCCACGCAAAGAAGGTGCAAAAGTCGCTGTCCCGGCGCGGCCGGAAAGCCGTTGAAGACGCGGCGCAGCTGTACGTGGGCGCGGCACGGGTGGACTTCACCGAACTTTCGGAGCGCATCCGACGCAGCGCCGCGCGGGCGGCCGTGGTATTGGCGGACGACCTACCCGCTTGCGTGACGTTGATCCGCCGCACCGAAGGCGACTTGGCGGGACTGCGTGGCCAGGCGCTGGCCCAAGGCATGGAACTCGCCGCGGACCTGATGCGCTTCTGGATCAGCGACGCCTCGGCGACGCTCCGGCGCCGCATGGGCTACTGACTAGTTCGGCGTTCACCAAGGGCGTGTGGGCCCGCTGCCCAAGATGGCTTCGAGTCCTTGCCACAGCTCTGCGACGCTCTGAAATCGCTCGTCGGGCTGGATCGCGAGGGCTTTCTGCGTCCAGTCGTCGATGGAGGCGGGCAAGCTCTTGCGCAATGCGCGTAGGCTCGGGCGCTCCCCTGTCTGTGCCCACTGACACAGCTCCAGCATGCTCTTGGTGGGGTGGGGGACGCGGCCGCTCAAGCAGCGAAAGACGATCACACCCAGGGAGTAAACGTCGATACGATGATCCAGGGTGCGGGGATCCCCGCGCCAGGACTCTGGGGCGATGTAGCTGGGAGTGCCGGCGACCATGCCTTCGGCGGTCAGGCTATTGGCGCCGAGAAGCTTTGCGAGGCCGAAGTCCATCAAGCGCACGCCGCCGCCGTGCGCTCTGTCCACGATGAAGATGTTGCTGGGCTTCAAGTCGCGATGCACGATGCCCTGCTTGTGGGCGGCTGCCAGCGTTTGCGCGATGGGCCGCAGCAGGGCCAAGGTGTTTTCCCGCTTGAGGCGGCCGCCTTGTTTCTCCGCGGCGGTCAGGAACTCCTCAAGTTCCTGACCGTAGAGCATTTCCATGACAATGAAGGCGGATCCGTCTTCGAGGCGTCCCATGCGGTGCACGTAGACGGCGCTGGTGCCGCGCAAGCGCGCCATGGCCATGGCTTCGCGCTCAAAGCGAGTGGACTGGGCCGCGTCCTTTCCGGTTTCGCCTTTGAGCAATTTGATCGCAACTTCGTCGCGGGTTTCCAGATCCCGCGCGCGATAGACCACGCCGTAGGCGCCGGCGCCTACCTTGGCAAGGATCCTGTAGCGGGAATCGAGCACCTCGCCGACCGGGTCGTGCATGAGCCGGCAATACTTACATGGTTAGGCGTCCGCCGCAGCGAAAGCGCGTCCCGTGGGGGATTTGCGGCGCGCCCGCTTTTTCACGGCGCCAACCATCGGTCCGGATCCGTCGCGCTAGGCCGTTGCACCGGCGCAGCTCGAGCCGGCGCCCGCCGTGCAGCCGAAGCAATGGCGGTCCACGGCGATATTGCGAGCCAGGAGCCGCGGCAGATCGAAATCCCGGATGTGTTGGGGCGCTCCCGGCCTGAGCTTCATGTCGAGCATCTGATTGAAGTCGCAGTCGTAGAGGGAGCCGTCCCAACCGACGCTGAGCGTATTGCGACACATCACCCCGCGGGCCGCGGCCGGGTTGAAGGCCGAAACCAGTCGGCTCATGTACTCCTGCAGATTGTCCGTTTCGACCAACCACTCCAGGTAGCGGCTGATGGGCATGTTCGTGATGGTGTACAACGCGTCAAAGCGAACGCCGTGCAAGCGCAGTAGCTCGGCCTTCCACTCTGCTTCCAGAGAGGCTTGTGCCGCGGGCAAAAAAGCGCCCACGGGGTTCGTTACCAGGATCAGCTTCAGGCCCGAGCGGCCGTCGCCGTAACCCAGGGCGTTCAGGCGTTTGAGCCCGGCGATGCTTTTCTTGTACACACCGTCGCCGCGTTGTCGGTCGGTTCCGAGAGCGCGGTAGTGGGGAAGCGAGCAGACAACCTCGACGCGGTGCTCGGCGAAGAACTCCGGCAAGTCGCGATGGGGGCCGCTTGAGAGGATCGTCAAATTGCATCGGTCCAGGACGTGGCGACCCAGCGCCGTGGCCTGCTCCACCAACCAGCGAAAATGCGGATTGAGTTCCGGGGCGCCGCCCGTGATGTCCAGGATCGGGATATCCGTTTGGGCGAGGGCATCGAGGCAAAGCTGCATCGTGTCGCGGGTCATGATCTCGGTGCGATCTGGGCCGGCGTCGACGTGACAATGCCGGCAGGTCTGATTGCAGATGCGCCCCACGTTGATCTGAAAGACGTCGATCTGAGTCGGCCGCAAAGGGTGGAGCGCCGAGGCCTGCAGGGCGTGTTCGAACTCTCGAGCCACCGGCAACCGGCGCAGCAGGCTGCGCTGCGCGTCGGCAGACGCCAGAGGCGCGTGCCGCGACTGCAGGGTGGGGAGCGAGAGCACCATGGCTACATCGAGATTTTTTCAGCGCGATTGCGCATCTGCACGCCGTGCACCAGGGAGGCGCCTCCGCGAATCGCGGCGGAAACGTGTACGGCCTCGGTGAGTTGGTCCAGGTCGGCGCCCTTTTCCAGGGCGCTCTGGGAGTACGCGTCGATGCAATAGGGGCACTGCACGGCGTGGGCCACGCCCAGAGCAATCAGCGCCTTTTCTCGGGCGGTGAGCGCGCCGTCCTGAAAGACCGCGCCGTACCATTCGAAGAACTTGTCGGCGAGTTCCGGGCAGTTCTTGCCAATTTCACCGAAACGGCTGAGGTCGTGGCTGTCGTAGTAGTGCGTCATAGTCGGCGATTCTGTGGAGTTACGCGGGCGATTCCCTGCCCGTTTCAGTTTGCCTGAAAAGCTTGTAGCGGACGGGGCGACCGGCTCACGTATACTGCAGCCCGAACTCAGATGGCAGGCGGCGCATATTCACCCCAAGGCGGAGGTTTCCAACCTCCTGGATTCGCGTCACCGCAGGCCGGATACGGTGGGCCGAATCCTTATGGTCCGCGTCCCGGCGCGCCCTACGGCATCGAGCCGGTTACCGGGCAGCCGTACTCTGACAAGCAGAAGATCGTCGCCTTCGTTTTGCAGTTCTTTCTCGGCGCCTTTGGCGCTGGCCGCTTCTACACAGGGCACATTGGGCTGGCGATCGCGCAGTTTGTGGTCACTTGGGTGACCTGTGGTCTGGGCAGCATCTGGCCGACTATCGACGCCATCATGATGCTCGTCGGCCAGGTACCGGACTCCGACGGACGGCCGCTGCGGGATTGACGCGGCCATTTGGGGGGGCCGCGGCGCCCCACTGCCCTGGAGCTTGCCTGGCCGCTTCAAGGGATGACCCGCCCTGCCGTTCCTGACCGTGTGGGTGAGCCTTTGCAAGCGTCCCTGCTGGAACTAGTCACCGAACGCCGCCGGCGAGTCGCCGTGATGGTGCCCCTCGTGCTCGGCGCTTTTGCGCCGCCTTTCGCGCTCTTGTGGTGGTTAGGGCGCGACAAGCCCTGGCAAGCCGCTGCGCTACTGGCCGCCGGGGGCGCCGCGCTTTGGGTGAGTCACTATGCGCGCCGCGCGGAGTCCCTGCGCGTGCCCGCCAACGTGACCGCGGGGACCCTGTTTGCCATCGCGACCCTGCTCGCCGCGCAAAGCGGCGGATTCCGCTCCACCGCTTTCGCGTGGTACCCGAGCCTGGTGCTGATCGCGGTGTTCCTGGGCGGGCGCCGGGATGGTGGCGTCTGGGCGACGATCTGCGGCGCGACGATCGTGGCCTTTTTCATTGCGGAGCGCTCCGGACTGCGTTTCGCGCAGCGGGACAGTTCGCTGTTTGCGCAGCTGTCTCAAATGCTGAGCTTCGCCGGCAGCGCGGTCGTGGTGTATGCATTTTCGCGCATGTTCCGCACCGCCGAGGCCAGCGCGCTGGAGTCGGTGACGGAAAAGCACGACCAGCTGGAGCGGGCCAAGCTCGCGGAAAGCGAAGCGGCGCGGGGTTTCCAGCTGCTGCTCGACTCTGTTGCGGAAGGCGTGATTGGGGTCGACCGCCAGGGGCGCATCACCTTCGTGAACGCCGCGGCCGACGAGACGTTGGTGTTGGACGGCGTGATCCAGGAAGGCAAATCCTTCGCAGCCGTTTGCCTCCCGGAGGGTGCGGACGCTGCGCCGTATGCGCCGGAAGCGGCTCGGAACGGCGTGCAGGAGGCAGTGTTCCGACAGGGACCGCGCGAGGTGCCCGTGCAGTATCGGGTCAGCCCCGTCGTCGAAGAAGATGGCGATGTGGTCGGCGCTGTGATCACGTTTCGCGACATCAGCGTGGAACGCGAGCTCCAGTCCCAGCTGGTGCAGGCCCAGCGACTCGAAGCCATTGGCCGCCTCGCCGCGGGCGTGGCGCACGAGATCAACACTCCGGCGCAGTTCGTATCCGACAACGTGGCGTTTTTGGGTGACTCTTTCCGCAGTCTGTCCGAACCCCTGCGGGTGGGTATCGAGACGCTGCCGGACACCGGCAAACGCAACAGCCCGCGCCAGCGCGCCGTTTGGATGTTGGACCAGGTGCCCGAAGCCATCGAACAGGCCCAGGAGGGGATCGAGCGTGTGGCGACCATCGTGCGGGCGCTGAAGGAGTTCTCGCATCCTGGCAACGGCGAGCGGCAACCCGTCGACTTGAACCGAGTGGTGCAAACCACGATCGTCGTCGCGCGCGGCGAATGGAAGAGCGTCGCGGAGGTACACACTGTGCTGGCCGATGACCTGGCGCCGGTGCTGGCGGAGACCCATGAGTTGAACCAAATCCTGCTCAACTTGATCGTCAACGCCGCTCACGCCATTGGGGAGTCCGCTCAGCCCGGGCGGGTGGGCAACATCACCGTGCGCACCGGGGTGCTGGAGGAAGCCGTGTGGCTCGAGGTCGAAGACGATGGGTCGGGGATCCCCGAGGCAATTCGCGCCAAGGTCTTCGATCCGTTCTTCACGACCAAGAGCGTCGGCAAAGGCACTGGCCAAGGGCTCGCGCTCGTGCGCGGCGTCATGGAGCGCCATGGGGGCCGCGTGGAGCTCTGGTCTGAACTCGGCAAAGGCAGCCGATTTCGTCTGGTATTCCCGAAAAGCGGCGCCGCCGCGCCGCCTGCGGCCGCCTGATTACTGCCCGCGGATGGTCGGGCTTGCGAAGCACCAGCCTCTTGAGCTACATCCCCGTTCGCTGTCCTCAACATGCCGATGTGGCGGAACTGGCAGACGCGCGTGGTTCAGGTCCACGTGCCAGCAATGGCGTGTCCGTTCGACTCGGACCATCGGCACCAAACTCCCAACCGCACCCCTCGCGGGCGCACGCTAGAAGCGAAGCGCCCGGCCTAGGGGATTTTCTTTTTCGAGACCACTTCGAGCAACTTGTAGCGCAGCGACGAGCTGTCTGCCGGCGCGTTCGGCCTTGCGGTCACTTCGACTCGTAGCTCGTAGCGGAAGGAAGGTTCGTATTCGAAGCCTTCGATGCTGTCGTAGAAGTAGCTCCAGTCCTCGGACTCGTTGCTACGAGTCTGCATGCATTTGCGTGGGCTCTCTCCCTCGCAGTCAGCGAGCATCTCACGGACGAAGAGCGTCTGTTGCTCCGCGGAGGGGGCAGCCGGCGGTGGCGCCTCGGCGTCGGGGGCGGGTTCCGGGGCGGGCTTTTCGGTCGGCGTGGCACTCACTTCAGGCTCCGGCGGCGGAAGCTCCGGCGGAGGCGTCTTCGAGCACGTGACGGTACCGGAGCCGATGCAGACGGCGCACACGATGGTCAGGAAGCGAAGCGAATGAGGCACGCCGCTTAGCCTACATCATCTCACCTTGGCTCCTCACGGAAAGCGTGCTCCGCTGGAGGGGCTGTGCACTCTTTTCACGCTTCTGCGGCCGGCCCTGCACCGCCGCGGAAGATCTGCCGTCTTAGATGCGTACACTTTTGAGGATAGACCCCATGAAGCACCGCCCCCTCGCCGCCGTCGCCGCAACCTGTGCCCTTGGCGCCATTTCCCTCGCGCTGCCGGCCTGCGAAATCTCAAGCGGGCGCAGCTCGCCACCGCGCTACCCGGCTGGGGCAAACCAACCCTACGCGGGTCCGTCGGCGGGTTCCGCGCCAGGTCCCACAGAGTCCCATCGTCCCGGGTCGCCGCGTCAGGTGGCGAGTGCGCCGTTGTATTTGCCCGGCAGTCCGGTGCGGCAATTGGTGAACTACGAGATCGTCGACGGCACCGCGGTGATGGAAGGCGACATCGTGCTCGGGCCGCCGGCGACTTTGGCGTTCACCTACGGGCGGCCGAAGATCAGCACCGGTTTCGTCAAGGGGGCAGTGGCCCTCGCAGATCAGTCGCATCTGTGGCCAGGCGGGGAGATCCCGTACGTGATCGACAGTTCGGTATCACCCAAACAAGTGCAGAACATCCAGTGGGCGATCCAGCAAGTCAACGAGACGTCGCTCCGGGTGCGCCCGCGCACCAGTGGGGACAAGGACTACGTCAACTTCCGCGACACCGGCAACGACTGCAGTTCGTATCTGGGGCGCATCGGCGGAAGCCAAGGCATCCAGGTCGGTGGCTGCGGTCGCGGCAGTATTATCCACGAGATGCTGCACGCTGCGGGCTTCTATCACGAGCAATCCCGCGGCGACCGCGACGAGTACATCACGATCATGTGGGACGAAATCGTGCCGCAATTCAAGTCGGCGTTTGAAAAGCGCGACGGACGCGGCCAAGACATCGGCGCGTACGACTACTCCAGCGTGATGCATTATTCGGGCAAGGCGTTCAGCAAGTCCGGCAAGCCCACCATCGTGCCCAAGGTGCCTGGCGCTCCCATCGGACAACGCGATGGCCTGTCACAGCTCGACAAGGCCGCCATCGCGCAGCTTTACGGTGGCGCGCCCGCCACACTACCACCCACGACGCCGCCCACCACGACGCCGCCCACCACGACGCCGCCCACCACCGGACCAGGTCCCGTGGCGGCCAACGCCAGCTACGCCGGCAACTACACGTCAAACCGCGGCAACGTCAGCTGCACCCAGAGCGGCACGTCCGTGAGCTGTCAGTACCCGGGTGGCGGCATGTTGTGCGCCGCGCGCGGGCACCAGCTGGAGTGCGGTTGGAGTGGCGGCGGGCAGGGGCGCGCCATCTTTCAGCGACAAACCAACGGTGTGGTTGCAGGCACCTACGGCGACTTCTTCTCGGCCAACAGCCGCGGCGCGTGGGAGCTGGTCCCAGCCAACTCCGGTGGCCCGCCCCCAGCGACGACGCCGCCGCCAAGCACGCCACCCCCAAGCACACCGCCTCCGGCCGCTTCAACTTCCTTGGCGGGCACCTATTCCAGCACCCGTGGGCCGATGAACTGCGCGGAGGGCGCCACGTCTCTGACCTGCAGTTTCCGTGAAGCGTCTGGCGCAACGGGCCGCTTGGACTGCTCCAAGAGCAGCAACGGCTTGCAGTTCGACTGCGGCTGGATCACGTACATGCCGCAACCGGGTTCCGGCCGGGCAGTCTTCTCACGAACCAGCACCAACAGCCGCAGCCTGAGCGGAACCTGGGGCCACTTCTTCGCCCACACGGGCGGTGGCAAGTGGGACGCGACGGGTCAGTGAGCTGAGCGCGGGAAAAGGAACGCGCCGTTGCGTCTAGCCCGCGCGTAGCTGTTCGCGCACTTCCATCAGGGCGCGGCCGAGCAGATTTTGGCCGCGCCACTTCTTGGGATCCGTGGCATCCGCATGATCCGCGCGTAAGCCAATGCCCCAGATCCGGTCCAGGGGACTGGCTTCGACCAGCGTCTTGTCTCCGGTTTGCAGCAGTTGCTGCAACATTTCCGGGTTCTGGCTGAACTTTGCAACGTTTCCGGCAATCACGATGGCGAGGCGCTGCGCATCCCAGGTCTGTTGGTCGAACGGCGTGACTTGCTGGCCCAGGCGTTTGTGCACGCGGGGGTCTTGGGTGCCGAGGATCTTGTTGCGGGTGGCCACGTCGCCGAACAGGCGCGCTTTCTCCGCCATCATGAACTGCTCGGCGCAGCAGTACTGCACGCCTTCCACTGTGAAGACGGACGGCGTCCACTGGCCGAACACGGACGGCGGTTTCCAGAACAGCACACACCCGTCGCGTTCGATGGTCTCTTCACCAGAAAATCCTTGCGTGTTCTTGCCGCGTGCCATTGCAGTGGACGTGCAGCCTGGCATTCGCTTTCGGTGCGCGCAAACGACCTGGCTCCTTGCGATGAAGCCCCAGCGTCTGCGTCGAGCTGACACCAGACGGAACCAGCGGGTCAGACTGCGTCTATGCCGCTAAACGCAGTCTCCGGCGGTAGTGCACGTTAGTCCGTTGCAGCACCCGCCGGAGAGGTCGTCGCAGAATTCTCCCGGCAGCGCGCAGCAGAACTTCGAGCCGACCTTGCCGACACACGTCCGAGTTGTGCAACACGTCTGGGACACGCAGGGAGCACCGCCCAATTGA
>CALMUT010000373.1 GCA_937872925.1 uncultured Myxococcales bacterium | reverse complement strand
TCTCTGCCGACTTCTTCAACATCGCCTTCTCGTCGTCACTCAACGCAACCTCGACGACCTTCTCCACGCCGCCGGCACCGATCACACACGGCACGCCCATGACTTTGTTGCCCACCCCCCATCCGTCCTCGGGCCTTCGGCCCTGCGGGCGGTGGCCCCTCCCAAGCGCCGTGCTCGGCGGCCGGCGTGATGCGGCGCTACACGTCGAGCCGCCTGCGCGCGGCGCGGGTGGGGAGGTGTAACGCCCGCGTGCCAACTTTGCTGCCGCTGGACTCGGCCTTCAGCTGCTCATCGGCGTCGTAGGCACAGCGCTTTCGCCACACGTCGCCCCAGGTTTGCTGGCGGACTCCGCTTGGGGCGCACGCTCCGTGCCGCGCTTCGTCGCTTCGCGTCGCGACCCAGCCCAGCGCGGCCGAACCCGGACCTCATCCGCACCACGCGCGTCACGGATCCTGAGACCGAAGGGAACCCCTTTAGGGGCGCCTGGGTTGGCGTAGCCCGCCAGCAAACCTGGGGCTCGGAGGTTGTCATGCAAAAGTCTGTTCCCAGCTTCGCTCGTCGTCGTCAGCTCGAAGAACGCGCTCGCATCATGCGCTGCGCGCCCACGCCGTCGGAGGCGGCGCTTTGGCGTTTGCTCTCCGCGCGGAAGCTCGGCGTGTCGTTTCGGCGTCAGGTTGTCGTTGCTGGGCGCTTCATTGCGGACTTCGCTGCGCCTGCTGCACGTCTCATTGTGGAAGTTGACGGCGGCTATCATGCGCACCGCGCCGGCGCGGACGCGCGGCGGGACCGGGTGCTGCGGCGTGAAGGGTGGCGGGTGCTGCGGCTGCCCGCCGCGCTCGTGTTGCGCTCGCCGTCGGAGGCTGTGGCAGCGGTGCGTGCGGCGCTGTGCAGGTGACGCGCGCCCGCGGAAGCTGTGGCAGCGGTGCGTGTGGCTCTGCGCGAGTGACGCGCGCGGCGGGTTGCGAAGGTATGTCCAAGGAATGCTCAGAAAAGTGAACATTTTCCGGACATGCGCGCGCATGTCGTCGAAATGCTCACAAAAGTGATCAAATCGTCGAGATAGGTTGCGTCTGGCACCCCGCGGCGCATCTCGAAGAAAAACGACCCTGCGCGGAAGCACCCCTAGGTGCACCTCGGTCGCACCGCGCCGCGACCCAAATCACAAAACGAAAACGGCCACTCCCAGATCCGGAAGCAGCCGCTCTCGCGTGCACGCGCTCTTCGCGCCTCACGTAGCAAGCTGAATCAACTCAGCTCGACTTCTTCACCACCTCCACCACACTCATCACGCTCTCCGCGGACTTCTTCAACATCGCTTTCTCATCGTCACTCAACGCAACCTCTACGACCTTCTCCACGCCGCCCGCGCCGATCACACACGGCACGCCCATGAAGAAGTCTTTGTAGCCGTATTCGCCCTCGAGGTACGCCGCACACGGCAAGAGGCGCTTCTGGTCGTTTAGGTAGGCTTCGGCCATCGAGATGGCTGCGGCTGCGGGCGCGTAGTAGGCGCTGGTGCCCATGAGTTGGACGAGTTCGCCGCCGCCTTTGCGGGTGCGGGCGATGATGGCGTCGAGTTTGTCCTTTTTGATCATTTGATCCAGGGGGACGCCGTTGATGGTGCAGGCGCTCATTACGGGCACCATGTCGTCGCCGTGGCCGCCGAGGACCATGGCGCGGATGTCTTTGACGCTGGCGCCGGTTTCGCGGGCCAGGAACAGACTGAAGCGCGCGCTGTCGAGCACGCCAGCCATGCCGGCGACTTGGCTCTTGGGTTTGCCGGTGCGGCGCATCAGCTCGTAGACCATGGCGTCCAGCGGATTGCTGATCACGATGGCGAAGGCGTCGGGGCAATGCTTCTTCATGTTGTCGGCGACGTCGCGGATGATGGGCAGGTTGGTGCCCACGAGGTCGTCGCGGCTCTGGCCTGGTTTGCGGGGGATGCCGGCGGTGATGATCAGGACGTCAGAGCCGGCGCAGTCGGCCCAGTTGCTGGTGCCGGTGACGTTGGCGTCGGAGCCGGATTGCGTGCTGGCTTGTTCCAGATCGAGGGCTTTGCCTTTGGCGTAGTTCTCTTTCGGCGCGATATCGAAAAGCACGACGTCGCCAAGTTGTTTCAGGACACAGAGATTGGCCAGTTCGCCGCCGATGTTGCCTGCGCCAATCAGAGAGATCTTTTTGCGTGCCATGGGGTCACCTTTCTATTTTCTGCTGTCTGCCCGGGTGGAGTCGACGCGCGTTTTCGCGGGGTCTCACGTGCCACGGGGGGAAAGTGCGCCGCGACGATCGGGCGCGGCAGCTGAGTAGATCGGGGGCTACACTGGTGCAAGCCAGCCTTGGCGGGGCTTCGGTTTGGCGGCAGGATCCGCGGGAACCGCGCGGATCGTCGGCGTCGCTTCGTCGCCCAGAGCATTCCGGCAATGTGCTGCAGAACTCAGGCAGCTTCACTTCAGCGGCAGGCGCATGACGGCGCCGAAGTCAGCCGAAGTGCCCGCGTTCAACCAGTATAGAACGTTGTTGTGGACGGCAATGTCCACGGGCGCAGCCTGCTTGCTCGCGACTTCCACGGGAGCGCCTTGCCCCGGCGTGAAGCGCATCACTTTGCCCGTGCCTTCCTGCCCGCAATCGCCGACGACGCTGTAATAGATATTTGCGCCGTGTAGTGCCAGCCCGGTGATGCCAATCGGCTCCTTGGCCCGGATTTGCGTGGTCGTGCCGAACGCGCGATCTACCTTGAAGATTGCGCTTTCATGCGTGCCAATGCCGTTGCTACAGCTGTCTTCCCGGGTTGCCACGTACACGTCGTCTAGGTTCACCGCGAGGCCCTTCGCTCCGGAACCATGATTCAGCGTTGCAAGGGGAAAGGGTGCGTTGGCGGGTTCCGTGGCTGCTGTTGGGATCTTGTACAGTTGGGAGCTGTCGTATCGCGTCAGGAAAAGATCACTGCCGTGGACCTTCATCGTCCACGCGTGCGGCACGTTGAATGCAATCTCTTCAGGACCCCCGGCGCCTCGGGACTTGCGAAAGAGCCTGCTTTTCGAGCCGCTTTGGTCGTCGTAGTAAACATGGCTCGCGTCGAGCGCCACCAGATAGGGCGTGCCCGTGACGGACGCCACTGCGGGCGTGAGCGCAGCAAACGTCTGCGTAGAAAGCAGGTTGCCCTGGCCGAAATCGGCGGCATACGCGTCGCTCTCGTCTGCAGCAACGCCCCAAAGATCTGCGGCGGCATCGCTCCAAGTAGCCAGCGTGCCGTCCGACAGGGCCAGGCGATTCAGGGCGCCACCTTTGGGATCAGACAGCCGCGTCCCGGAGACGAATGCGTACTTGTCGGTGACGGCAAAGCCGTGGGGGATGCTGATATCGATGTCCCCGACTTTTTGGGGCGCGCCGCCAACACCGCCTGCGCCGCTGCTTCCCCCGGCAACACCGCCGGCGCCGGAAGTGCCACCCGTTGTTGTGCCCCCCAGTCCCGCGTCGCCAGCGCCCGTCCCACCGCTCACACCGCCGCTGCCACTCGCGCCGCCAGCGCCGCCAGTCCCGCCGCGGGTCTTCGAGCTAGAGCTGGTGCACGCGGCCAGTAGCAGCACGAGGGACGCCGTCGCCGACTTCAGCAGGCCAGGACTAATCATGCTTGGCAGGATACCCGGTCCCACAGCGCAGACAAGGAGCGCGGACTGCGGGCTAGCCGCGCGCAGAGATTGCCCTGCGCGTGCTAGCTGCCGCCAGGCACCAGCGCCGCCGCCGCGAACTGGCTCGTGCCAGCCACCTTTACGGTGACGGCGATGACGCCCAGATCGTTGATGCCGTGCGCTTCGGTGACCTGGTAAGTCGTGCCGGATACGTTGATTGCGCCGCTGCCAACTGGCGTCCAGTTCACGCCCGCATCGTTGCTGATATAGATGGGCGCAAGGGCCGACCCGCCAGCTCCGTTCGGCAAGCCGCCCAGTAGGGTGCCGGTGGTGGTGATGTCGACGATGGTTTGCACCGGGGCGGTCGTGAAGACCGTTGGCGCTGCGGTGGATGACGTCCACATCAGCGCTGTCGAGGCGCCACCGTTGTTGCCGTAACCCACGATGGTGCCGCTGTCGTTCACGGCGTTGGCGCAGGAGTCTGAATATTGTTTCGGCGTCGTTAGCTTGGTAGCGCTGCCCCCGGAAAACACGACGGGATCGTTCAACGCGCCGACGAAGTTTGCGCAGCCCACAGACAGGCCGGAGGAGTTGACGCCGACCGCGGGTGTGTTTCAAAAGTCCCCGCCGCTGAAGCTGGGCGCTAGATAGGCGTGGCCCTCCCAAGTGCTGGCGTAGGCCGTGGGGCTGAAGCCGGCGGGCCCGCAATCAACGAAGCCGACGATGGTGCCGCCGGAGTTGATGGCCGCGGGCATTGCCGGACCGCAAATTTCTCCGGCCTTGATCGCCGCTGCGTCGCCCAGCTTCGAGACGTTGCCGCCGCCGTAGAGCTGGCCGACGGTCGAGCCCTCGCCGAAAGCTCCGATCAAAAGCTCCGAGTCATTGATCCCGACGGGGGTGCCCCAGAGAAACCCGCCCGTGCCCGTGGACCACGGCAGCGTCTTGATCCCGCCGGCTGCGGTCCAGGTGAACACCTTGCCTTGGCCCAGGGGCGAATAGGCGACGCCGACGACGGTGCCGCTGTTATTCACACCCGCTGCCTGCGAGGGCCAGCCGGCATCCGGGGAGCCGATGATCACGAGCTGGTACGCGCCGCCCTTCTGCGAAAAGGGCAAGCCATTGGTGCGCACGCCCAGCACGCCGCCTTGTTCCGCGTGCAGCCACCATTGATTGATGTTCGCCGTTAGCTTGGGCACTTGTACGCTGGCGGTAGTGGCGGTGCTGCTGAGCGTGGTGCCTTGCATCACGATGCCCGCGTCGTTCGGCACGCCCGCCTGACGGAATACGAAGCGCACGCTGCTTTCGAAGCCTTTCCCGACAACCGCGACGGTGTCTCCCTCGCCGCCAACGGCAGGCGTCACGCTGGTCAGCGCAAAGTCCGTCTCGACCTGGATGTCGTCGGCGGAGATGGCATGGTCGCTGCCCTTGTCGACACTGACTTCGATCGGACCGACGGCTTGGCGCACGTAGGCGGCGGGCAGCACGATCTTTTCGATGCGCGTGCCGTCGGAGCTGATGAAGAACTTGTTTTGCGAGCGGTCGTTCACGTAGCTGCCGAAGCCGGAGGGATCCTTGTCTCTGAAGGTGACGGTGGGAATCACGTGTTTGCCGCTGGAGTCGCGGGACGGATAAAACTCGTTGCCCAAGATCTCGATCCCGCTCACTTCTACGTCGCGTTTCTTGATCGTCTTCGGGCTGATATCCAGAATCGAAACGCCGAACAGCACGGTCCAGTCGAGTTGCCCCGGAGTGGCGTTCATGTCCGCGAGGGTTTTGGCGAAGTCTGTGGCGGCGACCGCCGTGCCGGCGGCGGTCAGCGCTGCGTCCACGGCGTTGAGCACCGGGATGGCGCGCGCGCCGAGGCGTTTGACCAGGTTCGGCGCTGTCTTGTAGAGCCCAGCGCGCAGAATTGCCTGGGTGATCGGACCAACGTTGGTCAGGTCACGCACGGCGGCATTGACCAACACCTTGGCGGCGCCACTTGCGTCGCCTGTGCCCATGGCGTCGAAAAAGTCGCCGGTGGCGCCCGGGCCTTGCGACTTGAACGCGTTGAAGACGACGCTGGACTTGATCTTCAACCCCAGGGCCTCGGTCAGAATCGGCCAGATCAGCTTTTCGATCACGGTGCGCAGCTGCAGGTTCTTTTGCGTCTGCTGCGCGTATTGGTCCGTGGGCTGGGGCGAGGCCACGCCGGGCGTGATCACTTGCACTTCAGAGTCGCGGCCCCGGGGTTGATCGAAGTCTTCATCGTTGGATGCAAAGCCTTTGAGGATCGTGCCCTGACCGCCGACAATGCTACGCCCGAACCCGCTGGTGGAATGCGTCAAAAGGCGCACGCCGCGCTCCGTGTCGTGGATGCGCACGCTGACGGGCAACTGCGTGTCGTTGGTCACGCGCACGTTGGTATTCGTCAGTTGCTGCGTCACGCTGATGTCGAATTGCGGCGTGTCCGGGTTGATGACGGCCTTCGCGAGGGGGCCGATCACCGGCGGGGGAAAATCCGGCACGGGCTTCAACGTGCCGGCTATGACCGCCGCGGCGACCGCCGGCTGCACGCCGCAGGGCGCTTCGGCGGTCTGCTGGGCAAGGGCCGCGGAGGGCGCGTCCCACACGCTGCCGGGGTCTGCGGCGATCGCCGCACTGAGTGCAGCTTCGAGCGCTTGCACCTTGGGCACCGCGTCGACGACGTTCAAGAGCTCGCCGAGAGAGTCGCGTTCAATGCTGCGCTCAGCGCCACTGGCGCGCAGGGCCAGGGCCACGGCGGTCGAGCGAGCGCTCACGGTAACCTCGGTTTGCCCCGGCGCTGTGAGCGCGGAGAGCAGCAGCTGATCCGTATCGCCTTGACGTCGGAATGCTTGCACGGCGCCCAGGCCGAGCAGCGGCACTTCCACGTTCGCGGTTCCGTCGCTGGCAAACTGGGTCTCGCTATCACTGCCAAAAGCCGCGTGGGTTGCGCTCACTCCGCTAGGCGCCTGCAACGTGGCGCGCCCGGCTTCTGTTAGCTGCAGAGGCAACGCATTGCCGCTCACCGTGCCGGCCACTGCCCGCGCCGAATCCGCGTTTCCGTCCGCCGGAACTTGTACCGTCACGCTGTCTGCCGCCACGGCCGTGGGCGTGACTTCGCGGTCGCCAAAGAACACCGACGTAACCGCGCTCAGCGCTTTGCCGCGCAGCACCAGCTCTTGGCCCACCAAGGCCGAGGACTGCACGGAGACGAGCAGCGGCGCGCCGGCGTCCAAGACCTCGACGTCAACGGCGTCACTGCGATAGCCGCCGGATATGACGACTACCCTTGAGCCCGCTCCTTCAGGCACGACAACTTCGATCTCCGTGTCACTCGCGGAGACGGGCCACGCGTTCTTGGGACCCTCGCTGCCTTCGAAGGAAACGACCGCGTCGCAGCTCAGTCCTTCGCCGCGGAGGATCAAGGCGTCTCCCGCGCGTGCCGCATCGGGCGCGATGCCAAGGGGTGTCTCGACCACGCCGCGGATCAGAAAGTGCGGTTCGGGGTTTTCGTCGGGGCTGAGGGGCTCGGTGCGCTTTTCGTCCCGCACATCGAGCAGGCCGTCTCCGTCGTCGTCGAAATCGAGGTAGTCCGGCGTGCCGTCTTCGTCCGTGTCCACTGGAGCAAACTCGAGCTCGCCCCATTCGTCGCGATCTGCGATGCCGTTTGCGTCCGAGTCGTCGTCGCTCAAGTACGCCGGGCCGCTCCCCGAAACCGGCGCGGGTGTGACCGGCTTCGGCGCGGCGCTGCAGGCGATCCGCCCGTTGGCCGAGCCTGGTTTGCCTGTGCCCGCGTCATCATCGCTCGAGCAGCCGACCCACAGGCAGCCGCCGAAGCACAGCAAAGCTACGCACAAGACTTCGCGAAAGCGCGCTGCGCGCTCGTATGACCCCATCGGATCGAGATAACACAGATGAATCGAGTGACCAGGCCGCGCCCCGATCCCACGGTGGCACACGAGCGCATCCAGGTTGAAACCCGGCATGGCACGACGGTTGCTTAGGTCAGCGCGACTACTTGATTTGGCACATCTTGGCACCCTGAGGAAAACGACCATGAACGACTCCACCCGACGACTGCGGCTGCAACTACTGACGGCCATTGCCACAACGGGGCTCATGACGACGGCTTGCGGCGGCTCCACGAAGAACGATTCCGCAGGTGGCACAGGTGGACAGGGTGCAAGCGGAGCGGTGTCAGGTTCGGGTGGCACGAACACTGGCGGTTTCGGCGCAACGAGCACCGGCGGCGTCGGCGCTTACGGCGGGCACCCGGGGGGAGGGGGGTACGGGGGGTTCGCCCGGGGAGGGGGGGAAGGGGGGCACCCCGGGGGAAGGGGGAAAG
>CALMUT010000372.1 GCA_937872925.1 uncultured Myxococcales bacterium | reverse complement strand
GTCTACAAGCCCCTGCGCACCGTGGTCATCGCAGCGGCAGAAGCGGCGGGTGCCGTTGTCGTGGACGGGAGTCGGATGCTGCTGCACCAAGCCTGCCGACAGTTCGAGCTGTACACCGGCCAGCAGGCGCCGCTCCCGGCGATGGATTCCGCGCTGCGCGCTCAGGTCCAGTGAAGCCGCCGGCGCGGCTTATCCCCTGTTAATCCACGGGTTTTCCACAGGGATCCGGGCCTTGGGCCGGCATCCTGCATTACTTACCGAGTGCCCAGCGGGGTATGACACGAACGCCAGGGCTCAGAGCGACGAAACCGAGGCTGGATCCCCTGGCGAAGTCGCAACAACACGTAATCACAAGTCAATTTGCCGCGTTTGGATAGCTGGCACGCCGTCTGCTTAAGCTCCCACTGCTTCTCCGGGCTCGCGCCCGGGCTTGAACTTTCAGACTTAAATGCCCCGGGGATGGGGTGCTGTTAGTGGCTTGGCTTAGACTTAATCCTAACGACTTGAATTTACTTAGTTTCTCTTAGCTTCCTCAAAGTTTTCGTCAAACCCGTTGGGCTCACCCCCAGCGGGTTTTGGCTTTTTGTACGCCTGAGGTGGCCCGTTTGGTTTCAAAACGGGAGACGAAAGCGATTCATTCCCCTGGGCCCGTCCCGTCGTGCTTTGGCGGCCCAAAGATCTGATCGGAGTGTGCTTCCGCGTGGCAGCGGGCGCAAAGCTCAACGGGCGCTTCCTGGCGCAGTCCAGCCTCGTCCAACACGGCAAAGTCCCAGCCCTCCGCGCGCTTTCGCATTGCGTAGATAGGCCCCGCACGGCCGCGGCGCTGGTCGTGGTGGGTCGCCAAGAGGGACGCCTCGGCGGGCATCTGCGAGCCGGCAGTCCAGGACTCATAGGCGCTCTGCGCGCTGTCGGGTCCCACCCGCACTTCCAGCGTGTAGCGTCCGTCGGCGTGGCCGTGGCTCCGCCGTGCACCCGGCGCTGCAACCGGCCGGGCCATTGCGTCGCGAAACCCCGGCCAAGGCTGTGGTGGAGCTTGCTTGGTCGGCCGGCTCAGGTTGCGGGGCGCACCAGATGCGCCGGCCCAATCTGTCTCTGGGGCCGTCCCCGCACAGGCAACGCAGAGCCAGCCCAGGGCCCATAGCTGTGTCGATGCGTGCAACGGCCGCGCATGGTACCACGACAGCGTGAGAAGCGCGCATTGCATCGGTGTTGTGCTGTTGAGTGCGTGCGCGGCGTCCCAGCCCGTATTTGCGCCGCAGCAAGCACCAAGCGAAGCGCCTGCTAGCGTCGGGCTCCAGTCGTTACCCCCCCAGGAGCCGGTGACCATTCGTGGCGACGAAAACCGCGGATGGCTCGGCGTCGAGATGGTGAGCGCACCGTCTGAACAAGCCGGAGCATTGGTGCGCGACGTCCTACGTGGTTCCCCTGCCGCTCAAGCAGGGATCCAAGCCGGGCATCGCATCATTCGCATCAACGGCGAAGGGATCGCGGGCCCCGAAGACGTCGCGCGGGTGGTCACTCGTTTGCCCGCCGGCACTCGCGTCAGCGTCGCCGTAGAAGCGCCCCGTGGCGTGCGAATGTTGGCGGTGGTGCTCGGCCCCGCACCGGCAGATGACTCAGACGTGATGCGCCTGCGTTACGTTGGGCAGCCTCCGCCGCGCTTGACCGATGTGCGGACGGTACAAGGGCAGAGCATCCAGTCTTTGCGTGAGCTGCGCGGCAAGGTCGTGGTGCTCGAGTTTTGGGCGTCGTGGTGTGCCGTGTGCCAGTTCTTGGTTCCCAAGCTCAACCGTTGGCGGGACCAATACCAGGCGCAGGGCCTCGAACTCGTGAGCGTGACCACGGACCACTTCGATCTGGCCAGCGCCACTGCAGGGCAACTCGACATCAAGTACACCGTGTTGGCCGACCCCAGCGGCAAGACCACCGAGGCGTACCGGGCGTTGGCATTGCCGTCGCTGTTCGTCTTGGACAAACGCGGCATCGTGCGTGAGACGGTGGTTGGCTACGACGAAGCGAGCTTCCAGCGCACAGAGCTTCTCATTGCCCGGCTAATCGCCGAAGATTGAGCCATGGGCGCCATCCCGTTTCGACCTAGTTGGTGCGCAGCGCTCTTGGTGGGCGTGGCCGCGTTTGCGCATTCGTCACGCGCACAGGGCGACGTCGACGCGCGACGCATGGCGGAGCTTTGGGTCGATTCGCCCCGCGCCAAGCGCGGCGCGCCGGCAGCTCCGGGCAGCGTTGCGCCGGATGGCCGTCTGCGGATCCTGCTCGAAAACGCGCCGACGTCGCTTCGCGCTGTGTCGCTTGCGCCTGGTTTCGCTGGGTTTTCAGGCACGCCGGCCGAGGTGGCGGCACTGCCCAGCGGTGTCATCGCGCACTTCGCGCCACCCAGACGCCCGCTGCTCAACCTGGCGAATAACTGGATCAAGGCCGGCGTGGCGCGCAACCTGAGTGGGCTCAGTGGCAAGGGCGTCGTCGTGGGCATCGTGGACACGGGCTTCGACCCGCGCCACCCAGATTTTCGGGACGCGGATGGCAAGACCCGCGTCGCTTGGGTGCTCGACTTGTCACGCAGCCCGACGGGCAAGCACCCGGAGCTAGAGCGGAGTTTCGCCTGCGACTCCGCGGAATCGCCGTGCGCGGTGTACAGCGCGGCGGAGCTTGATGACATGATCGCTGCGGACTCGAAGTTCTTGCCGCGGGATGCATTTGGACACGGAACGCACGTGGCTTCACTGGCGGCGGGCAACGGCCGGTCGACGAACCCGCCCAAGTACAGCGGCGTTGCTCCGGACGCGACGTTGGTGATCGTACGGGTGACGCGATCGGACAGTGGGAGCATCTTCGATCCAGACGTGGTGCTTGCGACCCGCTTCATTTTTGATCGCGCCGACGCCCTTGAGATGCCCGCCGTTGTCAATCTGAGCCTTGGCAGCGACTTCGGTGGTCATGACGGCAGCGCTGCCCTCGAGCGCTCTTTGGGCACCTTCGTTGGTGACAGCGAACCGGGTCGTGCCATCGTCGTGGCGGCAGGCAATAGCGCGGGCGTGTACACGAACATCTCCAAGAGCTATCCCGGGCCTTTCGGGATCCACACCGAAGTCCATGTGCCGCGCGCCTCCGAAGCACGCGTGCCGATCCTCACGCCTCCTGTTGCCGGAGGCACCACGCGCGGCAGCGTGTTCGTGTGGATCGCTTCGCGTCCGGGGGACGCGCTCCGGGTGGGATTGGACGATTCCGATGGCGAAGTGGTGCCTGTGCTTGCGCCGGGCGACAGTGGTTCTGTCGAGCGCGGCGGACTCACCGCAACGGTGCTCAATCAGGAGAGCGGGGACTCAAGCCCCATCCCTGCCGGGGTGCCGGGCGCCGTTGTGGTGCTGGACGGATCGTGGCCCTCGGGCGAGACCTTCGCCGTTCGGTTGGAGGGGCACGGCAGTGCGTCGCTTTGGGTGCAGAGCGAGGGCGACCTGACGCCCGGCGCAAACGGCACCGGCGCTCTCTTTCCCAGAGCGCTGAAAGAAGGCACCATCGGGATCCCGGCTACAGGAGCGGACTTGATCGCGGTCGGGGCCACTTTGAACCGTTCTTCATGGGTAGATCGCAATGGCCTGGGAGTGCGCATCGAGAGTTTCGGGTCCCTGGAGCCCAAGGACGACTCAGCGGCGTTCTTCAGTGGCGTCGGTCCAAATGCGCTGGGACAAATCAAGCCGGATATCGCCGCGCCAGGAGCGTTTGTGATTGGCGCGATGTCGGCATTGGTGGATCCCGAGCTCAGCGGCGGCAAGGGATTGTTTGCCGGAACCGCTACTTGTGGCGAGCAGGCCAGTTGTCTGGTCGTGGACGACTTCCATGCGGTGACCAGTGGCACCAGTATGGCGGCTCCCATGGCCGCTGGAGCGATCGCGCTGCTGCTACAGAAGGACCCGACTCTGACCCAGCGGCGTTTGCTCGCGCTGCTGCAGGCGGGCGCCCGCCGCGCGGGCGGCAACGTGCCGAACAAGCAGCAACTCGGGCCGGGTGTACTCAATGTGCAGCGCTCGCTTGAGGCCCTGGACGCCGACGCAACGGCGCTTGGCGGTGCACCCATCGCCGAAGAAAGCTGGTTGGTTCTTGGCAGTGCGCTGGCGCGTCCTGATCCCGAATGGGAAGTGGGTTGCCTGGCGGCGCTACGCAAAAAGGATGGCGCATTGGTGGACGGCTTCGAGGCAACGCGGCTGACGCTGCATGTCGACCGCGGGAGCGTGATCGCACCTTTGAGTCGTGTCGCGCCAGGATTGTGGCGATTCTCCGTGGCGGCACCAAGAGGTAGCGGCGGAGAGCGTATGCGCCTCGAACTACGCTTCGACGGACAGATCATCGCCCAGGAAGAACTTGCCGTGGCGGTGGATCCTTGGGCAGTGGACGCAAACCCGTCTGCCCGTGGTGGTTGCAGCACCCGGGGTAAGGGGTCGACTCCCGTGTGGGCGGCAATGGCCCTTCCGCTGTTGATGGTCTGGCGTCGCCGGAGGCGCCCATGAGGCTACCTTTTGCGCTGTTGGGCCTGGTGTGTGTGGCGTGTCCACCGCCTGCGATGAATCCGACTCCGGATCCCATGCCCACGGTCGGCACCGCGACGTCGCCGACACCCGACGCAGGGTCGATTCCTCCCGCGAGCGCGGGCACGAGCACGGCTCAGGGCACGCCGGCAGATGCGGCAGCGCCGCCCCTATCGACTCCCAACCCCCTCGTGAAGCGCTCAGATGCCGCCGCGGACACCGCTCCGGTGCCGGCCAAAATCAACACAGACGAAGACGCTCTGCGCGCCATCGGCGAACGCGCGCAATCCTGCGCCGAGCAGAAACGCATTGCGCTGCCGCCCAGCAAGCCCTTGTGGGTGCGCATGATGCTCAGTGTGGATACCGACGGAAGCGTGACCGACTTGCGGCTATCTGGGACTTCCGGCCTGCCGGCCCTGGACGAGTGCGCCACCGCGGCCGCCCGTGCCGTACGCTTTCCTCCGCGCGCCGCACCGCTGTGGCTCGAAGCGCCGATCGGTTTCCAAGAGAACTCGTCGGACTGAAGCAACACACGAGGCGCGGCGACCTCCATGCGGCGATGACAACCCGGGTTGCGAGTTACCGGCAACTGTGTGGTAACTCGGGGTCGTTGTTTCCCCGGACCCTCGATACAAGTAAGTAATAACATATACTTACGAGACTGGCCTCCGACTTGCTTGATGTCAACCCGCGAACCGGAGGTCGCGATAGATGAAAAGCAGATACCTAGTTGGAATCCTTTCGGCACTCACCCTGACGCTGGGTGCCACGGCCGCTTCGGCCAGTTACCCCGTTGGCGTTTGGATCAAGGTCAAACAGGTCGACCTGGAGCCGAACGCAAAGGCACCCACCCGCGTCAAGGTGCATGGCGCCGCGATGCTCTACGACAAGAGCACCGGCACGAGCTACACCGGCTACACCGAGCCAGCGCTTGGGTTCCTGTACTACGAGTGCCCGAAGGGACAAGAAGCCACCTGCGTGAGCGAGTGGGCAGACCTTACCAAGAACATCAAAGACACCGACGACATCTGTGTGGGCTTCGGAAGCCAGACGCAGAGTCCGGGCACACTGCATCCTTGGGGATCCAAAGTGCTGTATACGCCGGACGTCTACCCAATCTCGATCGGAGTGGTCACGGGTTTTACGCCCTACAAGGTCATCGAAGCCTTTCTGAACGCCCAACCTGACGGCGGCACTGCGGGTGCGGGTGGCGCCGACGGTGGTGCTGCTGGCTCCGCGGGCACTGCGGGTACGGCGGGCACGGCCGGCACTGCGGGCACTGCGGGCACTGCGGGCACTGCGGGCACTGCGGGGTCGGGCAACACTGGCGGAAGCGCTGGGAGTAGCGCGAGCGGTGGCAGCAGCTCGGGCACCGGCGGCAGCGCCACGGGTTCCGGCGGCAACAGCTCCGGAAGCAGCGATAGCGGAGACGACGGCGGGTGCACGATTTCGTCTGCACCGTCTTCGGCGCCCACGGCGTTCTTCTGGCTGGCGGCCCTCTCGGCCCTTGGCGTTGGCATGCGCCGGCGCTCCAGGAGAAGCTGAGCCATGGCATTGCGCGTGGAGCCGTGGATCGAGTCCCTCGAGCTGGCGAAAGTTCGCCCGTCCGAGCGTGGCCTGTTTCGCAGCTCTGCGCGTGACGCCGTTGTACTGACGGCAGCGCTCCTGCAGGGGGCGCTGCTCGTTGGCGCTTTGGTTTGGCTGGCGCCGCGTGGGCTAGCGGGGGGCTTGGCGACTGCGGCGTTCATTGCGGTCGGCATGGCTTGGGCGTCCAACACGGTGTCGCACATTCACTTGCACACGCCGCTGTTTCACTCTCGTTGGCTCAACCGTGCGCTCTGCACTTGGCTCACAGCGAGCTTGGGGATCCCGCAGACCCTATGGCGACAACGCCACCTGTGGCACCACGCCGGTGAGCCCGCACAGCCCCGTCGTCGTCCGATCAGCCGGCGCATCCTAGGGGAGCTGCTCCTGGTTGTAGCAATCATGGCGTGCATCGCAGCGTTGGCGCCGCGCGTCTTCGTGTTTGCTTACTTGCCCGGGTACTTACTCGGTCTCGCATTGTGCCGCTTGCAGGGCGACATGGAGCACGCGGCCAGCGGGGATCCAAAGGTCGGAACCAGCCACTACGGCCGCTGGCACAACGTGCTGTGGTTCAACGACGGCTACCACGCCGAACACCACGCGTTTCCAACTGAACACTGGAGCCGGTTGCCCAGCCGGCGGGCTCGGGTTGCTGCGATCGAGAGCAGTTTACCACCCCTGACGCGTGCGCTTGAGCATGTTGGGCCATGGTTGCGCGCGCGCGTGGGAGCTGGGGTCGCGACGTTCTTGTGTGCGTTGGAGCGCGTGGCGCTCGCTTCGGGCGCGTTGCAGCATTTCATGCTCGCGACGCATTTGACGGCCTTCCGCCGCGTGCTGTCCGCGCTGCCGCGGACGCCGCGCACGGTGACGATTGTCGGCGGCGGGCTGTTCCCGCGCACGGCGTTGGTGCTCGCGCAGGTGTTTCCTGAGGCGCGCCTACGAGTCGTGGATCGCAGTGCTGGGAGCATTCGGGCAGCCCGAGAGTATTTGGCAGGGTTGGCGGATGCGCCTGCGCTGTCCTTCGAGTGCTCAGACTTTGATCCTTCGCGCCATAGCGCGGACGACTTGGTCGTCGTGCCATTGGCTTTCGTTGGTCAGAATGCCCTCAAGGACGCGGTTGCTCGGCGCACCGCGCTTTTGACGCACGACTGGATTTGGACGCTTCGCTCGCCGCGGACGGCAATCGTGTCGCCGTTGTTGCTCAAGCGCGTATCTCTGTCGGTCCCGGGTCGCGCTGCGCGCCTCGATTCTGCCGATTCGATGCGATAGTCTTGCCGGCGAATGCGTGAGCGTCTGCACCGGCATCCGGCTTTCCTACGAGCGTACCGCTTTCTGCCGCACCGTTTGCTGGGACGCGGCGTTGCCCGGATGACGGCAGCGACGCGCCCGGCTTGGGCGATCGACGCGGCAGTGCGTTTCTGGAAGCGTCGCGACAACATCGTTTTGGACGACTTCGAGCAGCGCCGCTTCGAGTCCCTGGACGACTTCTTCTTGCGCAAGTTGCGGCCCGGCGCACGCCCCCTCGGTGATGGGTTTGTTTCGCCGGCAGATGGCAATTTGGTGGGGCGAGGGTGCGTCGAGTTGAACGCGCCGATGGTGATCAAGGGGCAGCGGCTCAGTGTGGAACGGGTCGTCAACGGTGGCATTCACAGTTTGGACCTTTCGGCGTACGACGGGGGCAACTTCGCCGTCGTGTTCTTGACGCCCCGCGGCTACCACCGCGTGCACATGCCCGTGGCGGGAGAGGTGCTGGATGTGCGTTGGATCCCGGGTCGGTACTTCCCGCAGAACGAAACCGCGCTTGACCATATCCCGCGCATTTACGAACGCAACGAGCGCGCCGTATTGCGCTGCCGCGCGCGGGCGGGTTACGAGTTCTTGATGGTGATGGTGGGGGCCAGCTTGATTGGCGGCATCGTGCTGCATGGGCTGCCCAGAGACGAGTGGATGCGCACCTTCCCTGCGCCGTGGGGCCGCCTGGCGCAACGCGGCGAGGAGCTTGGCCACTTCGCGTTCGGCTCGACGATCGTGTGCATCCTGCCCCCGGGCGTCAGCGGCCCCGCCGTGCGACACCCATCAGTCCAAATGGGACAAACCCTGTTCTCGATCCCGCCCTAAGGTAATCTCTTAGCAACGCAGAGCTGCACTGGCCGATGGGCGGCATCATGACTCCCCCACGACAAGTGATCGCCGGTCGTACATACATGGTCACGCGGCGAGTCGCGCAGCGGCAGTTTCTCCTGCGTCCTAGCAAGAAGACCGATGAAGCATTCGTCTACTGCCTCACGGTCGCCGCGAAGCGCTACGGCATGAAGGTGTGCTGGCTCATGGTGATGAGCAACCACTACCATGCTGGGATCCACGACGAGCACGGCAGGTTTCCCGAATTCTTCCGCTACTTTCACAGTCTGCTTGCTCGTTGCATCAACTGCTTCTACGGCCGCTGGGAGAACCTCTGGGCGACCGAGCAAACGGGCGCGCTCCACCTCGGTGACGACGAGGCCGTCTTCGACAAGATGATCTACTCGCTGTGCAACGCAGTGCAGAGCGATCTGGTCGACCGTGTGGATCGCTGGCCCGGGTTTTGCTCCTACAGATACCAGCTCGAGGACCGCCCCATAGTCGTCGCGCGGCCAACTTGGTTTTTCGATAAGAAGGGTGGCATGCCGAAGCATGTGGAACTGCGCTTCGACCGGCCTCCTCAGTTTGCGCACGTCAGTTCGGCGAAATGGGCCGACAAGATCCAGTCTGCGGTAGGCCGGGCAGAGGCAGACGCCGCGGCAAAACGCATGCAACAAGGCCGCCGAGTGCTTGGACGCAAAGCAGTTCGCCGACAATCGCCGTCTTCGTATCCCCACTCAAACTCTCCACGGCGCACGTTACGGCCGCGCGTTGCTACGAAAAACAAGTGGCGGCGCATCGAGTTGCTCAGGCGAAACAGGTTCTTTCAGCGACGCTATCGAGAAGCGTACACTCGTCGGCGCGCCGGCGAGCTCGAGGTCACCTTCCCTTACGGCAGCTACAAGCTTAGGGTACAGGGGCTCGTGCGCTGCGAACCACCACCGTCACACTGAGCCAGGTAGAGCGACTTGGCCGCGCGCGCGGAGTCCCCGCGTCTGCGCCTTGCTGCGTTTGTTCCGCTGAGCACGCCGGATTTCACTGCGCGACGACGCCGAAACCTGTGTCCGTGGCGCCGTAGGACGGGTGGTTGCGTCTACTTTCGAGTGAGCGCCGACAGGTTTGGTCGTCGGGCCAGGAGCCTACCCTAGGGCGGGGGAGGAAGGGCGGTGTCCGGTCTGGCGGCGTGTGCGGGATCCCGAGGACTCTAGGGCACGTAGTTCAGGATTTCGCTGCGGCTGTTGCGCTGCCAGGCGCGCAGGTGGCGGTTGTAGGCGGCGCTCAGGGCGGGAAAGTCGGCGGCGCGGTCATGACGTTCGGCGGGATCTGCGGCAAGGTCCAATAGGCGCGCGCGCTCGTGTTCGCTTTCGTAGATGAATTTGTAGTTGCCTAGGCGCAGCCCCAGCTTCACGGGGCCGTGGTCCGTGAAGAAACGCGCCACGCCGGGGCGCGCCGATAGCGGCGACCTGCCCCGCATGCCCTTGGGAATGTCCAGACCAAGCAACGCCAGCGTTGCCGGCGCCAGATCGATCAAGCTCGTCACCTGCGGCGCGCGCACGCGGCCCACCAGCGCGCCCGGCGCGATGAAGATCATCGGCACGTGCACGTTCTCCTGGTACAAGAACAGCGTATGGGCAAAGTTGCCTTCGTGCTCACCAAAGGCCTGCCCATGGTCGCCGACGATTGCCCACAGCACCTTGTCGCCGAGGCCGCGGGCCCGCACGCCGTCGATCAACGCGCCCAACGCGTGATCCCCTGCGAACAGATCGTTGCGGTATTGGTCTTGCTCTGACTTGGCCGAAAATGGTCGCGGGCCCGTGCCCGGAGAGCGGTACGGGTGGTGGCCGGAAATGGGTGAATAGACGAGAAAGAACCGTTGCTCTGCTTTCACGCCCTCCAGGAATTCCAACATGCGTGCCACTGTGGAGGCGTCGGCAGTGCCGAAACTGGACACGTGCTCCCCCCCAATACTGCCAGCATCGTAGAGCTCGTCGAATCCCCGCGCGTCCACCACGCCTTGCATGCCAAGGTAGCGAAAGCGTCCCGAGTGAAACAACGCTGTGCGATAGCCGGCGCGGCGCAGCTCCGAAGCGATGGACGGGCATGGCACCTTTGCGTGGGTGTAGTCCTCCGCGGCGGTTCCTGGCCCGGGCGACTGGCTGCACAGCATCGAGAACAAGCCCTTGATGCTCTCGGGTTGCACGCAGTAGGCGTGCTCGAAGACGAGGGCGTGCTTTGCCAGCGCGGTCAGCCGCGGGGTTGCGTCTGGATCGGCACCGTAGCTGCCCAAATAACGTGCAGCCGTCGACTCCAGGATCACCCAGATCACGCTGCGGCCGCGAGCGGCACCTTCTAGGTGCGTCAAGTCCAGCGCGGGGCCCAGTGGTTCCAACTCTTCGAGCGCACCCGCGGTGGCCACGGGCCGCGACGCCGCCCAGCTGGTGCTCACCACCGCGTAGATGGCGTTGCGGTGCATGCCCAGGGTGTCCACTCGGCGCGCGGCCGCGGGGCCAAGCAGCACGCAGAGCGCGCACAGCCCGCCGACCACGCCGGCCACGCGGCGGCTGGGCAATGTGCGCCCGCGCCGTAGTACGAAAAGCGCGCACAGGACCACGAGTACGATGGCCGTCACGTTGCCCAGAGTCACGTAGGCAAAGATGGAGTCCGCCAGTGCCCCGCCCGCGGCGCCGAGCATCGAGTGCGTCAGTGGCGTGGAGAACAGGCGCGCTACTGCCACGTTGAACGCGGCGTATACGCACAGCGCGATCACCACGACGTCGAGCATGCCGGAGACGACGCGCGTGGCGCGGCCACGTACGGATAGCAGCAGTGCCACGTCGACGAGCGCAAACAAGGTGACCACGACGACGTCTTGGAACAAGAATGCGGGCACGGAGTACACGCTGCCCAAGGTCCGGCCGCCGCCGTCGACCACGCGCAGCGCCACCAAGGCGATCTTCGCGCACACGAACGCCGAGAGCAGCGCGCAGCAGCGGCGCCACACGCGCACGGCACCGCTGCTAGATGGCTGCCAGGTAGACGGTGCAGCCGTGGGGCTCATGCGGTGCCACGTCCGGATCGAAGGGGTGCGTCGGGTCGACGCCACCAAGGCTCGTGCCTACGACCAGCACCCCCATGGCGCCCTCGAGCTGCACCAAGGTTTGTTCTGCCTCGGTGCCACGCTCCGTGAACGGTGCCAGCATACGTCCAAGCTCCCGACCGTCTTTGTCCACGCGCACGAGCGCCCAGTGGAACGCCGCGGGCGGCTCCCACTCGGCCTGAAATCCCAGGGTTTTCCCCTTGGGCACGTGATCGAGGGAGAGCCACACGTACACGCTGCCCGTGGGCGAAAGCGGACGCAAGACTCCGACGCGCCTGGGCAACGAGGAGAATTTGAGGGACCAATCCACGCGCGCGGCGCCAAAGCGCCCCGCCCAGCCCAGAGTTGGCATATGCGTGCCATCGTCGCGGCTGCCCAAGAACGCGCGCGCCACGCCGAAGCCCAAGAACAGATCCGCAATCTTGCGCGGCTTGTCGTCGAGAGTGCGCCGCAACACATCGAAGATATCGGGTTCGGCGTGCCATTCAAAGCTGCGCGCGGGAGTCTGCGTGGCTGATTGCGCCAACATTGCCGTGGACACCCCAAGGGGTACGCCTCGGCCGAGCCGTTGCTCCAAGTACTCGAACCAAAGGCCGGAAGCTTCTGAGACTGGTCCCAGCTCGCGCGTCGCGATCCCCAGTTGCGGGTTAGCCTGCAAGTCGTCGAGCTGTTCCAAGTCCAGGCTGGTTGGATACCCGATGGTGTTCCACACATGCGTCGCGTACGCGCGTTTGATGTGCGGCGATGTCGCGGCATTGATACGCCACGCGATCGCTTCGGCAACGCACAGGGTCGCCTGGCGATCCCACGGCAGCGTGCCCGGGCCTGTGCAGTAGGCGGCGGCGCTATCAAAGAGCGCGTGCCCAGTGTGCGCGCGGCGGACGTTGCCCGTCAGCGGCGCGTCAGGAGTGATGTAGAAGTCGAGGGCATCACTGCCGCCTTCTCCGAAATCCGCGCGTGGCGCCGGAAGCCCCAAGGCATGCACCAGCTTCGAATACGCGGTTTCCAGAGCGAAAAGCGCTTGCGGTGCGCTCTCTGCCGTCGAGGCGTCCCAGTGCACGCAGACCGGAGTGCGCGTCGAACACGCACGGCCAGCGGCTTCCGGTCGCGGAGCAAGTGCTCCGACCTGAGCACCGACAGGGAGCCAAGGATCCGTTACCACCGGAGCCGGCTTTTGCTCGCTGCCGCCCCCGAAAAGGATTCCCGGTATCCGTTTGGTTTGCCCTGAGGCGACTGGAGATATGAGCAGCACTGCGCCGCCTAGCCAAAGACCACAAAAAAGCAGCGCCCGCCGGATTCGACCGCGGAAAGACCCCGGGTATTTGACAGGGAAGCGCACGGGGGCCCTATACTGGCAGCCTGGCTCGGAAGTCGCTATGAGCACGATGCGTTTCGACCCCTCACACGCCGTAAAGTTCAATCTAGCGGCCGGACACATCGACCTGGAGGGCGCGCGTGTGCTCGTGCCACCTGACGCCTTATTGGAGCTGTGTACGGCGGCCGGTGCGGAGTCTGTGACGGATTTCGGCCGACGTATGGGCACCGAAGTGGGTCGGCGCGTCGCCGCGCGCCTTGGAGACGGCATCAAAGGCGCATCCATCGAAGGCGTTGTCGATCACTTCGGTGGCGATTTGGCGTTGCTCGGCCTGGGCAATCTGGGCATCGAGCGCTGGGGCCGTGCCTTGATCTTTACCGTCGAAGGCAGTCCGCTGGGCGCTGCGGGAGACGCGTTAGTCGCAGCCGTGCTCGAAGGGGCCATGCAGCGTGGGGCGGGTCGCGACGTGCGTATCGTCTTTTTGACTCGCGAAGACACCGTCGCGCGTTTCGCCGCGCTCAGTGCCAGCACCGCAGGCAAGGCCAGCGGCTGGCTGAGCGAAGGGGTGGCCTGGGGCGACGTCATCGTGCGGCTGCAGGCGGGGAACGTATGAGCGCAAGCATCGACAAACTCCAGGGACTGCTGGCCCGCATTCAGCGGAACGCTGCGCTGCCTCGCCCTGCCCGGATGCAAGCTGCGGCGGCCGCGGTCGCGGAAGAAGCACCTATCGACGACGTTGTCGAAATGGCCGAGCCGGAAGTCGTCGAGCCGGCATTTGCTGCGCCGGTCGATGCCACGCCCAGTGTCGCTGCCGAAACCATCGACGACGATGCGCCCGAGATCGAAATGGGTGGCGAGTCCATTGAAGATCTTGAGCTGCTCGACGCGGAGATTGTGGACATCACCGAAGAGCCGCTGCCCGTTGAGCTCACAGTGGACGAGCCCGACGAGGCGTTCCAGGTCGACGAACCTCCCGCTTCGTCGCGCCGACCCAAGACAGCGGCCAGCATGAGTGAAGCCCTGGCCGGTGCAGCCGAACAGATCGATCAAGAGGGTCGCGAAATCCCCCTCAAGACGCCGCCTCCGGAATCCGGCCCCCAAGAGGCGCCCCCGGTGCAAGGTTTTTCCGCGCCTGCGGTGCCCCGAGACATCGCGCCCATCGACGACGTAGACGATCTGCTCGGCACGACTCCTTCGCCGGTCGATGTTCCGACCACCGAGCAGCTTGGTGCCACCGTCGACCTAGAAGAGTCCGTCTCCGGCGTGATTGAGATCGACGTCCAGGATCGCCCGCCGTCTATCCCGCCCGAGCCCCACGCCGTCGCGCCACCCAAGCCCATTTCCGCCGAGGTCACCGCGCGCCCCGCCATCGCTCCCGACGCCGCCCCCGCAGCGTTCAGTGGACGCGAGTTCACGCCCGAGACGTTCTTCGACCTCTTGGACGCGTCGTTGAAGCTCTGACGCCGGTCGCGCCTCTAGCCACCGCGGGCGCGATGTCCTACGCATCCCTGCGGAGGCGGTGATGAAACTCTACTCGTTTTGGCGCTCCAGCTGTTCCTGGAGGGTCCGGCTGGCGCTTGGCATCAAGGGTCTCAGCTACGAGGTCGTTCCAGTGCATTTGCTCAACGCCGAGCAGCATGCAGCGGGATTTGATCAAAAGAGTCCACTGCGCCAGGTCCCAATCCTGGAGCTGGAGCATGCAGGCAGCAGCGTGCGCCTCACGCAATCCGTCGCCATCATTGAGTATCTGGAAGAGACGCACCCGACCCCGGCGCTCTACCCCAAAGATGCCCTGCTCCGTGCGCGCGTGCGTCAGCTGGTGGAGATGGTCAACGCGGGCATCCAACCCGCCCAGAATCTCCACGTGTTGAATGAAATCGATCGGCTCGGTGCCGATAAGAAGGCGTGGGCCACCGCGTTTATCGCGCGGGGTTTGCTTGCCCTCGAGTCCGCCGCGGCGCCTTTGGCCGGGGAATCCCTGGTGGGGGACAGCGTTACTGCTGCGGACTTGTTCCTCGCACCACAGCTGTACAACGCACGGCGCTTCGGCATGGACCTGTCCGCGCTACCCACCCTGCTGCGTGCGGAGGCGTCTCTGAAGCGATCACCGGCGTGGGCGGCCGCGCACCCCGACGCGCAACCCGACGCAGAGTCAGCGTAGCAGCGGGCACGTTCCCGCCGCGGGCGTCACCCGACCGCTTGACCTTCGCTTCTTCGCTCGGTGTTGGACTCGGCCTGAGTCGAGGATGGATGGTGATTGGGTTGGGTCGAGGCGCGCGGTCACCCTGGGCCACTCTTCCCGCGACGGGCCACACTGTCCAGGGGTTACGCTGCGATTGCGAGGTGCCCGATCAGCAGCATCACGACGGCAAGCACGTTTCCGTACCACGCGTAGCGGCGCGCCGGGTGCTCGGTTCCGGCGGCAAGGAGCGTGGACAGCGCGATGGCAAGCACCGTGCTCCCGTAACCCAGCACGATCACGATGCCCGCGTTCGAGCGGCATCCCGGCGTTGCCGCGCATAGCGCAGACATGCGCCACAGGTAGATCATCACCGCCGCGCTCCCAATCGCGCAAAGCGCGAGCACGCATGCGAGGCCCGCAACCACGAGCCCACGACTTCTTGGACGAACCGAAGCCGCCATGGGAGTGAGAACGCGGCAGTCGGGTGCGTACTTACACGTCTTTCAGCGTTTCAGCAGCAACCGATCAGCAATGCGCACGCCGCGGCGAACCGATTGAAACACGGCGTTCGAGGGGGGAGCCGAGCGGAGAAAATACTTAGCATACACATCACTTTTTCTCTTAGCGTCCTCCCCCTGGCACGCACTCTTGATCGGTTCGCATCGGGTGTGAGTCTGGATCCGACTGGTGGTGAATCTGGGGGCCGCCGACACGTAGTTCTACGGACACACGGCGCAACAGTCACCGTTGAACCAACAGGCCAGGTCGCAAAAGCACTGTCCGCCGCCGCCAGCGCTCCCACCGCCGCCGCCAGCGCTCCCACCGCCGCCGGCACTTCCGCCGCTGCCACCTGGACAGCTGGGGCAACAGTCACCCGCTTGAACGCACTCGGCGTCGCAGAAGCACTGACCCGCGCCGCCGCTGCCGCCGGCGCCCGCGCTACCGCTGCCATTCGGGCAACTCGCGCAACAGTCACCGGCTTGCACGCACTCGGCGTCGCAGAAGCACTGGCCCGCGCCGCCGCTGCCGCCGCTGCCACTGGTTCCGCCGCCAGTGCCGGAGGTCCCGCCGGGACAGCTGGCGCAGCAGTCGCCGTTTTGCACGCATTCCGCGTCGCAGAAGCACTGGCCATTACCGCCGCTTGTTGTGCTGGCCCCGAACTTGGTCGCCCGGATCGCGTGGTAGCCGCCCGATAGCAGTGAGGAGGTCGTGCGCGCGCGGAACTGCATGTCTTCCGCGGTGCTTGCCTGCTCCAGCACACACGCTTCGGTCTTGGCGCTGTCGTTCCAACCGACGAACATCACGATGTGTCCTTTGCCGCCCGTGCGGTACACCATGGCGTCAGCAGGCACGAGATCGTCAAAGCTCGCCAAGCTGGTCCAATCGGCAGTGTCGCCGACGAAGTTGGCGGTGGTGTAGGAGGAGCTGAGTTGCCAGCACATGGACACAAATCCCGAGCAATCCGTGCGGTAGCCGTCGTACTGGCTGCTCTGGTTGTACGAAACCTGTGCGTCGTACCAAGTAAAGCCGCGTTCGATAGCGGTCCGACGTCCGCCCTGCACACTTGCGAGGATGTCCGCTCGCGCCAAGTTGCAGCCGACCTTGAGCGATTCTCCAGAAGTGTCGCCCACATCGCCCACTTCAGTCGGCGCTTCCGTGGCCGCACAGCCAGCGACAACGATCGAAACACCGAAGACCCACGCTGCTTTGAAAATACGCATGCCTTTCGCCTACGCAAAGGGCGTGCCGGAGATCTGTCACACAAAATTTCGGAAACAACCACGAAAGAGGTCGTCGTTGTCCGGACGGGGGGTGCGACTCGTCTGGACGCATGCTGGGATGACTCTTACAGCGCCTAGGCGCCGTCCAGCGCCGCACCCTCGCTGAGCCACTGGACGTCCTCGTCCCGCAGCCAGGTGCGCTGTCTGCGGGCGAAGACACGCGTCGCGCGGACCACTTCGTCCAACAGCGCTTCGGCACTGGGCGGCGTCTCCGCGCTGACGGCTGCGAGGACTTGTTTGTAGCCCACCGCCGCCATGGGCTTGGTGGCGGCAAAGCCGCGCCCGGTCAGGCGGCGCACTTCCTCGACCCAGCCGGCTTCAAACATGGCCGCTGCCCGCAAACGAATGCGCTGGTCCAATTCCTCTGGTGTGCGCCGGACGCCGATGAGGCGGGCGGCGTAGCGCGCGTCTTTGAAACCGTGTTCGGCTTGCCATTGACTCATGGGCTTGCCCGACAGCTCGAATACCTCGAGGGCGCGGCTCACTCGGACGAAGTCATTCGGATTGAGGCGTTCGGCGCTGGCGGCGTCGACCTGCGCGAGTCGCGCGTGCAGGGCCGATCTGCCTTCGGCTTCGGCGATTGCGCGGTGCGCCGCTCGCAGGGTCTCATCTCCGCGGGGCGCGGGGGAGAGTCCGCGCAAGAGCGCCTTGACCCAGAGGAACGTGCCACCGCACACAATGGGCACACGGCCGCGAGCGCGAATGTCCCGGATGGCCGCGTCGGCGCGGGCGGCCCACGCGGCCGCGTCCATGCTGTCAGTGGGATCAACGATGTCGACGAGGTGGTGCGTTGCTCGGGCCTGCTCGTCGGCGCTGGGTTTGCCACTGCCGATGTCGAAATGGCGGTACACCTGTACGCTGTCGGCGCTGACGATCTCGCCGTGCAGGCGCTGCGCCATTTTTAGCGCGAGCTCCGTCTTGCCTGAAGCTGTTGGTCCCACCACGACCAACAGCGTGTCCTTCGAACCGGTCATGGTCATCAACTTTGCACGGACGGCTCTGCCGTCCAGAACGCAAGCGACACTAGCGACGCCCGACTTTACGATCGAGCTCCGCCCAGCTCATGGCGGTCACGACGGGACGACCGTGGGGGCAGTGCCCGGCGAAGTCCGCTTCGTCCAGGGAACGCAGCAACGACTTTGCTTCTTCCGCCGAGATGACGTCGCCGGCACGAATGGACCCGTGGCACGCCATGGTGGCTAGAGTGAGATCCACGGCGTCAGAAAACCCGCGGCCGCCGGTTCGCATCATCTCGGAAAGCAAGTCGCGCACGAGGCGCTCCGGGCTGGCGCGTTGGAGTAGGCGCGGGACTGCGTGGATGCTCACGGTCTCCGGGCCGCGTGGCCGCAGATCGAGACCCACGCCCAGCATGGCGTCCGCATGTTCGATCACGAAGTCGGCTTCGGCGGCGGTCACTTCGATGGTCAGAGGGAAGAGTAAAGACTGCGAGGCCACCGAGCGATCCCGATACGCCTTGCGCAAGCGATCGAAGGCGACGCGCTCCGCCGCGGCATGTTGGTCTAGGACGTACAGTCCGTCTTCCGCTTCGCAGATCAGATACGTCTGACGTACCTGAGCCACGAAGCGCAAGCTGGCCCATTGCATCTCTGGAGCGGGCCGGATCGGGCTCGCGGCGGAATCGCGCACGAACGTGGTGGGCGGCGCTTCTGCTGCGGCCACCCGCGCTGCGAGCCCCCAGGGATCGGACTTCGCCTGGTAGGCGTCGCTGGTTTGGGTTTCCCGCTGCGCGGGCTCTACCACCGCAGTGGTGGGCGGCACTGCGGGCTCGTGGCGTTTGCCACGTCCGCCGCTGCCCCAGCGAGCACGCGATGCCTCCGGGATCGAGAACGCTGTCGACAGCGCCTTCGTCAGGATGGAGTAAGTTGCGTCCATAGCAGCGCGGGTGTCCGCGAAGCGGATCTCCGCTTTCTGCGGATGCACGTTCACGTCCACTAGCTGGGGCGGCAGCTCCAGATACACGACGCCTCGTGGATAGCGGCCGCGTTCTAGAACGCTGCCGTAGGCCTGCGCGACCGTGACCGCCAGCGCGCGGTCTTTAACCGGGCGTCCGTTGACCAGCAACTTCAAGCCCGCAGCGCCACTGCGCGCCCGCTCGGGCCGCGATAAGAATGCCTCCAACCGCAGCGGCCCGCGCTCTCCACGGCAATGCGCCAGGTTGTCTTCACCAAGCACCTGTGCCGCGCGCTCTTCCCGGGATGGCGAGCGCAGGTACTCGCGCAGCTTGCGACCGTCCCGGGTCAAGATGAACGTAACCTCAGGGTTCGCCAACGCTGCGCAGTCGAAGACCTCCGTCACATGGCCGGACTCTGTGCCGCTAGAGCGCAAGAACTTGCGGCGCGCGGGCACATTGAAGAAGAGATCCCGCACCTCGACGGTTGTGCCCACGGGGCGCCCGGTCGGAGTGGTCGAAGCGTCGCCGCCCCCTTCGAGGAGCACGCGGGTGCCGGCGTCTTCGTCTCGCGAGCGCGTGATCACTTGGAAGCGACTGACCGACGCGATGCTTGGCAGTGCTTCGCCGCGGAAACCGTAGCTGGCAACGGTTTCCAGATCGGAAAGCGCCCGGATCTTGCTCGTTGCATGGCGCTGCAAACACAGCTGGGCGTCCTCGCTGCCCATGCCTTGGCCGTCGTCGCTAACGCAGATGCGCGTGATGCCGCCACCCTCGATTTCCACTTCAACGCGAGTGGCTCCCGCGTCCAAAGCGTTTTCGACTAACTCTTTGACGGCACTCGCGGGGCGCTCGACGACTTCGCCGGCGGCGATTTGGTTCGCCAGGTCGGCGCTGAGCACGTGGATTTTCGCCACGGGGCGAGTTTAGCCTTCTTCTTCGGTGCTGGGTTCGTTTCCGTCTGGCTCTAGAAGCTCCCGGGCGGAGCGACGGGAAAGCGCCAGAGCGGCCAAGGAAAGTGCGGCAAGACGAAGTCCCAAGTGCACGCGGAATGTCCACCACCACTTGGTGTGGATCAGCGCTTGGAAGTCTGCCGGCGCGATCTGTGCGGGTCGCTCCTCTAGCCCGCTCTGCATGACATCCTGCACGACGCGCTCGCGGACGGGCTGCCGCAAGGCGTAACCGACGATGATCACGATTAGGTTTGCGAAAATGACTTGTAAGGCAAAGGACGGAGATGCGCGGCGCCCGAACAGCGCCTTGGCGGCGATCAGCACCAGCATGCTGCCGAGGATCAACTCGGCGATCCCGAGAGGCAGAGCGTAGCGGGCGTTGTCCGCAATGGCGGCAATCAACGCAAACTGCACCACGCTGTCCAGATCTGCGGCGCCAACGCTGGAGGGCGCGGAAACGAGTGGATTCTGGATCACCTCGATGGCGAACCAACCCTCCGCGGCGGCGTTCATTCCAGTCAGCCACATCGCCATCAGCGCGATGACCAGGTAGACGGGGCGCTTCGGCGCCTCTTCGCTATCCGCACTCATGTCGCTAGTGCCTACCCCGGGAGTTCACAACAGGCCAGCCCGCCTCGCCGCTTCTTCGATGCCACCGCCCGACCAGGTGTCGGACTCAAGCACGTCTGTGGCGACGCTTTTGACCGCGCTGGGCGCTTGCCCCATGGCAAAGGACCGCCCAGCCGCCTTCAACATGGGCACGTCGTTGAGCCAGTCGCCGACGGCAACAACCTCGTCCAGCGAGATGCTGTAGTGCTTGCAGAGTTCGTTCAGCGCCGTGGCTTTGGTCACGCCGGCGCGCCGTACGACCATGCCCCAGCTGCCGCGGTACGCCGGGTGACTTACCGGGAACAGCGCCACCTGCACGTGCTCCGCCTGATCCCCCAACTTCGAGGCGGCCTCGCGTACGTGGTGTTCCTGCCCCAGGGAGACCACAGCTGCGACTTTGGATCCGCGCCAGGGCGTGGGATTGTCACTGGAGGTGCGCTCCATGCGCTCGGACCAGATCTGCACGAAGTCGCGGTAGTGGTCTCCGCTTTCGTCGTGGAAAATGGAGTCACCTGCGAAGACGAAGGGGGTCGCGCCGTGGAAGCTCAAGGTGGAAAGCAGCGTCTCGGTCGCCAGCTCGCTCAAAGCGTGCACCGCCATCTCGCGGTCGGAGCGGGTGTCCACGACGTGGCTGCCGTCCAAGCAGCCCACCGGGCCTTCTAGCCCGACATCCCGGGCCACATGGCGCGTGCCGGAATACATGCGCCCGGTGCACAGGCTGACGGCAACGCCGCGATCGATCAGCTCGCGCAGCGCCGTCGCATCACGCGCATGTGCAATCCCGTCTGACGCGAGCAGCGTGCCGTCCAGATCGGTGACGAGTAGCTTGTATCGAGTCATCGCGGAGTCCGAGCTCCGCCGCGAGGATCAGATGGCCTTGGGCGCTTGGCCTTCGGGGTACACACTGACGCGCTTCTTGGTGCGTGTTGCCCACTCGTAGGCGACGGTGCCGTCGACTAGGGAGAACAGCGTGAAGTCTTTGCCCTTCCCGACGTTGCGCCCGGGGCTGATGCTCTCGCCGACCTGACGAACCAGGATACCGCCGGCACGCACGGCTTGGCCGCCGTAGACTTTGACGCCGCGATGTTGTGCGTTCGAACCGCGGCCGTTGCGTGTGGAGCCGCCACCTTTTTTGTGTGCCATTGTCTCAGCCCGTAATCCCGGTGATCTTTACCTGCGTCAGATTCTGACGGTGACCCGCCTTGCGATGGTGACGCTTGCGCCGTTTGAACTTGAAGACGACGATCTTGTCGCCGCGCTCTTGTCCGACGATCTCGCCAGAGACCTTCGCACCGCTCACCGTGGGCTTGCCCACTTTGACGCTGTCACCACCGACGAGGAGCACCTCGCCGAACTCGACCTTGGCGCCTTTGTCACCTTCGATCTTCTCGACCTGGATGACATCGCCTTCAGCCACGCGGTATTGCTTACCGCCCGTTCGAATTACTGCCGCTTTCATAGGGGGGCGCGGACCCTAGATCGCAGTCGGGGTCCGCGCAAGCTCGAAGCGTGTTTTCCCGCGGTTTGGCATGAACGGGCAGACTTTTCTGGGCCACGCGGCTGCCTAGGCCGGCCAGCCCGTGAATCGATGTTCAGCATCCCGCACGTGGCCGGTGCCTGGGCCAGGCCCAGAGCGCGCGAGGCGGCTCAGCCGTCCGCATTCGAGAACCCGACGCGGTTCAGCGCTCGTGTCGGCTGGTGTCGACGGTCATGCTTGTGACCGTGGCTTTCCTGACCGAGCGGCAGCCAGATCCGGGTTCCTCCGGCGGGAACCCGCACGCATGCAGGGCGATAGCGCCGCAAAGCAATCAGCGCAGCCGTGTGCGAATTATATCCAGTGCTGCAGCTGGGAAGGCGATCCATCCTTCTCGAGTGTCAAAAACCATCGCGTCGGTCCGCATCGAGCTGCTCCGGCAAGGCAAGCAAATGGCCTCTCGCGTCCGGAGACAGGTCCTTGAATAGCTCTCCCTCCGTCCAAGCTCGCGCCGGCCCTTTTGCGTTGCTGCTGCTGGGGCAGGCTCTGCTGGTGGGGCTCGCCGCTCGCCAAGCGTACGGGCTGAGCCAGGCTGCCCAAGTGTTTCAGTCCCAGGCATCTCCTCAGACGACCGCACGACTCGCTGGAATACTCGCACAGCAGAAAGCGTTGACGCCGCTGGTGTACTCAGGCTGGTTGATGTTTGCAGTCGGCGCGGGACTGACCATCTACTCGACCCTGCGCCGGCGGATCGATTGGCCAGTCTTCGGTGTGCTGTTCCTGCTCATGGGTCATCTGGTGCTATTTGCTGGACTCCACGTGCTGCCGATAGTTCTTTCGTCGCCACCTCCAATCGAAGAACTCGCGACTCAGTACACTCTCCGAGGCATCTCAGGGTGGATGAAGCGGCAGGCCAGCGTCCAAACCACCAGCGCTGGCATCGCTGCGGCAGGTTGGTTGGTTAACGGGATCGCATGCGCGTTGGCATGGCGCTCGACTAGGAGCCGTCTCGCAAACGGTGGCTCGACCGAAGCGTGAAGGGCGCCCGAAACTGGCTTCCGATCTTGAGTGCCAGCGTGCTGGAAGCGCCCTTCCCTTGTGCTGAGCCGGGGAGCTCACGGCGACCCGTGTCTGCTGGTGAGGTCCGCACAGCAAGATTGCGTGCAGGGGCGCACTCGAGAACGAAACTGAACGCCGCGATTCGTGATCGGCCGCATCACGTGGTTTGCGGCGTGTGCGCAGAGCAAGACCTCGTCGTGCGTCGCGACGTCGGGGGTGCATGCGTGGGAATAGACCACAGAGGCGTAATTGCAGTCTTCGCATCCCCCCTTGGCGGATCGATGTGGTGGGTTTGTGTAGGTGCAGCAGTCGGGTTTACAGGCTTGCACGTTGGCCCTCAACGACGGCGGGCCCACGGCCGTTGGTTTGCCCAACTGCCGACTGCAGAGCATACCCACCTCGTTAACGTCGATCCCGCTGCAAGCCTGCCCGTACAAAATGGGACGGAACGCACACCCCGCGCATTCTTCTTGGCTGCTGGAAGTCTCAAGATCGGTGGTTTGAGGTTGAATTGCAGCGGGGAGGACAGGCATCGGGTCGCGCATTCCCGCGTTGTCAGCGACCGGAACGACGCGGTTGTCCTGCTGGACCGGATGCGCTTTGGGCCCACAGGCCCAGGCGCCGAGAAGCATCAGCCCTGGCAACGCTTTCAGCTTCATCTGCGTGCCCATTCCGTCGATCACGACGACGATAGCGCGGCAACGCCCGGCGGCACACCGGAAACGCTGACGCCGGGGGAGCGAGAGGAGCGGCGCCAGAATCGGCGCCTTCTCGTCGTCGCCCCTCAAACGCCTCAAGGTCGGTCGCATGGCAGACACCCTGCCAGACCGACCCATGCTGGCGGCCTAGCAGGACTTCTCGTCGCAAGAGTCGCGGGACAGCGGCGCTGCACAACGTCGCGCCAACGAAGGGGGTCTCGACTCAGCCATGCGCATGGAGCTGTTCGACAAAAACCGCCAAGATCAGTTTAGACAAGCGTTTGCCCGCCGATTATCGGAAGTGATGGCGCAACCGCCGCCGGCGCCGCAGTAGCGTCGCGGCGAGGGCGAACAGTGCAATCCCGTGCGTTGGAGTACGTGAGTCGCGCGCCTGCCGGCAGCCGCAGCCGCTGTCGTCGCTCGGGGCGGCGCTGGCAGCCGCGCCGGTGCCGACCGTGCCGCCGCTGCTCGCGCCGCCATTGCCACTGCCACCGCCGTTGCCGCCGCTGCCAGGTGGGGGTGGCGTGACGGGCGTGCCTTTGCCGGGGGCGAGCCGGAACACGAATACGTCTTCGTCGACGTCGTTGACGCGGGCAAAGACGTTGCGGCTTGGGATGAATCGAAAGCGTCCGAACACGCCGCCGCTGGTGGTGACGGCGCCCGGGTCGTCGCCGCTGCCGGCGTGCTTCTCGAAGCTCTTCGCAACTGGGTCGAAGGTGTACACGTCCAGCCCTCCGTGCCAGAGTACGAACTTCTTTTGCGCGGGGTCGAAGTCGATGCCGGGGGAGGAGCCGCCAAACAAGTCTTGGGCGTTGGCGCCGGTGATCGCGACGTCTTGTTCGTACTTGTCCGTATCCAAGTGATACAGGTCCACGCGGCCGTCGCCGACGATGACCATCAATCGCGCCTCGGGATCCAAAGCCGCAGAGACGTTGGACGCCCAGAATCCTCCGTTGGACTCGGCGCGCCCTGTATATGTATCCGCCACGGGATCGTACTCCTGCATGCGCCGGTTGGCGCGCCGGAACACGTGACCGGACACTGGATCAAAGACGCTTGGGTCGCCAAAAGAGTCGCTTTCCCCTTCGTCGGCTTTGCGCGACCACTTCCCATCCCCAAAAGAAAACGCCCAGGTGGCGCCGGAATACGAACCGCTCTGCCACAGGCTGCCGCCCATGGTGAGCAGGCTGTCCGTCGTTGGCACGTACGCGAGTCCGGAATAGGTGTGGCGCGAGCCAGGGTTGCCGTCGTCGTAGGTTTCGTGAGTGCCGCCCGATGGGATCTGCGCGTCCGGCGTTGGGCCCCAGACTAGCGACCAGGTGAGCGCCGCGAAGTCGAAGGCGTAGATCTCGTTGCCCTTGTAGTCCGCGTGTCCGCCTCCCCAGAGCAGCAGGCGCCCCCGCGTGGTGTCGACGGCGCCGCCGTTCCAGGCCGCGGTGACGTTTTGGCAGTGGAAGTGCCAGTCGTATGCGGGTTCGTTCGGCGGGCAGACGTCACGCATCTTGCTGTTCGGGATCTGGTACCAGGCGCCGGGCGCTAGGTCGTCGATGGCGTCGGCGTGCGCCGCGGGTGCGAGCAGGAGCAGTGCGAGGGACAGAGCGATCGAAGCGCGCATGCTGCGGAGTTTAGCCCAAAGAACGTGGGAATCGAATGCACGCGTCCGATGCGCGCAAAGTTGAGTTGCCGGCGCGTGCCTAGAGTGTGGCTGCGGGAATCAACCGCTTGCTTTGGAGTGGGCCTCGGCCACGCGCTTCAGCAAGAAATCCGCCACGCGCTCGAAGGGTTGCAGGTCGAAGTGAGCCGCCACACTCGGCCGAAGATTCGAGTTCGCGTTGACGTCGTAGAACACGCGCCGTCCGTCCGGAGTTTCTAGGTATTCCACGCCGCCGATGTCGATGTGGGACGCCGCCAGGATCCGTTTGGCGCTTTCTACGGCGACGCTCGGGACCTCCGGGTATGGATAGAACTCGACCGGCGCGCTCGCGACCGCTGGCACTTCGCAGACGCCGTCGCCGTCTCCGGGGTTGCAGACCGGGGAAGGGCAGAGATTGAAGCGCCCGTGGGTGACGACGCGCATGGGGTAGAGCAGCTCGCCTTCCAGGATCTCCAATCGAATGATGCCGTGCTCGGGATCGTGGGGCAGATACTCTTGCAGCAGGAACAGGTTGTCCGGTGCCCAGATGTTCGAGTCGGCGAAGGCGGCGCGCAGCTCTTCCGGGCCGCTGACGACTTGAATGCGTGCGCCGCTGCCACCCAAATCCGGCTTGAGCAACCGTGGCCAAGACGTTGTCTTCTCGATGGCTGCTTCGACATCGTTGAAGATGACGGACTGCGGGTGGTCGATGCCCAGCTGTCGACACAGCGCGACTTGTGCGGCCTTGGAGAGCTCCATCGAGAAAGCGTCCGCGCCGTTGATGACGTCACAGCCGAGGCGAGCGAGGTGGCGCATGTAGGCGAGCGCCTGCGGTACAGCGCGTTCGTGCCCACGTACGTAGGCGCTGGGGCTGGCTTGGTTGAATGCAACCCGCGCTGGCGCAGCGTCGTCGCTTCCGTACGCGGCTTGCTTCAGGTCGACGCGGACGTAGTCGACGCCGCGCGCGTCGAGAGCTGCAAAGAGCGGCTCTTGCCACGCGGGGTGCTCGAAGAGAACGGCGAGATCATGCATGCGCGCGTATCTAGCGCAGTCTCCGACGGCGCGTCCAAGGTCGGGTACGGCAGCGCGTGCACAGTTGCGTCAGATTCACGCGACTTTCTGCGACGGCACGCCGTAGCGCACCTCGGTTTCTCAGCGGCGGGGCGCCACACCAAGGCCTCCCGCGGCAAGTAGCAGCGCGCCGTTGTGCTGGGCCCGCCGCCGTCGTCGCCACCGCGGCCCCCCTTGCGCGTCCCAGCGGCGGCGGGCGGGTGGGGCTGCAGTGACCAGCCGGGGCACTGCAGCTGGGGGCGGAGTGACCAGCCCCGACCTTTTTGCCGGGCAGCTGTACAGGGTTTTGGGGATTCGCCGGTTGGTCCCTGGTTTGCAGTTCCCAGGATTCATGATGGATCTGCGTGCGCTCTGCGGTGGACTAGCGAGCTTGTTTCTCCTCGCCTGCGGCCCGATGCCCGAGTCGGAAGAGTTCGTTGGCACCCACGCCGAGGCCGTCCAAGCGCCGTCCAAGGCCTACTGCAGCATCCCCGTGATCGGCAAGGGCACCAAGAGCATGGAGGACGACTACTTGCCGCACGTCATCACCTGCGAAAACGGTGGCGCTGACTTGCAGGCGCTGGAGGCTCAAGCTATCGCTGCACGCTCCGTCGCCTACTACGCGTTGGCAACGAAGGGCAGCATTTGTGACAGCCAAGGCTGTCAGGTCTACGGCTGCGGAGCGAAGCCAAGCGAGCGTGCGAAGCAGGCCGTCAAGAACACTGCGGGACAGTACCTCGCGTACAATGGCACGTTGACGTACGGGTTCTACGTTAGCGGCGACCCCAATACAGGCGGCTCTGCGTGCAAGGGCAACCCTGGCCACGCCATGGAGAAGTACGTCACCTACAACGCTGGCAAGAGCGGCAAGAGCGTACAGCAGACGTCGCTGGGGTACATTGGTCCGCCCGGGTTCGGACAGAATCGCGGCTGCATGAGCCAGTGGGGCGCGCGTTGTCTGGAGAAGAACAAGAGCTTTAGCAGTGGGCAGATCTTACGTTTCTATTACGGATCTGACATTGGCGTGCGCCAAGCAAACGGCTCCTGCGTTTCAAAGGACGATACGGATAAGGACGGAGTGCCGGACTCCCAGGACAACTGCAAGACCGTCAAAAACTCTGGGCAGAACGACACCGACAAGGACGGCAAGGGCGACGCGTGCGACGGGGATGACGACGACGACGGTGTCAAAGACGAGAAAGACAACTGCCCCAAAGACAAGAACGCAGCTCAGAACGACACCGACAAAGACGGCAAGGGCGACGCTTGTGACGGAGACGACGACGGTGACGGTGTCAAAGACGAAAAAGACAACTGCCCCAAGCACAAGAACGCAGGCCAGAACGACACGGACAAAGACGGCAAAGGAGACGCCTGCGACGTGGACGATGACGGAGACGGCGTCAAAGACGAACAAGACAATTGTCCCAAAACGAAGAACGCCGCTCAGACCGATACCGACAAAGACGGCAGGGGTGACGCTTGCGCTGATGACAACGACGGCGATGGATTCGTGGACGCCGAGGACAACTGTCCCAAGATTGAAAACGTTGATCAGGCGGACGCCGACGAAGACGGCGAAGGCGACGCCTGTGACTCCGACAGAGACGGCGACGGCGTGGCCAACGCCTCCGACAACTGCCCGGATGTCGCAAACTCCGACCAGCTAGACACGGACAAAGACGCCGTGGGCGATGCCTGTCAGCTCGCCGCAGATACCGACGACGACGGCGTGGCGGATGAGGACGACGTGTGCGTGGGTATCAGCGATCCTGATCAGACCGACACGGATCAAGACGGTTTGGGCGACGCTTGTGACGGCGATATAGACGGCGACGGCGTTGAGAATGCAAACGACGCATGCACCTTCGAACCCGGCACCGGCGCGAACGGATGTGGCGATGCCATGGCGCCCGTCACCCGCGGCGATTCGAGGGGTGCGGAGCCGGGTTGCAGCATGGGGCCGGCGCCCCAGCGTGGGGGCCACGCTCTGGCGCTGTGGTGTTTGCTCGGCGTTGGGATTCTGGCACGCCGAAGGTCGTGGACTCGTCTGTCCGTTGCACGCAGTGTTTTCGCGCAGCGACTCCTGCGCGGCAGGGGCTCGCGGTTGGGGTGCATGCTTTCGCTCCTTCTGCTGTCCAGCTGTGCGCTTCCACAGTGGGACGAACACACCTCGGAGCCGGAGCACGAGCCAGAAGACGTGGGTGCGCTCCGCGAAGAACTCTCGAGCCTTTCCTGTCAGATGAGTAGTGCCACTGGCTACAAGAGCGGGAGCGCGTTTTCGATCCAACTCGTGACCGTGGACGGCAAGAAGGTGGAGTGGAAGACAGCGAACGCCTACATGAAGATGGCGGCTGCTGCGCAGAAGAGCGGGGTGCAGCTGCGCATCGTCAGCGGTTTTCGCAGCATGTCGGAGCAACAGTATTTGTACAGCTGCTATGTGAACTGCAGTTGCAACAGCTGCAACTTGGCGGCGAAGCCCGGCTACAGCAACCACCAGAGCGGTCACGCGTTGGACTTGAACACCTCATCCGGCGGCGTCTACAGCTGGCTCAATGGCAACGCAGGCAAGTTCGGTTTCAAGCGCACGGTGCCCAGCGAGGCGTGGCATTGGGAGTGGTGGGGCAGCGACAACGGCACCGGGCCGTGTAACGACAAGGACAAGGACAACGACGGAGTCAACGACAAGAAGGACAACTGCCCGAGCGTAAAAAACGCCAGCCAAAACGACACGGACAAAGACGGAAAAGGCGACGCCTGCGACGGAGACGATGACGGCGATGGAGTGAAAGACAACAAAGACAACTGCCCTAAGCAGAAGAACGCGGGCCAAAACGACACGGACAAAGACGGCAAGGGCGACGCTTGTGATGGTGATGACGACAATGATGGAGTCAAAGACCAACAGGACAACTGCCCCAAGCACAAGAACGCTGGCCAGAACGACACGGACAAGGACGCAAAAGGCGACGCCTGCGACGGAGATGACGACGGCGACGGGATCAAAGACGATGTCGACAATTGTCCGAAGAAGAAGAACGCGACCCAGCTGGACTCGGACCACGATGGGCGCGGCGACGCGTGCGAACAGGACGACGACGGAGACGGCTTTGTCGACGAAGATGACAACTGTCCGAAACACGCAAATCCCGACCAGTCTGACTGGGACCAGGACGGTCGAGGGGACGCCTGCGATTCAGATCTGCCTCCAGTGCCTGCGGCCTCAGACACAGACGGCGACGGCACCCCGGACAATGAGGACCTGTGTCCTGACGTTGCGGACCCGGCTCAGTTGGATACGGACGAGGACGGCGTGGGGGACGCGTGCGATGACGACGTCGATGGGGACGGCGTGGAGAACGCTGCAGATCAATGTGTGGACCAGGCTGGGAGTGTTGCAGCTGGAGAGACTGGCGCGGGCTGCGAGGACCCCCTGGCTTCAGGCGCAGAAGAACCCGTGGCGCGGGGCGCGGCTGTCGCAACAGACGGCGGCGGGTGTCAACTTCGTGGCCCGCCGGCGCGCACGACGGGATGGCTCGTGCTCGGAGTTCTGGCGTTGTTCATGCGACGACGTCGCGCGAGTGCCGCGACATCCTAGTAGCAACCAGGCTTCAACTTCTTGATGGGTCCATCGAAGTAGTGGGGCGGGTTGCATTTGTCTGCCGCCGGAGCCGGAGTCGGGCGCGGGAGCGGGCGCGGAGCACGAGGTGCAGCGAAGGCCGACGCACTGGCGGAGCTTGTGCCAGTACTTGTTGGTGCCGGCTTGGCTGGTTCTGGGTCAGCGGTTGAGCGTGTAGCGGCGCTTGAAGGGGTGCTGGGGCCCATCGGCCGCTCGATGGAACCAACGGATGCAGCCGGCGGTGTTTCTTCGGACGGTGAAGAGGCGCGCACGAGCAGTAGCGTCGCCGCGACGCCGAATGCCACCGCAAACGCAATCCCAACACCGAATAGGGCGGCGCGACGTGCGTGGGCGCCCTCGGTCTTTGCGGGGTCTCCGACATCGGGCCGCCGGGTCAGGACGGTTGGTTCGACGGGCGCTGGCAGCGTCTGAGTGGCGTGCGCCGGGAAGAAGGGCGCAGGGACGCGAGGCCCCGAAAGCATGCGCGTCGACTCTTGGGATGGCTCTGTGCCGTTGCCCTGCACGGGTCGCAGCGGTTCGGAAATGGCGCGAGTCGGCTCGGACGCAGCTGATGCCTCCCCGTGGGATGAAGGCGGCACCGACGCCGGTGTCTGAAGCGCGGCCGGGCTGCCCATGGGAGTCGCCGCTTCCAGAGAAGCGACTCGATGCGCGCGTGCTTGCAGTTCCGCGGCCGCAGTTTGCTGCACATGCAGTCCCACTCGGCGGGCAGTCGCGAGGGAGGTAGAGCGCTCAAGGGCGTCTGCCATTTCGAGAGCGGTGGCGAAGCGCTGCGCGGGATCTCGCAGGGTCCCGCGCATGACGATGGCATCCAATTCGCTGCTGACCTGTGCGTTGAAATGAGACGGGGGTTCGCTGACCCCACGGTGGATGATCTGCTCGGCGACCTGAAAGTCGCTGTCGCCTTCGAACAGTCGCCGGCCGGACAAGGTTTCCCACAAGACCACGGCGGCCGCGTACAGGTCCGTGCGTCGATCGAGCTGGCCTCGGCGCAACTGCTCCGGCGCCATGTAGGCGATCTTCCCTTTGACGATCCCTTCTCTCGTCTGCTGCGAGCGACCCGCTGCCTTGGCAACACCGAAATCCACCAAGCGTCCCGCGCCGTCTGTACCCACGAGGATGTTTTGCGGTGATACGTCGCGGTGGATCAGTCCGAGCGGTCGGCCGGTTTCGCCATGAGTTTCGTGAGCGGCGTGAAGGCCGTGCAGCACGTTGACAAATATCGCGGCGGTCACGTCGACGGGCAGTGGCGGGCCCCCCTCTCCCGGCAGCCCGCGGATGCGGGGCCCGGGGTCGCCCCCCGCACCGTCCCCGACGATGAGACAATCCGCCCCCCCCCTCGCCATCGACGTAGTCCATGACGATGAACAACTCGCCCTCCAACGCGACTACGTCCAGGGTGGATACAACATTAGGGTGACGGATGCGCGCGGCCAGACGGGCCTCGTCGAGGAACATGGATACGAATTCCGGGTCCTTGGCAAACTGCGGATGCAGTCGCTTGATCGCCACGGTGCGCGCAAAGCCGGCAGGCCCCAGCAGTCGTCCCAGGTGTACGGTGGCCATGCCCCCGGCCGCAATCTCTCCAAATAGCGCGTACCTGCCGATGATCCGCTCCGGCTCCGGCGTCTGCGCCATTCCGCGAAGCCTATCACGCCTGTGGGTGCTGGTCGTTTCCACGCGGCGCTTGCTAGAGTGGGGCACAATGCGGTGGTTGCAGTTTCGGTCCCTCGCGATGTTGGCAGCGACGCTGGGCGCCCCTGCAGGGATTCACGCAGCACCCCCTGTCAAAGACGTCTGCGCCGCCGCGCACCTCAGCGGCCAAGAGCTGCGTCAAGCTGGGCGTCTGCTCGAAGCCAGAGATCGGCTGTATGTGTGCGCGGCGAGGGGCTGCCCAGCGATCATCCAAGCGGACTGCGGTCGATGGTTGGAAGAGGTTCAAAGCAGCATGCCCACTGTGGTGCTCGGCGCGCGCAGCCAAAGCGGCGCGGACATCGTCGATGTGGTTGTCCGTGTTGATGGCCGGGAAGTCGCGCGGCGATTGGATGGGAAACCTCTGGCGCTGGAACCTGGGCCGCATGCGTTGGGGTTTCAGGTGAATGGTCAGCCCGAGGTCCGGGTGGATGTGTTGATCAAGGCCGGCGTGAAGAATCGCGAAATCATCGCGGAGCTTCCTGTTGGCGAAGTCTCGACGGCGCCGCCGCTGGCATTCTGGGTACTTGCTGGCATCGGCACCGCTGGGCTGATTAGCTTCGGAACCTTCGCCGCGATTGGTCAAGCTGAGTACTCTGATTTGGAGTCGAGCTGCGCGCCCGGTTGCTCAAGTGCGGACAGCGACGCCGTTCGCACCAAGTTCTTAGTGGCCGACATCTCGTTGGGAGTCGGCTTGGCTGCGTACGCGGGGGCAGCGTACTTTTACTTTGCAGAGTCAGGAGCTGACGACGCGCCCGGGAGGCGTGCACAGCGTTCTCGGACGCCGCAATTCGTGGTCGCTCCTTCGCCCGGGGGAGCCTACCTGGGTGTGCGTGGCGCGCTCTAGGGTCGAGCCCGGGTGTAAGGCGGCATGCTAGACTGAAGTATGCGCTCCCCGTCGACGTATGCCGTGTTTGGAGCACTGGCGCATGCCGTCGCTTTCGGTTGCAGCGTTACGCACGACACGAACGCCCTATCGTCGCAGCCGGACAGTGGTGCCACAGGGCAAGGTGGGAGCGGCGTGGATTCCGGTCCGGATTGTGGCGCTCCCGGTCAGACGTGCTGCGGTTTGGGGTGTGATCCGGGTGCCACCTGCAATGGCAACTCGATGTGCGTGACGTGTGGCGGGGCCGGCGAACCTTGCTGTGGCCAAGCTTGCGTTGGTCTGGGCCTCAAGTGCTCTACCGCCGGCGTGTGTCTGGAGTGCGGAAAACCAAGCACGCCTTGCTGCGATGAGGACGCCTGCGATTTAGGCGCCGTGTGTGCAGGTGGCGCCTGCGTTCCATGCGGTGGCACCGACGCTGCGTGTTGCACGGGCGATTCCTGCGACGTGGGACGGGTTTGTGTGGGCGGCATGTGCAAACTCTGTGGTGGCACGGGGGATCCCTGCTGCGAAGGTCCAGCGGCCTGCAGCGGCCCTGGCGGTGTGGCGAAATGTTGTACGAATTGCGACGCCGACGGGTCTTGCTCTTGCACCGTCGCGCACAAGGACGGGGGGCAGTGTCGCCTGTGTTGCGCCGTGTGTAGCGATGGCAAGAGCGTGAGCACTGCACTCAAGGTGACCGGCACGTGCCTAGAAGCCATGCAGAAGTTCTGCAAAGACAAAGGCAGCTCGGTGAATGGTTCGAAGTCCGGTTGGAAGGCCGACAGCTGCAAATAGCTGGTGGTCGGGCTACGACTCCGTGCTCCACAAGCCGTGCTTGCGCAGCAAGTCTCGGAGATGGTGACGCTCGATGCCCGCGAGTGCTGACGCACGGGATAGGTTGTTATCGGCGCGCGCGATGAGTCGTGCCAAATAGTCGCGTTCGAATTCGTCAATCAGGGTGCGCTTGGCTTCCTTGAACAAGGGTAGAGCTTGCGTGGGCGCGTCGTCGCTCATTCCGGGCCCGCTCCCTGCGCGACTGCATTCTCCCATCAGCATGCGTTCGAAAGACAGATCCGACGGCAAGATCACGTCGCCAGCCGCTAGCACTGCCGCGCGCTCCACCGTATGCAATAGTTCCCGTACGTTGCCCGGATAGTCGCGGGCTGTAAGTTCTTGCAGCGCTTCGGGTGAAATGGAGCGCGCGCCTTGCTGGCTTTTCGGAAGTCGCGAAAGAAAGTGCCGCACGAGCGTCGGAATGTCCTCGGGTCGGTCAGAAAGCGCGGGAATGGCTACACGCGCTTGGGCGAGTCGGTAGTACAGGTCTTCGCGAAACTTCTTCTGATTGATGCGCGCACGCAGATCGCGCCAGGTCGCTGACACGATCCGCGCCGCGACCGGAATGGGATTCGCACTGCCCACCCGAGAGACTTGGCGCTGCTCCAAAACCCGCAGCAGCTTGGGTTGTAGGGCCATAGGCAGTTCGCCGACTTCGTCCAAGAACACCGTGCCCGGGCCCGCCGCCTCGAAGACGCCCGGGCGCCGCTCGGTCGCGCCTGTAAACGCGCCGCGCTCATGACCAAAGAGCACGCTCTCGGCCAGTGCGGCGGGGATCGCGGTGCAGTCCAACACCACAAAAGGCGCGCCGGCCTGCGCGCTGTGCTCGTGCACGGCCCGTGCGGCGAGTTCCTTGCCAGTGCCCGTGGGCCCCTCGATCAGTAGAGAAAGGTGAGTTCCAGCAAGCCGTGCCAGCAATGAAAATGCCTCGCGCATCGCCGGGCTATCTCCAACCAGCGCGCCGAAACTCGCGAGTTGCTCAGTCTGCGCCTCGACGGGGGTGTCGAGGTCGACACGGAGCAGGGTTGCGCCCAGTTGCAGAGTCGAACCGCTGGGAACTAAGGCGGATCGGAGCCGAGCGCCGTGGAAGACGGTGCCGTTTAGACTCTCCAAATCCCGTACGAAAATGCCCTCTGGAGTGGGCGACAGCTCCACGTGAAAGCTCGACGCCGTTCCATCGGTGAGCCGCAGATCGGCGGCGACCGAGCGGCCGGCCACGATTTTTTCGCTGCGAATCGAACCGCGCGCGCCACCATCTGGACCGGCGATGACTTCAAAGGAAAGTCCACGCGCGGTCGTCCTCGCGGGCGTTGGCGCGCTGGCCACCGTCGGCATCTGGTCTTCGGATTCGTCGAACTGCGCCACTGCGTTGAGCTTAGCGTTGTCGGGCTGAGGTCGGGCGATTCCGGAGCTGCGCGAGGTGCACGCTCCCGGCCCGCAGGCCGAATTTGCTTGCTCGCATTGTATAGTGACGCTATACAAGCGGAAACCGGGAGAAAATCCATGATTTCCTTTGAACCGAGTGAGGATCAGCAGCTGATTCTCGGAACCGTCGCGGATTTCGCCAAGAGCGCGCTTCTGCCCAGAGCACGCAAATTCGAAGCGGCGCGAGAGGTCAGTGCAGAGGTTCGCGGCGCGATCCAGGAAATGGCCCTGGGCGCGGCCGGGGTGCCCGAGAGCCTGGGTGGTCAGGGTCTCGGTCTGTTGACCGCGGTGCTGATCAACGAAGAGCTGGCCTACGGAGATGCCGCCGCGCCCTTCGGCTTGCCGTCCTTTGGTCCCTTCACGCTGGCGGCGCTGGAGTTAGGTGACGACGCGCAGCAGCGCGCGCTGCTCGAGCCGCTGCTCGGGGCGGCCGCGTTCGGCGCGGTGGCATGGAGCGAAGCGCAACCCAATCGCGACCAACCCGGATTTGTGACCGTGGCCAAGCCTGCGGGCGACGGCTTCGAGCTGAGCGGTGAGAAGAGCTTCGTCAGCAACGCTGCCGTGGCCGCTCAGTTCGTCGTCTTTGCTCAGGTCGATGCCGCCCAAGGTTGGAACGGCATCGGCGCGTTCATCGTCAAGCAGGGCGCCAAGGGCCTCGAAGTCACAGGCCGACACGAAACCCTCGGGCTCGCCTGTGCCAACTTCGGCCAGGTGAAGCTGGACCGGGTAGCCGTGGGCAAAGCAGACCGCCTGCTGGGCGGTGGTGACTTTGCTGCGGCTACGATCCGCTTCTTCGCCAAGTACTCTCTCACCATCGCAGCGCGTCAGGTTGGATTGGCGCGCTCAGCCTTCGATCTGACGCGTGAGTATTGCGATATGCGCAAGGCCTTCGGCAAGCCCATCGGGCACTTCCAAGCCGTCGCCTTCAACTTGGCGGATCGCCACATGGACATCGAGAGCGCGCGGGAACTCGTACGGCGCGCGGCTTGGTCTTTCGACGCCAAAAAAGACGAGAAAGCCTGCTTGCTGGCGACCGCACAAGCCGTGGCACACGCCCATGAGGTCGCCATGCGCACCACGGACGACGCGGTGCAGCTGCACGGCGGCGCGGGCTTCATGCGCGACGTGATCGTAGAAAAAATGATGCGCGACGCGCGGCAGATGGCGCTTTCCGGCATGACGACGGCGCAGATGGACCAGCTGGCGGTGCTCTTGCTTACGGACCAAGCCCTGGACCCCGCGGTGGTGTTGCCCACGCCCGAAACCCAGAGCGTCTTTACCTGAGGAGCGGCAGATGTACGAACTAGAGCTAAACGGACAGCAGCGCATGCTCAAAGATGCGCTTTCCGACATGGGCAAGAACGTCATTCGCCCGCAGAGTCTGAAGTGGGATCGCGAGAAGAACATCGACACGGAGTTCTTGCGCACCTTCTACGCCATGAGCCAGGCGATGAAGGGCGATGCCAATCCGATGGAGGACTTTCAGGAGGGGCCGAAGCAGCGCGACCCAAAGAAGCCGAGCCAAGCCAACCGCACCGCCGCCATTGGCGCGGAAGAACTCGCCTGGGCGGACGCCAGCATCATGTTGTGCTTGCCCGGCGCGGGTCTGGGTGGACCGCCCCTGCGCGCGACCGGGACGCCGGAACAGAAAGAGCGCTTCTTCGGGATCTTCCGCGACATGAGCAAAGAGCTGCGCTGGGGCGCCTACGGTTTGACCGAGCCCGGCGCGGGCAGTGACGTCGCGGCGATCCGCACCAGCTGTCGCAAGGACGGCGACGCCTACGTGCTCAACGGGCGCAAGTGCTACATCACGAACGGCGGCCGCGCGTCCTGGGTCGTGATCTTTGCGACGGTGGACCCCACGCAAGGCCGCGCCGGACACCGCGCCTTCGTGGTGGAGCAGGGCACGCCGGGGTTCTTCGTGGGCAAGATCGAAGAGAAGATGGGGCTGCGCGCCAACGAAACCGCGGAGCTCGTGCTCGAAGATTGTCGCGTGCCCATCGATAACTTGCTGGGCGGTGAAGAGAAGTACCAGACCAAAGAGGGCTTCATGACCGCCATGAAAACCTTCGACAACACGCGCCCCCTCGTCGCGGCCATGGCCATCGGCATCGGCCGCGCCGCTTACGAATACGCCTGCGATTTCGTCAGAGACAACTACGTGCTCTCGCGCCCGATCCCGCGCTACGCGGCCATCGCGGAGCGACTCGCGCGCGCCGGGCGCCAGCTAGAAGCCGCGCGCATCCTGACGTGGAAGGCCGTGTGGATGGCGGATCACTCGATCCCCAACGCCAAAGAAGCCTCCATGAGCAAAGCCCTCGCCGGCCAAGCCGCCATCCGCGCCTGCTACGACGCCATCGAAATCTGCGGCGCCCACGGCACCCTGAGCGAAGACCACGCACTCTTGGAGAAATGGTTCCGCGACATCAAGGTCTACGACATCTTCGAAGGCACCGGGCAGATCCAACGCATCGTGATCAGCAAGCGGTTGATGACGGGGTTGAAGGCGTTTTAGGCATGTAGTGCCAGGTGCGGTTACACTTGTCCCGTGCCATGTCATCTACGTCGCGCGTTGTGCTTGAGCGTCGCCATGCTCGGCGCTGGGATCGCGTGCAGCAAACAGCGCTCTTCGCCCACTCCCGCCGATACGGTCCAGGCGAGCGAGCGCCCGCCCTCCGCAAAAGTGCCGAGCCCCGTCGGGGACGCCGCCCAGCCCATGCCCACTCTAGACGAATCACACTTCCGTCGCGGTCAAGCCGTGTCCGCGGGGCTGCTGCAGAGCAAGCAGAGCGTCGTGGTCCGCACCGCCACGCCCGCGCTGCTCGACGTGGGCAAGGGCAGCGTCACGCCGATCGCGTTGCCCGGGGGCGCCGAACCGCGTGCCCTCGCTGCCGCTGGCGGTCACCTGCTCGTGCTCGCCAAGACTAGCAGCGGCAAACCTGGGCTCTTTGAGCACCGTGCCGGGACATGGAAGTCCGTGCCGCCGCCGCCCTCAACGGCCATCGACGACAAGCAACCCAGTTTGCTCGCGGCACAGGGTGAAGCGATCGTCATCCTAGCGGGCGAGCGTCTCCATCGCGGCGAAGCGGGCAAATGGACGACCGCGGCCCTGCCGACGCGCAAGCGCAGCAAGCCCGGTTGGCCCAAACACGCCGTGCTTCACCAGAAGCGCCTGTATCTCGGGTCCGACAGTGGTGAATGGGGCGGTGAGCTCGTATCTCTAGACATCGACAAACCCAGCTGGCGCGATGAGCCTCCCACGGGTGTGCCAGCTGGGCTCGACTTGCCCGTGCGGGATCTCGCTGTCGACCGTAAAGGCACGCTGTGGGTAGTGCGCGGTTTTTCGCACCTTGGGCTCCGCGAAGGCATGTTGCACCGGCTTGGCAGCAAGGGCTTCGAGTTGGTTGCCTCGTCCAAGGGGGCCATCGGAAAGAACCCGGCTGAGCGCGGCGGCGACTGGAACCTCGATGGCACCGCCTTCGACGCCATCGCGTTCGACGACCAGAACCGGCCTCATGTCTTGGCAGGCTCTCTGGGGATTGCGCGCCGCAATGACATCGGTGGCTGGTCGCGCGTCACGCCGAGTTGGCCGGGCTTCGTCTATGTTCAAGGGTTCGCCATCGTCGGCTCTACCGCCGTGATTGGCACTTACGATGCCGGTTTGGTGTTGTTAGAGATGAATACCGGAACGGTGCGTGCAGTGTCGGTTCAGTAAAGCCCCACGCGCGCTGTCGTCGGCGTGATGGCACGGGCGCCGGTGCAGGCCATTGCAAGACGCGCCTGGCGGGACAGCTGGGTGCGGAAGGGGCGGCCCGCCAGGAGCCACAAATCGCCGCGAGCGCAAGAATTTTGCCCAGGACGCCGCTTGGGTGGTTGCCTGTGCGCCGCCATGCAACGAGCCGCAGCAAATCCCGCGAAAATACTCTGGGTCGACGACGACGCGCGCGCGCTTGCAGGCGCTCATCGTGCGATCATGGCGACGCACGCGGAGTGGCAAGTATCCTGGGTGAGCAGTTGGGAGCGCGCCATTCGCATCGCCGAATGTAACGCTGTGGACGTCTTGCTTACTGAAGCATCCGTGTCCGGAATTCCCGCCGTGCGCTTCCTGTCTTGGTTCCAGCGGCACCAGCCCGAGGCCGCCGCGCTTGTCGTCACTTCCCGACCTGACTTGGCGCAGCGTCGCTTTCTGCCTTCGAACGTCCAGCGCGTCTTGCTCAAGCCTGCGGATCACGATGTGCTCATCGGCTGCGTCGAGCGCGCGCTCCGTGCGCGGGGCGCGCTTCGCGTGAGCGCACCGCCCTCGAGAGCGGCGTCACCGCTTCCGGCGCAGGTCGCACAGTCCAACGAACGCCGTACGTCGCCGTACCGATCCGCCGTCGCGGGACACGCACCGCTTCGCGCCGTCGCACGCGCCACAAAAGTCGGCTGAGATCGCTGAACGCGGCAATCCCTCCCGGGCCGCGCCCGCAGCCCAGCCTTCGAAGAAAGAATGCGCTATCCTCTTGGTACGTCTACCAAGCGTAGGACGACCGAAGATGACGTCACAACTGCCGCGCCGCGCGTTTCTTTCCGCCACATTCATCGGCGCGTTGCCCTTGCCGCTGATCGGCTGTCGCGGCTCCGAGAGCGGGCAAGCGCGCCCCACCCAATCGGCCCAATCCGCCGCAGGTCCCGGCGACGTCCAAGCCGCTCCGCAAGGCTCTGCGCTTTCCGCGCCGAGCGCCAATCTGTGCCTCGTAACCGAGCCGAACATCGAGGGCCCGTACTACCGCGGAGGTGCGCCCATGCGCCGCGCCCTAGTCGACCAAGGGATCCGCGGCGTGCCGCTTGTGATCAGCGGTCGCGTGTTGTCGCAAGACTGCAAGACGCCACTGGGTGAGGTGCTGATGGACGTATGGCAGGCCGACGCCGAGGGCCGCTACGACAACGACGGAACCTTCGGTCGCGGCGCCACTCCGCTCCGACTGCGTGGCAAGTTGGTGACCGACGCCTCCGGCGCGTACTCCGTTCAAACGATCCTCCCAGGCCGCTACCTCAACGGTGGCACCTATCGCCCCGCCCACGTGCACGTAAAGCTCTCGGCTCACGGTCACCAGCCGATCACGACCCAACTCTACTTCCCCGACGACCCCTACAACGCCGGTGACCCGTTCATTCGCAAGTCGCTGATCATGAAAACTCTGGCGAAGCCCGACCGCGTGCAGGCCAACTACGACTTTGTTCTGCCCGTGGCCTAGTCGAGGCACTCCAGCACCTTTGTTCGCGCCGCAGAAGAATCACCCAAGGTCCAAGGTAGAAGCCGTGTTCCATCCGCACCATGCGATGGCTGACTCTCCTTTCGGCCGTGGGCCTCGCTGCGTGCGCTTCGTCGCAGGCCGGGCCCGCGCAGCCGAGTGATGTTTCCGATCCGGAGCCTGCGAACGACGCTCCCTTTGCATGCGACGACATCGAAGGGCTGTGTGATGACGCAACGGAACCCGCAGCGCCGGAGCCACAATCCGCAGCGGTGTGCCACGAATTATCCGCCTGCCAGCAGAGCTGTACGCGCGGAGACGCGGCAGCCTGTCTCGAGGCGTTCAGCCTTGGGCGTGGTGTGATGAGCAAGGCGGTGGGCTTCGAACTCATCGAGCGCGCGTGTACTTTAGGCAATGCGCACGCGTGCATCCTATCTAACGACGTTGACGCCCGCGACCCGCGCACCGGCCACATTCCTCCGCCGCGCTGAGCGTGCGGCGCCTGCGGGCGACTCTTGCGTCGGTGTGGCCCCGGGGCTACTCGAAGCTGCATGAGCAAGACATGCGTGCTGTTCAATGCGGACGTGCACGTCATGGACGAAGCGCTCAGCCGCGCTGAGGCGATTGCCTGGCGCGACGGCAAGCTGCTCGCTGTCGGACGGCGCGCCGATGTCGAAGCTGCTGCCGGTCCGGATGCGGCGCAATGGGACGCAGCCGGAGCCACGGTGTTGCCAGGCTTCATTGACGCGCACCACCATCAGTCCGTCGTCGCGCTCTATGGCGGCAAGTTGCGGCTCGTGCCGCCCCGCGTCACAGACATTGCGAGCTTACAGAGCGCGCTCCGCGAAGCCGCGGCAGAGTCTCTCGACGGCGACTGGGTGATCGCGTCGGACTGGGACGAGCTGTTGCTCGCCGAGCGTCGCGCGCCCACGCGCCAAGAGCTAGACGATGCCGTGCCGGATCGACCGCTGATGGCCATGCACTACAGCTGCCACCGCGCCGCAGCCAACAGCCGCGCCTTGGAGCTCGCCGGCATCACGCGCCACACACCGGATCCGCCGGGCGGTCTAATCTCCCGGGACCGCAAGGGCTTGCCGGACGGCATCCTGATCGAACGCGGCATGAGTCGGGTGGAATCTCTCGCGCGGGAGAACACGATCGTGCGCGGCCCCGATGGCTACTTGGAGCGTCTCGGAGAGCACAATCGCAGCCTTGTGCAGGTGGGCATCACACGCGTCGTGGACGCGACCGTGCCCGCAGATCTCGCCGCACTATATCGTGAGGCGGATCGACGCGGATTGCTCGTCGTTCCCACGGTGATGATGCCGGTTTCCGTGACCGGCTATCTGGAGACCCCCTGGGATGCCCTTGAAGGTTCCGTGACCGGCGAAACAGAAGGCAACTTGATCACGGGGGCGCTCAAACTGGTCTTCGATGGTGCGCCGGGTTGCTCCATGTGCCTGGGCTGGTGGCAAACTGCCGGAGTCACGCTGTCGGCGTTTGCCATGGGCATCAAACAGCGATCCCTCGATCCGGTGCGCGCGGCGTTGTCCACAGCGCCGCAGCTCGGCAAGAAGATCCGTTCCGGCATCCAAATCTACCGCCACGAAGAAGCGCAAGAGATCGTGCAGGCGGCCGCCGACCGCGGCTTTGCCCTCGCGATCCATGCCATCGGCAACGCCGCCATCGATGTCGCGCTCTCCGCCTACGAAGCGTGCGGCTCCCGCGTCGGCAACGCGGGAGTGCCGCGGATCGAACACGCGACGTTCTTGGACGACGAGCTCATTGCCCGCATTGCCGGCGTTGGCGCTGCCACCGTGGTGCAGCCGCACTTCCTGCACCTGCCGGCCATGGCTGCGGCGCCAACCATCCCCGGCCTGAAGCTCAAACCCCTCGCTGCATTGCTTGAAAAGGGTGTTCGTGTCGCCGGCAGTTCGGACTTCCCGGTGGCAGGCTTCGACCCCCTGGACGGGATCCGCTCTGCTGTCTTTCGCCGCACGGCGCGTGGCGTCCAGCACGAGCCCGAGCAATGTATCGCGCTGCAGCAGGCATTGGTCAGCTACACGCGCACCGCGGCGGAGGTCTCCGGCTGCTTAAACGAAGCGGGCACTCTGGAAGTGGGCAAGCGTGCCGACTTGGTGGTGCTCGGGTCCGCGCTACACACTAGCCAGGACTTGGACACGGCCCGCGTTCGCTGCACGATCATCGGTGGAAAGATCGTGCATGGCGCCTTGGCGGCGGAGGTATAGTTGGCGCGCATGGACTTCCACGGCAAGTTCGAGCCCCCTGCCATTGGCAAGCTGCGGCCCCCCATCGAGATCGCGGGAGATGGAACCTGTGGCGTCAGCGAAGACGGCGTGAAGGTCACGGGCACGCAGTCCGCAGCCACGGGCTGGATCTACTGGCTGCTATTCGGTGTGTTCCTAGTCAGCGTGTTTTTCATCAAGATCCAGTTCGACCCGCCTGACTGGGCCTACTACGCCATCCTCGGCGCAGGGATCTCCGTCGTGATCGGCGGGGGCACGGCTCTTGGCAAAAAGCGCAAGCTCGGCAAACTCGTCACCCTCGAGATCCCGTGGCGCAGCATCGCCAAATTCGAGGCCGACGCGGAGCACCCGAACACCGTTGTTCTGACCGTAAAGAAGTTCAAGCCCAAAGGCGACTTGTTCTTCACGCCGGACAAGGGCGCGGCGGAGTTCTTGTCGGCGCTCACCGAGCACAAGCAGTCCTAGCTTGCCGCGATCAGCGTGCGCCTCAGTACCGCTGCGAAGGATGCACGCCTTTCAGCGGCACGCCGCCGATCACTGGCACTGTAGGGATCTCCTTGGACAGCTTTTCGTAGAGCGCCTTCATCTCGGCGAGTTTCTGGGGCTCGTCCGCGGAGAGGTCCTTCTCTTCTTTGAAGTCCTTGACCACGTTGAAGAGGAAAAACGATTTGTCGTCGCCAAACGCGACGAGCTTGTAGTCGCCGTCAATCAAGGCGCGTCGTCGGTCCATCAAGTCGCAGCGCGGTAGATCCACGATGACGGGCTTCGGCTTCGCTTCCGCGCCGAACACTTCCGGCAGCAGGCTGACGCCGCGATACGGTGGGTCATTCGGCAGACCCATCAAGTCGGCCATGGTTGGTGCCAGGTCGATGTGCCCGCGGGAGACTTCGATGCGTCGCGGCTTGGCTTCCGGCACGTAGATGAAGAGCGGAACGCGCACCAGGCTTTCCCAAACCTCGTAGGCGTGGCGGAAGTGCCCGCGCTCGCCGAAGCCTTCGCCGTGGTCTGCAGTGATCACGACCGCGGTGTTCTTGCCCCAAGGTTGCTTCAGCGCCCAGTCGACAAGGTCGCCGACGTGTTTGTCGGTAAAGTGAACTTCGTTGTCGTAAAGATCGCGACGCTTGTCGCCGAAATCGGGGCTTTCTGGATGTTTGATGTACGTGTAGTGGGGGTCCAGAAAGTGGAAGTAGGCGAAGAAGCGCTTGCCGTCCTTCTGGGAGACGTTTTTCGGATCCGACAGCATCTCTTTGGCGAGGGCGTTTAGGCGGTCGCTGTTGATGTCGGCGACACCTGTCACGTCCAAGAACGTGCCGGGCAGTAGGCGGTAGTCATCGAAGCCTTGGCTCAATCCCATGTTCGGCAAGAAGTAACCGTGGCCGTTGCCTGCCAGAGTTCGGTGCCCCGCTTTCTGAGCGCGTTCGCCGATGAATAGGTTGCTCTCGAGCCACTTCGTGAAGAAGTAGCCGTCACGCTTGAGCGCGCTTGGGTACTCCCCGCACAAGGCCGGCACCACGCTCTTCGCGGTGTAGCTCGAGAACGAATACGCGCGCGGATACAGCACGGACTTCTTGGCGAAGGCCGTGAGCCACGGGGCGATGGGGCGTTCGTAGCCGGTCCAGGGCATGTCGGCGCGCAGGCTGTCGACCATGATGAAGAGCACGTTGTATGGGCGCTTGGGTTCCGGCGCTTTGGGCTTGGGCGGCGCGCTGGCAACCGCGACTGGCGCGGAGGGCTGCGCGGCAGTGCCGTCCGGAGCGCCCTTGTCCTTGCACGCGGACAGTGAGAGCAACGCCGCCAGTGACACGACGGCTGCGACTGCGAAAGTGCGCATGGCAGCGGCTTACGCCAACTTGCGCCTTGGCGAAAGGCGTTTAGAGAGGCGCGCTGTCGGGCAGGGGACGTTCCTTGCGGAAGAAGAAGCGCGCGAAGAACCGACGGTTATTGGAAACGATGCGATAGGCAACTTCGACGAAAAACAGCACGGGTGGAAGACTCAAGATCTTGGCGCTGGTGGGGTAGCCGAGCACTGCGAGGACAAAGACGACCGCCCGTCCCGCCCGCAACATTTCGTCATCGGCCGTGTGCACGTGGATGGCGCGCCTGCACGCGGCGCGCAAAGCGTCGTTCATCAGCGGTGCCGGGACTTGCTGGAACGGGCAGAAGTCGAACTTCTGCGCTTGATCACGCCACCTGACCCAGGCGGCCGTACGGCGTCAGAAGCCTCAGTCGCCGTCCCAGATCAACAAGTGTCGCCGGTCGCTCATCTGCGTGGCTCTAGCACGGCTACTTCAGCAAGCTCAGCCCGATTGCGACGCCGTCCGGAGCGCTGGAGTCCGCCGCGCCATGGAATCCGCTGGCGTCGATGGTCATGGCTTGCAGATTCGAGAGCGTGCTCGGCCCCGGGTCCACGCTGTGGCCCAGCGCGGTCAGCCCGCTGCGCGCTGCCTGGGGCACGCCGTTCTCCCAGGAAATGTCTGGGTACAGGGCGCCGAAGGTGCGGGGCGCTTCCACCGCGTCGCGCACGGACATGTTGTAGCTGACTAGGTTGTTGAAGGTTTGAAACACCGACGTGATGATGGTGAGCCCACCGGCTGCGCCCAGGGTGAACACCGGCGCGCCATCTTTGAAGACGATCATTGGCGTCATGCTGCTCACGGGGGCTTTGCCGCCCTCGACTTGGTTTGGACCACCTGGCACGGCGCTGAAGTCTGTGAGTTCGTTGTTCAACATGAAGCCGTAGCCCGGCACCATGTGCCCGCTGCCAAATACCTGCTCGATGGTCGAGGTCAGTGCCACCACGTTGCCAAAGCGATCGGCAACCGTGAAGTGCGTGGTGTGTCCGTGCACCGGCGCGTCCGGCACGTACATCGGTGCGGCGCTGCCCACACTGAGCGGATCCCCCGCAGCCGGACTTGGGTTGGCGGCGCTGAGGTTGATCAGCGCGGCCCGCGCCGCGATGTACTTGGGGCTGATCAGCGCCGTGATCGGCACGTTGACGAAACGTGGGTCGCCGATGTGTGCGAAGCGATCTGCATACGCCAGACGGCTAGCTTCCGTCTGCAGATGGAACTTCTGTGTCGAGTCATGGGCGTGTTGGTCCAGCCCCAATGTCTCGAGCATGCCCAGCACCTGCGCGGCGACGATGCCGCCAGAGCTCGGCGGTGGCGCCGAGCGCATGGTGAGCGCTCCTATCGACGCCTCCACGGGCGAGACGATTTCTGCGCCGTTCTTTTCGTACTCGGTCAAGTCCAGCACCGTCATGCTGCCGCCGTTCGTCTGGGAAACCCCAGCAAGAGCAGCCGCGACGGGGCCGGAGTACAGCGCGCCGACGCCGCTGTCGGCGAGCAAACTCAAAGTGTTCGCTAAATCTGTCTGCACCAGAGTGTCCGTTGCCGTTAGCGGCGTGCCCGACGGCGCGAAGACCATGCGGGCCGCCGGATCGAGCTTTGCAAAGCTGCCCGAAATGGACTGCGCAAGGCGACCGCCCACGACGATGCCGTCCTTAGCCAGCGTGATTGCCGGCGCGAGCAGCTCTTTCCATGGCAACGTGCCCCACTGGTCGTGCGCGAGCTGCATGGCTTTGGCAGTGCCTGGGACGCCAATGGACTTGCCGCTGGTGACCCGTTGAGAAAACGGCAGTGGCTTGCCGAGGGAGTCCAAGAACATGTCCGGTGTGGCCCCGGCGGGGGCGCGCTCGCGTGCGCTGACGACCCGCACCATGCCCGTCTTCTTGTCATACACGACCATGAAGCAGCCGCCGCCGATGCCGGACATCATGGGCTCCGCCACATTGAGCGCAAACTGCACGGCAATGGCGGCGTCGACGGCGTTGCCACCGCGCTTGAGGATGTCCGCGCCGACGCGCGCTGCTGTCGGGCTCGAGCTGACCACCATGCCGTCCGTGCCACTGGCTTCTGCACCGACGCTTTCCGTCCAGTTCAGGGCGCCGGCTGTGCCGGCGGTTCCAGCGCTGCCCGCGGCGCCTGCGTTGCCACCGGTGCCCGCGCTGCCGCCGGTGCCCGGAGCGGCTGCATCGTCGCTGCCGCACGCCTGGCTTGCCATTGCGCCTGCGCCCACCAGGGCAGCAAGAACAGAGAGTCGCGCCGCTCGCGTGTGCATTTTCGATCTCATTGTCCGAGCCCTACTTGGTAGTGCACCTTGACGCGCGCTGTCGACTCATCTCGGCGAGCTGCGCACAGTCCACGCCTGCGAGGCATAAGAATGAGGCTACGTGGCGTGCTTTCATCGTTGCGGCCTGGGAGTGTATCACTTCGCTCCAAAGCGCGTGCACGCGACGTCGCCTCGGGCCGCGCAAGACTCAGGGAGGACTAACGCAGGGCATGCCTTCCACCATCGCCGTAACGAGTGCGAGCGTTCGCATGGTCTGCGCAAAGTCCACTCGATCCGGCAAATCCGTCGGCTTGTGATAGTCCGCGTGCACCATGGTGCAAAAGAACACCGTGGGCACATGCGGGGCAAACGACGAGCTGTCGCTGCGATCCCCGAGCTGTGCAGGCACCGCGCGCACCTTTGCGTTTGCCGCCGCCATGCGCACGCGATGACTCGAACGTGTCATATTACGCCCGTACACTTCGTAGCCGACGATGGGATAGCCGGCGGGTTTCCGTCCCGCCATGTCCACGTTGATCATCATCGACACGTCGGACAGCGGCACGCTGGGGCGCCGGACGTAGGCGCGGGATCCCACCAGTCCGGCTTCTTCGGCGCCAAAAGCGACCAACACGAGCCCGACCTTGGGCTTCACCGCGCCCACTTGGACCAGGCGCGCGAGCTCCATCAGAACGGCGACCCCTGAAGCGTTGTCATCGGCACCCGGATACATCACGCCGTTTTCGTCAGTGCCAAGCGCATCATAGTGCGCGCCCACCACGACCCAGGGACATCTGGAGTCGGACGCCGGGACGTGTGCCACGACGTTTTGGTCGCGCACCTGTTGGGTCTGAAAGGAGTCGCAGTAACCAGTCGCGCTGGGCGGCGTGGCGCCGAGGGCCTGGAACTGCTCTGCAATGAGCCCCGCGGCGCGCCGAGAATCTGCCGTGCCTGCTTTGCGACCGCGCAACGCGGAGCTGGCTAAGAGGTTCACCCAGGTCTGCAGGTTGCTCCGGGACGGGGCGCTTTCCGTGCGAAGAGTCGGCAATGCCAAACCAAGCAACCCCTTGGCGGGCCGGCAAACGTCTGCGGAGTCGACCGCGTGCTTGCGTGCGCGCGGATCCTTGCGGTCGCCCTGTTCGGTCGCCGAGCGGCGTGGATCTCGGGCAGCCGGGGGGCGGGCGACGCCCTGCGCCGACCCCGATCGGAGCCGCATGTCCGCGCTGCGGTTTGAGTCAGTGGTCGCACCGGGGCCACCGGTCGCAGTTGGGGTGCAACTCAGGGCCAAGAGCAACAATGGCGCAGCGCTTTGCACGATATGCTTGTAACGCTCGAAGCTGACCTTTTGTGACACCAGTGTTTGGAACCCCTGGGCGGCCGACGACTTGGGTCGCCACTTGATGACCCTCGAGGGCCTCTTGAACTCGCCGTCCAAGTCGGCTTTCCTCCGCGAACCATGCCCAAAAGCAAAGAAGTCGACGCCTGGTTTGTCCGCTACGAAAACCCTATGAAGCCCGTGGTGCAACGCGTCCGCGCGCTCGTCTTGGGCGCCGACAAGCGCATGGCCGAGTGCATCAAGTGGCAAGCGCCGACGTTCACCTACCTGGGGAACCTTGCGAGCTTCTTCCCGAAGAGCAAACAGCACGCCGCCTTGATGTTCCACGAGGGAGCGCGCATTCCTGGCAAACATCCCCGCCTCGTTGGCGGCGGCGGCACCAGCCGCATGCTGAAGATCGCATCCGTCGCCGAAGCCAACGCCGCTAAGTCCGACATCGTCGCCATCGTGCGCGCCTGGTGCGACTGGCGTGAAGCGAGCGGCAAGGCGTCCGGCGCAGCGAAGCAGTCCGGCACGAAGAAGACCGGGACAAAGAAGTCCGCAGCGAAGAAGTCCGCGGCGAAGAAGTCCGGGACGAAGAAGTCCGGGACGAAGAAGTCCGGGACGAAGAAGTCCGGGACGAAGAACTCCGCGGCGAAGAGGTTCACGGCGAAGAAGTCCGCCGCGAAGAAGAGTACGGTGAAGAAGCCTGTGGTACGGAAAGCTGTGAAGAAGACCAGCGTGAGAAATCGCAGATAGCCCCCGCCCTTTGAGAGCGCGGGCTATCTGCGAAGCGCGTCAGGCGCGGCGAATCGCGGCTTGGTTGGAGGCGTTCTGCGAGTCGCGAACGCTCTTCAGGAATTCCGCGACCTTGTCGAGCATGCGGCGCGCGTCGTCCATCTCCCCGCGGAATTCGTCTGCGCGTCGCTTTGCAGCTTCGGCGTTGCCGTCGTGTTTCGTTGCCTCTGCATCGGCCTCCTTCTGCGCTCCGGAGTATCCACTCGCAGCGAACTGCCCGGCTCCCTGCACTGCGCTACCAGCACCTGAGCCCAAGCTTGTCCATTCTGGCTTGGTCGTGGTGGTGACGGTGCGCGACCAATCCGTCATGCCCCCATCGCGGTGCAGATACTGACAGGAACTCGTGGACGTGGTCGTGGATTCCCCCACTTTCCCAAGCGACATTGCCGCACCGCCGGCGGTGAGGGCGCCGCCGACCATCATCGTCATACCGGAGGCGAATCCCTCTTTGCGGATCAGATCGGCTTGGTCGCGCATCGCTTTGATCTTCGCTGCGGTCTCCTTGGCGATGTTGTTCTCTTCGATGCGATTCAAAGTCCGTGCGTCCTTGCGATCTTCGCGGAAGGACTTGGCCATGAGCGCAACGACCTGCGCGATCATGTCGTCACCCATGGCCATGGCCGTCAACGGGTCGGGCAGTGATGCGACTTGCGCTGCCGCCGGGCCGGTCGAGCCTTCGGGGGCGACGGGGTGGACGTTTGCAGGACCAGAGATATTGGATACTTCAGCCATCTTCTTCACACTTTCATTGCAGACATGGAGATTGCGGTGTCGCGGGCCTCGATGGCGCCGCGCAAATGACCCAGCGTGCGCTGGTCGGACTCTTCAGAAGCCTCGATTTCCGATAGGATTTGCATGAACATGCGTTCGAGGCGGGCTTCGGCGGCGCGGGCGCTTGCGGCATCCGCCTCGTGATCGCGCGCGTTGCCTTCTTCCTCGGCGCCCTGCCAAGCCAGGTAGCCAGCGGCCCCGGTGCTGACACCTTGGACGCCAGCTGCCACGGTACCGAGGGTGCCGCCGAGAGAGGACATGTTCGCACTGGCACCGAGTAGCGTCGCAGCTCCGGCGCCCAGGGTGCACGCCGCGCTACCTGCAGCGAGGCCCCACTCCACCTTGCCGGCCACTTCGTCGCTCACGCCCATGTGCTGCAGGATGCGTAGCTCGCTCTGCGCCATAGCAGTGCAGGACATGACAGCACCAGCGATAGCCAGGGCTCCGACGACGCCCGCGCCGCCCGTGCCGACCGCAAACGCAACGGCGGCGGCGACCGCGGCATAGCGCGCGATCTTCAGGCACTTGCTCGCCAGCTTCTTGAAGAAGCCGCCCTTCTTGCGAGCGCGCGCGGCCTTTCTGAGTGCGGCTTTTGCTTTCTCCCACTCCTTCTTCTTGAGCCGTTGGGCATTGCGCAGGTCGGAGATCTTGTTCTTGAGCCCCGCCTGACGGTCTTTCGATAGCAGTGCATACATGGCGCTCATGGAGTCGCCACCGACGTCCAGCGGTGCGGGTAGCAGCGAGGTCGCGACGGCACCGGGAGTTGTGCCTGCGGTTTGGTGCTGTGCGGCGCCCGCCTGGCTTGGTCCTGAAACCGGGGTGGTCATGACAGGCCCCTTTCTTGCTCGATCAGAGCGTGCAGAGTTGCGTCATCCAGGCGCTCGGCGATTTGCGAGGCCGCTTCCAGCGCGTCATCGGCTTCGCATGCCTTGCCTTGCTCTCGGAAGACCCGAGCCCGGGCGACTTCGCAGCGCGCCGAGTCCTCGTTGGCGACGGTGCCCGCGCCGTAAAGCTCGAGCGCCACGTCCAGCTGGCCAATGCGCTCGTGGCACTCGCCCAGGGCGAGCCAGCTGCGCTCGTCCGTGGGTGCGACCTGGAGCATGATGCGGAACACCGCGGCGGCGTCCACGAAGCGTTCGTCGCTGAGGAGGGAGTGGCCCATCGCGTAGAGGGCTTCCACCGCCGTTTCCTCAGACGGCGGTGGGGCTGCTACAAACATATGCGGGTGCATGGCGATTCTCACTTCACGTTGTTGACGATGCTGGCGATGGTTTGGTCGTACTTGGACAGCATGTTGGTGGTGAGCTGCACGGCCGTCTGACGCTTTGACATCAGGGATTGCAGCTGGATCATATTGAGCTCGGCGTTGCCGGACACAGCGTCGACTTTGCTGCTCATGTCGCCGACATGGCCGGTCCACCATTCCTTGGTGGCGATTTTGGCGAAGTCGATGGAATTGTAATCAATGCCCTTGGGATTCAGACCGTATTTGTCGATGAACTCAATGCCCTTCTTCTGCGCTGCACCCTCGACTTTTGGTCCAAGATTTCCCCAGAACTCGTGCTGGAGATCCATAGACAACTCGCCGCCAGGATCGATTTCTTCGAGCGCGTTGATGGCTTTCGAGTACGCTTCGGCAACCGCTTGCCACTGGGCCTCGGTTTTTGGAGGCGAGAACTTCGACAGTGAGTTCTTCAGCTCGCTCAGCACCGTCTTTTGCGCCAGCATCTTCTTCTGCTGTTCGAAGTACGACTTCACGTCTGAGTCGATGTCGCTCAGCTGAGTCTGGCAGTAGGTCATCAGCGCTTCGGCAGAGAGTGAGTCCGGATTGAAGCCGCCGAGCGTCGGGGGTGCGTTAATCGGTGAGATAGTCATGGAAATATTCCTTTCAACAACGAAGACCAAAGGTCGGGTTTGATGGTTTTGGGGTGGGGGTGAAGCTGCAGCTCTCGCCAATGGCGGCGAGCTCCGCGTCCGTAACTGGGACGGCGTCTTGACCGCGGGCCGCGAGGGCCTCCCAGACTTCGGTCAACAACGCGCTGTCGGCGTCGAACTCGGCTTGCAGTCGATTGAGCTGCTCGAGTTCCGTTTCGACGTGTTCGTTCATGGGTTCCTCCTGGTGACCCACTGCTTTCGGCCCACATCCGCGCCAGTTGCGCCAAAAGTGCCGCCTCCTGACGAATCCCCCAAAATCCGCTATCTTCCGTGGTGATGAAGCGCTTACTCGTCGCTGGCTTGGTGGTGTTCGGCCTGGGGGTCACGCTCGTGGCCACGGAGCAGTCGGATGCGCACGCTCAGGCGAAGAAGGGCGCAAAGGCGTCCAAGAAGCCCGCGAAGAAGGGCGACAAGGAAAAAGATCCGGAGAAGGACTCCGAGAAGGGCGACGGCGAGGACGACGAGAAGGACACCGCCGCCGGCACTGGTGAAGGCAAAGTCAAAGGTGCCGACTCGAAGACGGACAAGAGCGGCGCGCCGAAGGTCGTCGAGACCAAGGGCGGCGGCGATGGCGGCGTCAAGACGTACACCTTCGGTCCCGTCGAAGTCGAAGGGCGACTCAAGTCGCCGCAGGTCATCTACTTTCTGCGCCGCGTGCGCGCCGAGTTTGCGGCCGGCGATCTAGGCCACCGCTCCTTCATGCGCGAAATGAGCGACACCCGCCGCAACCCCGCGCTGCGCTAGAATCCGTCGCGGCGCTACTGCGGGGCAAAGAGAGCGCTCGCGTTACTGGACCGGATACCTTCCGGTCGCACGCGAGCCCCCGGGGCTCTGCGGCTACTTTCCCGATGCCGTCGACTCGTACAGATACGGGTGCGAGCTTGCGGAGTACGTATTCTGTCCGACGATGTCCATGTCGCCGTCCGCGCCGATGTCGCCCACGACGCCGGTGTACAGGCCCTTGCCGCTGACGACGACTTCGGCTTTGCCGAAGACCCCACCGCAGTTGCGGTACACGGTCACGTTCGCGGTTTGGCCCCACATGCTCCAGGCCACTCCACTGATGACGTCTAGATCAGCGTCGCCATCGATGTCTGCCAAGCGCACGGTGTGCCCGCCGTTGAAGTTCTTCGCCAGCACGTGTTGCGTCCATACCGCCGTTGGGTCTGCGGGTGCTTCGTACCAGGCGAGCACGTGGTTCTTGCCGTTGCGGTAGCCTTCGGCGGGCGAGAGGATCACGTCGTTGCGGCCGTCGCCGTTGAGGTCTCCGATGGCCTCTTTGACGTTTGCATTCACAGCCTTGTAGCCGGCGTCGATGGTGTGGGCCGCGTACGCCCCGCTGCGTGGGTTTGCCGGTGCCGCCAGCCAGTGACCACAGATGGTCACGTCGAGTTTGCCCTTGCGGTCGATGTCGCCGACCGCAAAGCCTTCCCCCGTGGCGCCGTAGGGTTTGGCGTCGAACACCCGCTGCTGCCAAGCGTCCGCGCCGTCTTGAAAGAAGAAAAGCAGTTGGTTTGGGCTCAGGGAGCGCACGACGACGTCGAGCTTTCCATCGCCGTCCATGTCCGCCAGCTCCATGTCGTTGATGTGCTCGACGGCCAGGTTGCTCGCGATCTTGTGGATGGTCCACGTGCCGGACGCGCCGGGATTCTGTAGCCAATAGATGTAGGCTGAAGGCGGCGCGCCGCTGTGTTCGTCCATGGACACGACCACGTCGGGTTTGCCGTCCTTGTTCACGTCGCCAAACTTTGCGGCGCCGATGAAGGGCTTGAAAGGGGAGGGCTTTGGCAAGTTGTGCTGGGTCCAAGCGCCCGCGCCCGCTGGCGCCTCGAGCCATGCGAAGTTCACTCCACCCTTGCCGTGTTTGCCGCCTTCGAACACGCCGATGTCCAAGCGGCCGTCGCCGTTGACATCAGCGAGGTCCAGGGCGGATAGCCCTGTGATCTTCCCGACGCTGACGTCCTGCTCCTTCTTGAAAGGTACCGCCGGGTCGTTGCCGCAGCCGAGATCCACGCCTGAGGTTCCGCCGCTGCTCGCGCCACCGCTGCTCGCGCCACCGCTGTTCGCGCCGCCGCTGTTCGCGCCGCCGCTACTGGCCCCCGCTCCGCCGCCAACTGCGCCCCCGCCCCCGGCCCCCGCGCTGCCGCCGGCTGGCGCGCCCCCGGTACCCGCGTTGCCGCCCGCTGCCCCGCCAGTCCCCGCAGGCCCTCCGGCGCTGTCGTCGCTGCCGCATGCCACGGCGAGCACGAGCGCCGATGCGCACACAGGGAGGAGCATTATGGGAGCGGGCCGTTTCATCGTTGACGGAGTGTAGCGGCCCCCGCCGTTGCCCACCAGGCGCCGCATGCCCCGCGTGCTCTCGCGAGAGATGAGCGCGCCCGCGATGAACCGGGTCTCGACCCAAAAGAATGTCAGACGATTTCGCCTCGAGGTCGATTGTCCGCAACTCCCGCGGATGAGCAGCCGACATGGCCGCATTCAGCAGGAGAATCCATCATGACCGGACGCATTGACGGTGGCACACGCGCAAGTCGTAGCTACTCAGAAGACGCTTCATTCGACCAAGGATTTTCGAGAAAGGATGGCACCGTCGGCAAGAGTGACGCAACGGGGCGGATCGACTCCGGCGAGCGCCGCGGAGCGGCTTCCGGAGTTGCGACGCAGACGGTTAGTTCCGACGGCGTTGGCAGGGATGCGCTGGTGCGTCAGTCGCTGCGCCGAGCGCGTCAAGCCAGGCTTCCCGGACAACCACTGAAGCCAATGAAAACGCCGCTCAGCGTCGCTCAGCGGGGCGGTGGGATTGAAGCGAAGGCGGACGGAAAGCACCTGCACCTCAAAGCGAGCGTCGGCGACACGTCAGCAAGCGAGCCGAACATCGCCTTGAAGGTTCCGACCATCGCCGTTGAAGGTCACTGGGAAGAAGGCGGAGAATCCATGGGCGCGAAGTTCGAGCTGCGCAAGGTCGGCTTTGGGGTAACGGTGTCCGCAAGGGACACGGACGGAGACGGCAAACCGGACGTGACCGCATTCAAGTGGGAGCTGGGGCCCATCACGCTCACGCACCAAGGACGCCACGTCGAGGGGCAACCTGCCGGTCCTGAAAGCGGCACAGAAGGCGGTTCCGGCCGGCACAACGGGTCGGGCGGAAGTAGCGGACGGTGACGCCATGACGACACATCACAACAGCACGGACGGACTATTCCCAAGGCGTGAACTGCAGGTGGAAAGGGATGACGAACCGACGAACCTGAGCAAGGCTTTGAGCGACCCGTGGGCCTTGGCCGTGATCCTGTTCATCGCCACGCTTGGCACGGGTCTGATGGGTTCGGTGGAGGTTGCACAGACCCGACCGCTGGTGTGGGAGGACGCCGTCTATGGGGTGATGCCTCTATTGGGCGTTGGAATTCTCGGTCCGGTGATCGTGTCCGGATGGCTGCGCAAGACGGTTTTCGCAGCGGATGGCGGACTCCAGTTCGAGCACCGCGGACAGTGGTGGGAGGTGGCGTGGGTCGATGTTGGAGAACTGCGCCGGGCCGCCTGGGACTACCGCTGGCGCAATGCGCTGCACTACGTGGACATCCTCGATGGCAGTCAGCCGCGCCGCGTGTACTTCGTGCCGACGCGGGATGCGGTCGCCTTCATCGACTATTACCGCGCCGAAAGTGACGCGCGGTCGGGGAAGCAGCGAGGTCGCTCCCGGCGCAAGTAACGCGCCGGCGCTGTCGCTGCCAGGGCGGCCCACCCGTGGCGCAGGGAAACCTCGAGCTGCCCGCGAGCCGGCGGCAGCAAGCGGCTTCTTGCGGGCTATCGGCGCAGCATCTTGCGCCGTTCGCGCCGCATTCGGCGGCCGCATGATCGTCAGCGCGTCCGTGTCCAGCGCAACATCAAGAGCGCGCCGATCACGGCACCGCCGCCGCCGCCGATCAGGGCGTCCCAATCCGTGAAGGAATCGTCGATGCGCGCCAGCCCGACGCCGATCTTGAAGACGGCGAGTAACAACAGGCCGCCCAGCGAACCGACGCACATGCCGGTCCAGGCCGCTGCAAAGCGACCCCCGGGGCCGGACCAGGCCTTCGGAACTTCCGGTGGGCGCGCGGCGTCCGCGAGGTGCGCTTGCTCGCGTTCACTGCTCTCGGAACGAGGCGCGAGGTCCAGTGACTTTCGCAGTGCCGCGGCAGCTTGTAGGTGAACCTCGTGGCCGCGAAACGCGCTTGGCACGATCGGGCGCGACTTGCCGTCGGCCAACACGATCCGGAGCCGCCCGAAGGTCTCGGGCAACGCATGGCGATGCTGGAAAAAGTGGCTGCGCTTCGACCACTCGACGTGTACGTCTCGGGCGCCGTGTGCGTCGAGCTCTCCTCGGGACAGTGGCACTCCGAGCAGCGTGCGCTTCCAGGTGATGCGGCTGTCCCGGATCGTAAAGTGGATGCGTCCAGAATCGCGCCCGCCCATGAAGAAGAGCAAGCCTGCAAAGCCGAGGCACACCAGACCGAAGACGCCCAGCAAGCGTTGCCCGTGTTGCCACACTTCGAAGTTCGGCGCGTCCTGACGCAGCGCTTCGCGGAGCTGCGACGCGGTTGCTTCCGCCGCGGCAACGCTGGTTCGGTTGAACGCCATGCGCCGCGTGCCGAGGTCCAGTTCGACTTGGCCGAGAGTGCTCCGATTCGACTGAACTTGTTTGACCTCGACGCCTTTCAGGTCGCTGAGCGCAAAGGAGCGCGGTCGGGTGTTCACCAATGTCGTGCGAAAGTACGTGCAGCGATCCTGGGCGCGATCGCAGCGCAGCACGCCTCTGTCCCAGCCGACTAGACTCGAGATCCCCCCGAGCAGTACGCAGACGCACGCGGCGATGATCGGGGCCCAACGAACCGGAAATGGTCCGTAAACTGCGACGCGCGCATCTGCGGCGTTCACCGGCGCTCGGCTGCGATAGGGCGAGCTCATTCTGACCAGCGTAGCTTGGCGATGCGTTCATGTGCGTGTGGCTCGCACCCGGCGAAATCAAATCATTTCGGGCCTAGAAACGTCTGAACTAGCCCGGGCACACAACTTCCCTTGAACATTGGCGCTTTTTGCCGTCAAAATTCCATTTCCTATGGCCGCCGCACAACCCGCACAACCCACTGTCATTCTTCGTGCTGCTGCCGTTTGGGGCACGACGGTGCTCGGCGTGCGCCACCTCGACTCTGGCAAGTCGTTCAGTCTGGGTGACGGACCGGATGCCGTTACCCAGAAGCCCGACGGTGCGCCGATCTCCGATTCACCGATTCGCGCCGTCGGTTCCGGTTGGGAGCTGCACGTGCGCGGCGCCACTGGTGGCGTGCTGACGCTCCGTGGTCGTCAAGAAGATCCGGCGCAGCTCGCGGCAACGGGTGCACCCATTGCTATCGTGGCGGGGGACTATGGGCTGATCCAGTACGGTCCGAACTTCAGCGTCTTCTTCCAATTTGCGCATGCACCACCGGCACTGACGCAACGACTGAAGTTCGATTGGGCCCTGCTGCTGGCGTTCATCTTTTCCTTCGTTGCGGTCATTGGTGGCTTGGCGCTGATCTGGGCCATTACGACGCCGATTGGAATTCCGAAGCCGCTTGAGCTCACGAGTCAGCGAGAGCTGGCACTGCAGTTCAACCTGAAAGAAGAAGAGACCGAGCCGCCGAAAGAAACCAGCAACGAAGACGGCGACAAGGGCAAAGGCATCAAAGATCCGGGCGCCAAAGACAAGAAAGAGCAGGGCGGCGGCAAGAAGATCAAGGGCGCTGAAGGTGCGCTGGGCCGCAACGCCAAAGCGGAAAAGACCGAGCAACCCGGGGAAATCCGCAGCGGTCTCGGCGGCATGGCGGAGGCGCTTTCGAGTGACGTGGGCGAAGAAGTCCGCAAGACCCTCGGCACCATCAGCTCTGTGGCGGACGCCCTCGGCGGGCTGCGCTCGGACAACATCGTCTTGGGTCAAGGCTCCGGCACTGGGCTCAAAGGCGGCGGCCCGGGCGGCGGTGGCACGGGCGAAGGCGTGCCTTTTGGATCGGGCACCCTGGATACAGGTTGGGGTCCTGGGCGTGGCGGCGGATTTGGATCCGGCAGTGGCGGACCCGGTGGCAAGGGCACTGGCGGATACGGCAAGGGTGGCAAAGGTGGCGGCGACGGCAGCGGCACCGGCAAGGGAGACGGCAGCGGCACCGGCGAACGCAAGGTCGTCGGCAAAGACTCGCCGAAGGCCGGGCAAGGGCTGTCACCGTCGCAGATCTCCCGCGTAGTGATGTCGCGCTACGGCGCATTCCGCGCCTGCTACGAAGCGGCTGCGGCGCGGGATCCGAAGCTGGCCGGTAGCGTCAGCGTGAGCTTCTCCATCACGCCTGGCGGCTCGGTATCGGGCGCGAACATCGGAGGCTCGTCCCTGAGCAATCCGCGCGTCGAAGGCTGCATCAAGCGGCAGTTCACCCGGCTCTCGTTCCCCTCCGCAGACAAGCCGACGAATGCCGGCTGGACCTTCAGCTTCCGTCCGAGCAAGAAGTAACGCCGCGCCGCGGCGCGGCCGGCACGTTCATGGCATAGTCTTCTGTGGGCTCTTATCCGAGGACGGTATTCATGCGACTTTTTCCAGGATTCTTACGCTCCGGGGTGGGGGATAGTGCCCCCGCATTGGGGGGAATAGCCCCCGTTCGGATGCTTGGCGTGCTTGCCCTCGGCGTGGCTCTGGTCGGATGCGGGGAGGAAGAAGAGACCCGCACTCTGCAGCCGCAGATCGTGGGCATGACGAACCAGCTGGGCCCCATCTACGACGACGGCGAAATGACTCTCTATGAGGTCAAGCTGCCCGTGGCGTTCCCCATCAAGGCACCGACGCAGGCAGAGCAAAACGCGTTGAACGGCTCGCCGGTCGCCCCCTACCCGGCCAAACCCTGGGTCACGACGGACGACATCAAGATCCAGATCAGTTGGACCCTGACCAATTTGGATCCCGACGACTACAGCGTGGAGCTGCTCATTGATCCCTGGAACGAATTCGGCCGCTACTGGCCCGGTCTGGCGCTGGTGGATGCGGACGATGGCGAGTTTCAGCCAAATCTAAGTGGCATCGACATCTTAATGGAGCTGCCGGGCACGGCATCCGGTCGTCCTTCGCGTCGTCATGGCACGTTCACATTCCAAGACATGAACGAGCTGGCCATCGACTTTGCGACGGTGATGAACATCATCGCGACTGCGCCGCCACCGGACCCCACGGCCGAGTACGATCAGACCGTGACTCTGGCGAACCACGCATTCGCCATCGAGAACAAGTCGTACAAGGACCTGCTAGTGAAGCCCTACATTCCAGGAGTCGTGCCCGCGCTGATCGGCGTGGACGCCGGGCTGCGTACGCGGACTCCCGCCAACATCGCCCTCGAGATCGTCGTGGAAGTCGTCGACTTGGGCAGCGGCCGCGTGATTGAACGGGACGCCAAAGACCCGGTCATTCCCGAGCCGACAACCTTCGTGACCGTCGGATCCACCGCCGCGCCCTGACTCGGATTCGTTCTGAATAAGGAGCCCCCACCTGGCAGAAGTGCCAGGTGGGCCGAGCGAGTTGACAGCACCCGCCCGCCGAGGAAACTCGCGCTTGGGGATGGGTGACGCAATTGAAATCGATGAAGTAGCCCGAGCCTTTATCGAGGCGGCCGCGGATTCGGGCATCGGCGTCCTGATCACCTCCGCGACGGGGGATCGGCCGAAAATCGTATTCGCCAGTGAGCGGACAGCCGAGATCATGCACGAATCTCCCGCGACGCTGGTCGGGCGGGACGCGCTCGACGTGGTTGCGCCCGACGAGTTCACTCGCATCGCAGACATGGCGGGCGCCGCATCCCGCCGTGAGTCGACTCCATTTCACTTCGAGAGCGCAGCGCGCCGGGAAGACGGCACCCGAGTCCCCCTCGAAGTGGCGCTCGGACTGATTGATCAAAAGGAGCGCCTCATCACTGTCGCGCTCTTGGTTGACATCACGGAGCGGCGTCGTGCGATTTCCGAGTTGGAGCGCTCCGAGCAGCGGCTCCGGCAGGTGATCGAGTCGGCTCCCGTTGCAGTGTGGATCCTGGACGAACGACAGATATTTTACGCCAACGCCGCCGCCGTCGGTCTGTTCGGGTTCTCGAGTGTCGAGGACGCACTGGGTCATGACCCCAAGGAGTTTTTGGCGACGAGCGAGATCTCGCAGTTGGAGCAACGCCTTGCGGCCATGCTGGTGCAGCGTCGCAAGTTGCCGCCCCAGGAGTATCGCATCCGTCGCGTTGACGGCAGCATCATCCTGGTCGAGGTGAGTTCGATTTCCATCGAATGGGACGGCATGCCCGCGGTCTTGTCCTTTGGTCGCAATGTGACGGAACGGCGCCAAGTCGAGGCGCGTTGGTTGCAGGCGGACCGTCTTGCGGCGCTGGGTCTCTTGGCGGGAGGCATGGCTCATGCGATCAACAACCCGCTGACCTACGTGCTCTTGAATCTGGAACACGTGAAGACGTCGCTTCCGGAGCTTCACGTTGAAGCCGATGCAGGCGTGGGCACGATCGCGCGGCTGACCGAAGCCTATCAAGGCATCGAGCGCATCGCTCAGGTCGTCAAACGCATGCGCGCCTTTTCTCGCGTGGAAGAGCGCACTCGTAGCACCGTGAATGTGCGGACGGTCTTGGAGGGTGCCATGGAGCTTGTGGGCCACGAGCTTCGCCACCGTGGGCGTTTGACGACGAACTATGCCGACGTGCCGCCGATCAACGCCAGTGCGGCGCACCTTGAGCAGGTGTTTCTGCATTTGCTGGTGCACGCGGCGCAGTCGCTGCCCGAGGATGACAGCGCAGAAGTGCGAATCGAACTCACGCCGCTGGAGCCGGCCGAGGTGATGGTCGCGGTGACCATTGTGGGCCGCGCCCTTGCGCCCGCGGTGCTTTCGAACGTCTTCGAGCCGTTCTTTTCAGCTCAAGATGAGAGCGGAGACACGCGTGTCGGTCTCCCGTTTTGCCGCGCCGTAGTGAGCGCCATGGGGGGCGAGCTGGTGGCCGAAAGTGATGCCACCACGGGCACGACGTTTCGCGTGATGTTGCCCGTCGGCGTGCTTGAGTCGGAGCCGCCGCCGTCGGAAACGGCCTCGATCCGGCCGGGACCTCGCAGTGAGCGGCCGACGGTCCTCGTCGTCGACGACGACCCCGGCATCGGAGGCGCCCTGAGCGTTGCCTTGGAAGACAGTTGCGAAGTCACGTTCCTTGCGAGCGCGCTGGAAGCTCGCGACCGCCTGATTTCCGGCGAGCGCTATGACGTAGTGTTCTGCGACATGATGATGCCGGACCTCGACGGCGAGGCATTGTGGGAGGTGCTGCACCGCGTGCGACCCGAACAGGCCGCGCGCTTCGTGTTCATGACGGCGGCCGGCGCACACCCGAAGGTGGCAGAGTTCTTTCAGCGCACAGGTGCGAAGCGCTTGGACAAGCCCTTCCGATTGGACGACGTGCAGCGAGTGGTGCTCGGCGCCAAACTTTCCTGAGCAACTCAGTCCGCTGCAGCGTCGCTCAAGTTGAGGTCATCCACGATGACCTCATTCCGGCGCAGCGCTGGCGGGGGTAGTTGGCCGAGCAGGGTTCTCGACAGAGTTTTCAACTGTGCTTCGTCAAGGGAAAGGGATAGCCGAACGGTACGCCCTTGCGCGTGGATCTTGGCGTTTGCAAGGGGGTTTACGCCTAGCTCGAGTTGCATCAGGCCGGCAGAGTCCCGAGAGAAGCCCTTCAAGATCCGGGCGACTTCCTGGGCCAGCGCGTCTGCCTCGAGGCCCAACACTGCTTCCACGCGCACCGGTGCGAGGTCGATGCCGATGGCCGCGGCACGCACCCGGGAGAGGGGGCTGACGCCGGCGGCATCGAGCCGCGTCATGCGCGTCAGCCAACCTGGCGGCAGCAGCAAACTCACAACGACCGCGTGTTCCCCCACTTCATGCCGCAGTCCGGAGTGCGCCTCGTTGCTGCGTACGTTCGGATTGCGGCCTTCCGCGGTGTCCACCGCCGCACGCAGGGTTCGGCCTTCTCCAAGGATAAGTGGGCCGCCATTGCGCGTTGCGATTTCGCCTTGGGTGGAGCCCCGATCCCGGACGCTGTCAAAGGAGCCCAATGCGCTGCGGATGGGCGCACCTCCGCGAGCGCTCACCACACGCTCAATGCAAGTCAAAGTCTGTGCGCTGTCAAAGCCGCCTTGAGCGACCACGCCCACGTCCAGGGGTTGCTCGGGCAGCACCTTCGGCACAAACAGCGCGAGCTCTTTGAGGTGCGTGAGTGGACTGTCTTGGCAAAGCTCGTCGATGGCGCCAAGCCCCTGCAGGCTCTGCCCGCTTGCCAAAAGACTCGCGCCCCATTCGCTACGGCGCAATGCGTCTGCGTCGACGGTGATCAAGAGCACGATGTCTTGGGGCACTGCGCCGAGCGCGGTGAGGCGAACCGGATCCGGCGGCGCCGCGTCGCGACTTCGCCACAAGAGCACGCCCAGGGCTGCCGTACACAGCAGCAGCAGGAAGGTTTCGGCGCGACGCTCGCGGGTCATGGGAGCGGACACTCTAGGTCAAGCTGGGCCGGGCTTCACCCGTGGTCCACTGAAACGCCGCGCTAGCAGTCGTCGGCGCGACGTCCGTCGCTGCCACGTCGACCTTCCGGACGGGCTGGGAACACGCGCCGATCCAGGGGCGAGCGTCGCGACAAGAGCGACCGGCGTCCACTCGGCTCCGCGTACAGCTCGCGCAGCGCTGGAACGCTGCTGGGTTCCGCGTCCTGGGCGGTTTTTGCGTGGTCCTCACACAGCGCGACGATGCGCTCGGCGATCAAGATCCGGCGGACCTTCGACTTAGCGCTGGATCCAAGCGTGGTACAGACTTCACACATGCGGCTCATGCCGTCGACGTTGCGGCGCGTTGCCGGACCGGGCCAAGTTTGCGGCCGCTTATTGAAGTGCCGGGGGGGACTTGGAGTTTTGCTCGATCCAGATGATCACGTCCTGTTCGGGCGTGGTGCCCGTGGTGCGCCCCAGTTCCTGGATGCCCGTTGGGCTCGTCACATTGACTTCAATCAGGCGGCCGCCGATCAGGTCGAGGCCCACGAAGAACAAGCCGTGCTTGCGCAGTGTTTTGCCCACGTCACGCACGATGGCGTCCTCTTCGGGCGTCAAGAGTGTCTTTTCGACGCTGCCGCCGACGTGAATGTTCGCGCGGATGTCGTCTGCCCGCGGCACGCGCAAGATCGCGCCGAGGGGCTTGCCGTCCAGAACAATGACACGCTTGTCGCCTTCGCGGATGCCAGGCAAGAACTCCTGTACCAGGGCGAGCTGACGTCCTTCTTTGGTCAGTAGGTCCACTAGCGCACGAGTGTTCCTGTCTTCGGTGCTGAGCGCGACCACGCCGCTGCCACCTGCTCCGTCGAGGGGCTTCAGCACGGCGTGACTCACCTCCGCCACGAAGTCCAGAATGCGCTTCGGTTCGGCGGTCACCAGACTGCGCGGCATGTGCTCGGCGAAATGGAAGGTAAAGAGCTTCTCGTTGGCGTCGCGCAAGCCCCGGGGCGAATTGACTACGAGGGTTTCCGAGGACACCAAGTCGAGCTGTTGCGTCAGGTACGCATAGGGAGTGTCGAAGGGCGGATCCTTGCGGATCAACACCGCGTCCAGCGCGGCGATCTCGACTTCGCTGGGCTCCCCCATCACGACGTGGGGCGTGGCATTGGCTACGCGGATGGGTCGCGCGACGGCACGCACGTCGCGGCCGTAGTTCATCACCTGACGCGGCAGACAGTGCAGGGTCTCGTGCCCTCGGGCGATGGCCGCCCGCATGAGCGCGAAACTCGTATCCTTGTCCGGCAGCATCGATTCCGCCGGATCCATCACGAATAGAAAACGCACGTTGGTTGGCCTCTTTCCAAACGGGGGCGCGCATCGTATCAGGGTTTAGTGGCTCAACACATAAAGCGAGCATCGGGGGGCGCAAGCGTTTTGGTGGCGGCGGCCGCGGTGATTTTGGCTGTGCTGATGCCGTCGGCCCAGGCCGCGGGCTTGCGCAAGGCCGCAGCAACGGAGAACGAGCTGGCCAGTCGCGCTGCCGTCCAGGTCATGCAATCCGGCGGCAACGCCATCGACGCTGCGGTGACTGCCGCTTTCATGGGCGGCGTGGTCAGTCCGACGTCGAGCGGGATCGGTGGCGGTGGATTTGCAGTCGTTTGGCTCGCAAAAGAAAAGCGCGCCTTCGTCTTGGACTTTCGGGAAACGGCGCCCGCAGGGATCGACGTGGCGGCGTTTGAAAAGCGTCCGTTCTCCGACCCCGAACGCGGCAAGTATACCGGCGTGCCCGGAGAAGTCCGCGGGCTGCACACCTTGCATTCCAAGTTCGGGAAGAAGCCTTGGAAAGACGTGGTCGGACCCGCGGCCCAGACAGCGAAGCAGGGTTTTGCCGTGGGGCGCTTCCTAGCGGGCTCCCTTGCGGCGTACGCCAAACGCCTCAGCACCGAGCCGGCGCTGTCTCGTGTGTTCTACGCCAATGGCAAGCCCGCAGCAGCGGGCTCGCGGGTGACGCGGCCGAACTTGGCAAAGACCCTAGAGCAGATCGCGGTGAGCGGTCCGGCAGCTTTCTACGAGGGTGCGGTCGCGCGGGATATCGTGGCTTCCAATCGTCGCGCTGGTGGCGCGCTCAGCATGGCGGACCTTGCCGCCTATCGCCCCGTGGAGCGCGCGGCGCTGCATGCCAAATGGGAGGGGCATGACGTCTACACCATGCCGCCGCCTTCGGCAGGCGGGCTCATGGTCGTTCAGACCTTGGGGCTCTACAAAAAGGCCGAACTCGCGCGTCTCGGCCGTGAAAGCGGCGCGTACCAACACCTGTTGGCGGAGGCGATGCGTGGCGCGATTGCGGACCGGATGCGCCATGTCGGAGACCCAGATCACGTGGCTCTCGATCTGAGCAAGCTCAATTCCGCCAAGCGCCTGGCGCGCCGCCGCGCGCGCATCGCCGTGGATCGCACCCATACGTTGCCGCGTTTCGGCCTCGAAGAACACGGAACCCACCACCTGACGACCTCCGATAGCGAGGGCAACGTCGTCGCTCTCACAACGACGGTGAATCGCACTTTTGGCGCCAAAGTGGTGGCCGACGCCAGCGGTGTGGTGCTGAACGACGAGTTGGATGATTTCACAGCGGCCAAAGACGTTGGCGCCTTCAATCTGCAGCAGAGTCCGAACCGTCCTCGTCCAGGCGCCCGCCCGGTTTCAAGTATGACGCCGACGATCGTTGTTAAAGACGCCAAAGCCGTTTTGGCCTTAGGCGGTTCCGGTGGCATGACGATCGCGACGAACGTCACGCAGCTCTTGGTATCGAGTTTGGTATTCGATCTGAAGCCACAAACCGCTGTGAAGCTCCCGCGCTTCCAAATCCCGACGGGCGGCGCGACTATCTTGCTTGAGGCCGGCGCAAGCCAGGCGTTGCGTGATGACTTGGCATTCCGCGGTGAAATCGTCGGCACCGTGCGCTTCACGCAGAGCGCGGTACAGATGATTTCACTGCGGAACGGTCAGACAGAAGCTGCGTCGGACCCGCGAAAACATGGCGCAGCCGCGCTGCGCTGACGCGACCTGCGCTTCACTGCAGCGAAGCGACGACCAACTCCGCGCTCTCGCGGTCGTTCAAGTCCGTTGCGACGGCATAGCCGACGCCCCGGCGTTCCACTGCGGCGATGGAGTAGCCGCGCCGAGAGCCAACGTACACGGGCGTGTCGTAGACAACCCGGGGCTCTAGGGTGGCGCGGAGGGGAACGCGGGCCGAGTTGTAGACGTAGAGCGTGACGCGACGACCGCCGAGGTTGTAGCGCAGCGACGCAGCACGTTGGTCTTTCGCGGCGCTGACCGGAACGACGCTAGCGCCTTCCCAGCGCGCGCCGTACAGGCTGGGAGCGCGCACAGGGACGCCGACTTCGGGTTCGAAGCGTTGCAGCAGTGCGGGCTCGGTCACGCTGGGCTGTTCTGCGCGCATATGGTGGGTGACCAACTGGTCGATGAGTTGCTCGACGCTTGCAGTGACCGAACCAGCGCCGGCGGCCAAACTGGCCTGGCTGTGGTTTGCTCCGGCAACGGTTGGGCCGTCAGATTTGGAACGCGCAGCCGCGAAGTAGAGCGCAACCGTCGCGGCGATGGCCAAGGGTGCGATGCTGCGCCAAGACAGCGGGGTCATGGGCGGTGGCGCCGCCTGCGACTCTTCCCGGGCACGCTCTGCAGCGAGCGCATCGGCGATGCGTGTCTTGAACGCGCTGGAGACTCCAACATCGGCGAGCACCGCACGGCGCGTGCTGGTACGCACCGCGTGGTCGAGGCGGACCTGCTCGGCACAGCGTGGGCAGTCAATGATGTGTTGCTCGACCGAGATGACTTGGTCCGGCGCGAGTTCGCCATCCGCAAAAGCGTCGAAGAGCGGGAGAATGCGTCGACAGCTCATCCGACGCTCGCTTTCTTGGCTCGGTACTCGGCGAGGTCGACTGTCTTGTGGGCGCCGACCGCGACTTCGGGACCCACGATGCCAAGCTCACGCGCTTGGTCGTACAGACGTGCTTTGAGTAGTCGGCGTCCGCGGTGCAGACGCGACATGACGGTTCCGATGGGGCATCCCATGATGTCGCTGATTTCCTTATACGACAGCTCTTCGACATCAGCGAGCACGACGGCCAGCCGGAATTCCTCGGGCAGCTCGTCCAGGGCGACCTTGATTTCTTTCTCCAGCACCGGGCGCAGCGCCTGCCCTTCGGGGTCGCGCAGGGCCTCCATGCTCGAAGTGCTGACCCAGCCGTCCGCCAAGGGGTCGGCGTCGGGTCCCTCCAGCACGGCGCGTTCCAAGCCGCCACGGCGGTACTTGTTGATGAAGGTATTCGTCACGATGCGAAGCAGCCAGGCCCGCATATTCGTGCCCGGCGCGAACTGCTCCCGCGCTCGGAAAGCTTTGACGAGCGCGTCTTGCACCAGGTCTTCGGCTTCCACGGGGTTCCGAGTCAGGCGAGTCGCAACCGCCAAGAGCGCCCCGAGGTGCTGCAGGGACTCCCGCTCGAAATCGTCGACAATCGGCTTTTTTGCTTTCACGGATTCCAGGACCTTCTGTCCCCCACAACCCTTGAAAGCTAAGGCCTATTCCTTGGGCTGTCCGGGTTTATCCAGCCGTTTTTCGATCTCGTCGAGGCGCTCGGAGACCCGTTTCACTTCGTCTTTCAGCTCCCGAAAGACGGAAAAGTTGGGTAATACCGCGCGGATACGCTCATCGATGGTGTGCTGCCAGGCTTCGAAGGTTGCCCGCAACCCCTTCTGACTGCCGTCTTTGCTCTGGGACAACGCTTCCTCCAGCGGTGGCGGAAATTCCATGACTTCGTCTTCTGCTGCTTCTTTGTTCATGAGTCGCCCGATGGGCGTCTCTCGCAGCGAAGACAGCAACTTTTCGCCCCGATGGCGGATCAGCGCCTTCAGGGTGGGCAGGGGGATCCCCCTGGGTTTCGCTTTCAACTCCTCGGAGATGATCAGCGCGAGGGTGACGTCCGTCTTGTCCTCTTTGCTCGCGTTATCGATGATCTGGACGTCTTCGCCCGCCCGCACCATGTCTGCGATCTGCAGCAAGGTCACGTAGCGGCTGTCCTTGGTGTCGTAGAGCTTGCGATTGGAGTAGCGCTTGATGACGCGCCGCTCCGCTGCGCTCACTTGCTCTCGCTGCTCCGTTTCGGACATTCAGCCCTCGATATCGCCCGGCCGACGGGCCACTCTCCGCATCTCATCAGGAATGCCGCACAGCGTCAAGCCTGGCCATGTGTGCGGCGGTCTGTCGGGCGTCGCTTCAGAAGGAGAAGCCTAGGGCGGCGGCGGCCTGTAGCTCCGACTGGCAGAGCTCCAGAATCATCTCGAGGAAGCTCTCGAAGGACGAGCGCCGCACTCCGATTTCATTCATCCAGGCGATGACTTCGTATTCGCCGCTTTCGCTCACGCACGTTGGGTTAAATACGAAGAGCGTCGTGGCTTGCATGTCGATCCCGAAGGGGATCAGCACTTTGGGCTTGAATCGCGAAGGCGGTCCCAGTTCAGGCTCCGGTGTTTCAGCCGCCTCGAAAGCGGCGCGCGCCAGGTCGTCGTACATGCGGCGCCCCAGGCTCGCGGTACCGAGCAGGGTGGCGCCATCGTAGAACCGGGGCCAGCCGTCGAAGATGCGCAGGAATTCACGGTAGCTGGGCGGAAGCGGACGCCCCAGACGCTGCTCCGCGACGCGCACGGCGGTGTCCGAAGCTCCCTTGTTCCCGTCTACTCCGAAGTCTCGGTAGGGCATGCTTTGTAAGATTTCGACCTGGGCATGACGGATTTGGTTCAGCAAGGCGGCGACGCTCATGGATGGCTCTCCTGCCACGGAACCTATGCCTCTCCGGGACAATGGCCCAAAAAACGGAGGCCCGGCGTGGCCCCGCGGCAGGTATCGTGGGGGAGTGAGCGACGCCGCAGCACTTGCAGCCCGTGACCTCAGCGCGGGGTACGACGGTCGGATTGTGCTCGCGGGAATCGACCTCGAGCTGCATGCCGGGGAGCTCGTCGCGGTGCTTGGGGCCAACGGAACTGGAAAATCCACGCTGCTCCGCGCCCTTGCGGGCACCCTTGGACTCCTCGCGGGCACGGTCCTGGTGCAGGGGCAGCCGCTGGGGGGCCTGTCGCGGCGCGAAGTGGCACAGCGTGTCGGCGTTGTACCGCAGGAAAGCGAAGTGGCTTTTGGTTTCACCGTGCGCGAAGTCGTCGCGATGGGACGCGCGCCCCACCAAAGTGGGCTAATGCTGACGGCTCCCCGGGACGAAGCCCTGATCGCCAAGGCCCTGGATGCCTGCGATTTAGGTGAACTCGCGGAGCGACGGGTTTCCGATCTGTCGGGCGGAGAGCGCCGCCGCGTGACCATCGCGCGCGCTCTCGCCCAAGACACAGCCATTCTGCTGCTAGACGAGCCCGCGGCGTTTCTCGACGTACGGCACGCATTGACCCTCTTTGAGATCGTCCGTCGCGAAATATCCGAACGGAACCTCGCCTGCCTGGCAGTGGTCCACGACCTCTCTCAAGCAGCGCGCTTCGCAGATCGCGTCGTGCTGCTCGCGGATGGGAAGATTGCAGCTCAAGGCAGTATCGAGGAGGCCATGACCGCCAACGTGCTCCAGCGGGTTTTCGGCGTGCCGGTCAGGGTCGGCCGAGACGAATCGACGGGGCTGCAGTACTTCTTGCCCGGGGCGTGAATCCCAAAACGCAGAGTTTTTCGCCTTTTTCCGGCTGCAAGTTAAGGTCGGCAGGTGCGCCGACTCTTCGTCCTAATGGCCGTGCTGTGCGGGATTTTTGGCTGCAGCCAAGACCCGGCCGGCCCCGCACTGCTGCAGTTGATTGAACTCACGCCCGGACGCGCCGAGGTTGGCGACCGTGTGGAGGTCAGCGGTGCGGGCTTACCCGAGGGCCGGAAGGCCACCGTGACCTTCAGCGGAGAGCTACTCAGGCCTGGCCTGCCTCCGGAACGCGGAGTGCGCATTGTCGTACCGGCGACGAGCACCTCAGCGACGCGTTTGGGCTTCGCGCTGACGGACAGCATCGAAATGCAGTTCTGCGGCAGTGGGGACGCTGCGCTACACACGACTTTCCGAGGCGAGGTGGTGGCGGCGTTTGCTCCGCGCAAGGCCGGAGCGCCACCGGTCGCCGGTCGGCTTTCGGACGTTGTGTTGGACTTCCCCGGCCCAACCGTCAGCCAGGCGGTGCGAGACGCTCGCGCAGCAGAGGGGGAGCGTGTAGCGAAAGCCCTCGGCATTGTCATCGAGCAGACTCCACGCGGTTTGAAGGTGACCGAACTCGTTGCCGGCGGACGCGCAGAAGCCGCCGGCATCCTCGTGCAGGACGAACTGATTGAGTACGAAGGCTTGCAGCTTCGCGAGCCCGCAGACCTCGCTGTTGCGGCCGGCGAAGTGAGCGCGCGCATCAAGATCCTGCGCACCGCGCACCCAGAGCCCGTCGAACGCGTGTTGGATGTGACCGCGGTCCGTCGTGGCATGCCACGGGACTTGGCGATTCCGGGGCTCGTGGTTGCGTCCGCGGCCCTGCTACTGGTCGTATTCGTGTTTCCCGGAGCAAGGCTCTTTTCATGGCTGTCTCGAGTATTGGCGGATCGATTGCGCCGTCGTCGTGCACGTGAGCGAGAGCGCAGCGGCGTGCGAGGTGGCAAGCGAAACCCAGAGCCGTCCACGCCGGAGCCGGCGATCGGCCGTGTCATGAGCTACATGCTGATCGTGCTTGCCAGTGCCGCGAGCGCGACGCTGGCGTTTGGGCAGCCGCTCATCGCGCACGAGCTCGACCTGGCAGTGGTAGCGGCGAGCTATATGTTGGTTTCCGCTGTGGGCGGGCTGATTTTTGGCGGCAGCGTTGCTCGCGGTTGGTCGCTATTCAAGGGGCTCCGCGGCGCTTTGCGAGCGGTTTGGCTTCGGGCGCCCGTGCCGCTTTCACTGGTCACCGCCGTCGTCGCTGGTGGCAACATGCGCGTGCAGGATCTGGTGGGAAGTCAGGGCGTGGCGCCTTGGGAGTGGGCGGTGTTTACCAATCCCGTGCTGTCCATCGCCGCGATCTTGCTGCTGGCGGTGGGGACTATTCGCCTGGAACCCGACCAACCGCTATTGCGTCCCGCGGCGTCCGCGCGCGGAGCACGACTCGCGATGGCGCTGGATGCCTTTCACATCATGGTCGTCGCTCACCTTGGCGCGATCCTCTTCTTGGGGGGCTGGCGACTGCCGGTGAGCGGCGCACTTGGCATGGTCGCAGCTGGCGCGTTCTTGGTGCAGCTCAAAGCCTGGCTGGTCGCAGCCGTCGTGCTCTCCGTGCGCTGGGCGGTGCCCCAACTCTCAGCGACCGTGGTGGTCGGGATCTGGACGCGAGTGGTGGTGCCGGTTTCGGTGCTGGTGGCATGTCTGGCCGGAGCATGGGGGACCCGCGCACTGACGCTTTCGGCGCTTTCACCGCTCATTGGCGTCGCGTCCTTCGCCACGGCAACGGCGCTGTGCGTCGTGTTCGCGATTCGAGTGCGTCGGCTCAGCCGCGGCTCGACGGCGCTGCATGTCAACCCGTGGCTTTGAGTGGTTTCAGTTCGGCTCGTACGCGCCGATGCTTGGTGGCGCGGCGTAACACTTGCCGGTGATGTCGCCGGCCAGACCTGTCACTGCAGTGCCTTTGGCGGCGGCGGGGCTCGTCGATGAAATCGAATAGTCGCTGCTGCCGACGTTGGCGAGCTGCGGATCCTGCCCGGTGATACCGGCCGTTTCCGTCGCGGGTAAGTTGGTCGGCGCGGACTGCCCGGGATTGTCGTGAGCGTACCAGAGATTATTCTCGAATTTGAAGCTAGCCGCTTGGGTATTCGAGCCGACGTTCACATAGGTGGAGATGCCACCCCGGTCGAAGTACAGCAGGTTGTTCACGAAGCGACCGTTCTGAGCCTCCTGAAAGGTGTAGCCACCGCCGCTGGTCTTTTCCTGCAAGATCCGCAGCAGCCAGTTGGTTGGGTTCACGATTGTATTGTTGGCCGCCAAGCAGTCGACGCAGCCCACGTAAGCGACGGGTGTGACCCCTCCTTCGAAGACATTCGCAAGCACCCGGATGTTCTTGGCTTCAAAGTTCTGCCCCGAGGTGGAGAGCGGCGGTCGGAAGAACTGGTCCCCCGTCGACCCCCCCATATTCACACCGCGCTGTCCGCCGTCGGTGATGCGGTTGGCACGCACTTCAATGTCTTCACTCCCGCCCTTGCACTGAACCGCGTTGCCACTCATTTCATTGAACGTGTTGCGAGCGATGAGTCCCTTGTGGCAGCCCACGTGGTCGATGCCGCTGCCGGACATGCCGCCCCCGCAACGAGCGAATTTGCTGTCGAGGACGAAATAGTCGTCCAGGCCAGACAGCTTGAGGCAGTCTTGATTGCCGCTGCTGCCGATGTCGTGGATATCGAGGTTCCGGAACACGACGAACCGTGTTGCATCGGGGTTCGCATACTCTCCCCCGTCGTCGCAGTTGATCCCGTTCGCTGACGAGTTCTTGACCTCCATGTCGTGCACGATCAGGTAGCGCACTTTGGAAAGCTGCATCGCCTGCGATCCGCCGTCGAACACTGGCCGCGCTTCGCCGGGCGCGCCGCCGAGCCAAATGGGCGCTGCGGCGGTGCCGGCAAGACCGGAGACGAACTCTCCGCCCGGGTAGGTGCCCGCGTGAACGCGGATCGCCGTGCCCGGGGTTGCAAGCTGTGCGGCCTTGGCCAGAGTCTTGACGGGGCTGCCGGCCGCGCCACTGGCTGAGTCGTTGCCGCTGGGGCTGACGTGCACTTCCTGATTGGGCGTCTTTCCGCTTTCGAAGGTCGTGATTTCGCCACACGCGCCCGGCGTGCCGCCGCTGCCACCTGCGCCGCCGGTGCTTGACGCGCCCGTGCCACCGCTGCCGCCCGCGGCGGAACCCGCGTTGCCGCCCGTGTTGGAACCCGCGCTGCCCCCAGTCGCCGCGCCCGCCGCGCCGCTGTTGCCTCCGGAAGAGGCGGCGCTGCTTCCGCCGGTGCCGCCACTGCCGCTGTCGTCTGACCCGCAGGCGCTCGACGCGCACGCGGCGAACACCAGAAACCCCGCTCGAAGTGTCGTTTGCATGTGTTGCCCCAAGTTCTCTTCGAGTCTATCACGGCAGGACTTGAAGGCGCTGTCCTGGCCGCGCTACCGTCCGCGCCGCATGAGCCTTTCGCATGTTTGAGCTGGTTGGAGCCCTCGACCACGTGGAGTTGGACTTCACCCTGTGGGCCGTTGTTGTGGCGCCTTGGCTCGGCATGTTGGCGTGTTTACGGGCGGTCTTGTCCGATGGCGAAGCGCGCAAGTCCGCGGAAGCCCTGGCGCGCACCGCGGCACTAGTGAGTGCTGCGATCGCCCTGGGTGTCGCGGTGTACGCATGCGGTCGCTTGCTCCTCATCGAGGAGAAACCGGCGTTGCTTCTTTGCCACTTGTGGACGCTCGTGCGCATCGCCTCGCTGAACATCGAACTGACGTTGTTGTTGGACGTCGTGTCCGGCGCCGCTTTATGCGCTGTGACGTTGATGGGACTGGTTTTCGTCATCTTGCACCGCGAAAACGCCGACCTACGCGTTCTCGGTGCGGGGCTCGGCGCCCTCGGCGCCGCGGCGCTCGGGATACTTTCCGACGACGTGGTGATGGCCGTCACCGGATTTGCACTCACACACTCGGCCTTGGCGCTAGCCGTGTTGTTCTCGCGTCAGGGGCGAGGCGCCCTGAGAGCTGGCTTTGTGCCCGCTCGGGTGTTGGAGGTCGCCGCTCTGGCCGCGTCCGGCGTCGTCTTTTGGGGCCTTGCCGGCTCTTGGGCGCCCGGTGGGGATTTCACCGTGGACTTCCGAGCACGCATCGTCGGGGTACAAGATCCCGCCGGCGCGAATAAGCCGGCGAAGCACACGCAGGTCCGGGACGCCAACGGCACGATCGAAATGACGTCGCGCGGTGGCTCCGCAGTGCACGTGGGCACGGCGCAGGTCTGTGAAATTGACGCTGACGGTCGTCCCGGTGGCGTGGGGCTTCCATCGAGACCGTGCAAGCGTGAGGCACGCGCGCCCTTTGCAAACCTGAGCTTCCCTGCCGCATTGCACGATCTCACAGTGAGTTCGGGCCCTGGAAGCTACGATTCACGAGCGGAGAAGATCCGGGTCTATTCCGAGACCCGAACGGTGATCGCCAGCACTGGCCCCACGCTTTCTGCAAAGGCCGTCACGGACCAGCTGCGCTTAAAAGACGCCAGCGGCGCGTACGTGCATCGCGCCGGGCTTTCGTCTCGCCGTCTGGGCGGGCTCTATGCCACCACCTGGGTTGCGATGTTGCTATTCGCGTCTGTGCTCGGTGCGGCGCTGTCTGGCTCTCGCGAAGAGGAAGCGGACGAGACCTCCGCCGCAGGCCTCAGCGTGCTGTCAACGACGGCCGTTGCCGTGTTTCTACATCGGTTCGACTACGTCTTCGCGATGAACGCGCGTGCCGCGGCCTGGATTGCGCTGGCTGCCGCAGGGTTGTGTGCGCTGTTCGCGCTGCGAGCCAGTTTTGCCACGGGGGCGCGTTCCCTCATGGTTGACGCCTCGGCGGCTGCCCTCGCCGCGACCCTCGTTGGAGTGGCAGCGGGGGCCGGCGCTCGTGCGGCGCTCTTCGCCGTCGTGACCAACCTGGGCCTTTGCGCTCTTGCGTTCGCGACGGGTGCGTGGAGTCTTGGTGGCCAGGAAAGACCGGTGGACCGTCGCGCTGCCTACGCCGCGGCGGCGATCGCGGCTGGCGCGCCGGTGCCGCTGCTTGGTGCATTCTTCCCCCGAGACGCGCTGCTCCGCGCCGGCGCTGCTTTCTCCGCGGGTTCCGCTCCTGCGTGGTTGGTCGCTGGCCTAACGGCGCTCGCGTTGGGCGTTCTTTCATTCTCGATTTGGCGCTTCGCCTATCTCGCCAGCAAGTCCGAGGAACCCACGCCCGCTTCTGCAGCACGCGGCAGCTGGAGCCTTGGTCTCAGCGTGACGGGGATCCTGCTCGGAATACTCGCCGTCGGGGGACCCATCATCGGAGAGGCAGCGAGCGCCATCTCCGGGCTCTTCCGGCCTGCGGCCGTAGAGGCAGCTGGGGAACGGTTGTCTGGAGATGTTCAGTTGGTGTGGAGTGCCGTGGCCTTCGCGCCGGCGTTCTTTGGATTCCTGTTCGCAAAGCGGCGCTACTCGCGCGCCGACTTCAAGGAAACTGAAAAGACCCGACCCCTTCGGGCGCTGTTCGCTGAAAAGGAAACGCCTTCCGGGCAGAGGTCCGTGCTTGCCTCACTTGGCGCGAGCATCGTTCGCATGGAGGGTGCTTGGTTCTTCCCGGCGCTGGCTGTCGACAGCGAAGGTCCTGCATCATCAGACGCCAGCGTGGACTCGGAGCCAGAGCGACCGCCCGTGGAGTCCAAGAAGCGCGTGAAGGCGCGTAAGCCCCGAAAGAAGCAGTCATGAGACGCGCGCTCGCCCTGCTCGCCCTGTTCGCGTTGACGCTGTGTGCGCGACTTTCCGCCGCGGCGCCTGAACTACGTCTCGCGCCCGCGGGCGACGGGCCCGTTGAGTTGTTGGGGGCAGGCGGGGAGTATTTGGGGCGGTTCACCGTGCAGAATGTGGGGTCGGAGCCCCTCGAGGCGGTGTCGCTCAGCGTTCGCAGCGGCGGGGAGCTTGCGCCTTATGTGCCTCGGGAAGTGCAAGTGCAGTTCAAGGATGGCGCAATGAGCGCGAACCTGGCCCCGGGCGCCAAGCTGGAAGGTGTAGTGCGCTACACGCCCAAGCGTGACACCCGCGTGCGGCGTTTCCACGGTCATGTGCTGGCCAGCGTCTCGAATTCTCCCGAGCCCACCGCGCTGGGATTTCAGTTCGACACAGATCGCCTCGGTGGGGACCCCCTGAAGCACGCACCCCTCGGGTTGATTCTCGTGCCGCTCCTTGTTGCGCTTGGCCTGCTCCTTGGTGGTACACGGCTGCCGACAGGCGCGGCGCGCAAGCTGGCGGGCGGTGGAGCGCTTGCGGCACTGGGCCTTTCGATTGCGTGCTTTGTGCGCATGGATCCCGCGTTGACCCGCTACGACGGTGGTCAGGGCTTCCATTGGCTGTCGCGGCGCGTTGTCGGGGCGGGCATCGAGATCGCGTACGGCCTCGACGGGCTCGCCATCAGTTTTGCAGTGCTCGTGCCCCTGCTCGTGCTGGCAGCAGCCGCTCTGGGCCGAAATGAGCAGCGTTCACTGATATGGGGCGCGCTGTCTCTCGTGCAAACAGCACTCGCCTTGTGCGTGGTCGGCCAGGACGTAGCGACGGTGAGTGCGGGATTACTCCTGCTTGCCGTCGCCTGCCTCATGCTCACCCGCTCCCCAGAAGCTCGACGGGCGGGCACCTTCGCCGCGGGCGCCGCACTGGTTTCTGTCGCCGCACTCTGGTTACTCGCCATGTCGAGTTCGGGCCTGTTACTCGACGGGACCAAGGCGAGCCGAGTGACGTCGTTCATCGAATTGTCTCAGGTCGTTGACCACGGGCTCTTGGCGGGGGGCCATCCCGCGCGGATTTGCCTGCCTCTGTTGTTGCTGGGACTACTGCCCCTACTAGGCGTGCCCCTAGTGGGCGGTTACGCCCGCGCCATTGCGGGGCGCAGCAGTCTACCGGTGCAGATCGTTCTACTTGCTGCTGTCAGCGCGACCGCCGGCTACCTGCTGATTCGGCTGCTCGTGGGCGTCATGCCCGCGGGGCTGCTTTGGTCGTCGACCACGCTCGCGGTCATCGGTGTGCTGGGCGCCGGCGTGGCGGCACTGTCTGCCTGGGCTCAAAGAGAGCCCGCGCCCCTCGCTCTGTCGTTGGGCGGCATTGCGGCAAGTCTGACCCTGGTTGCCCTGAGCGCGCTCACCGGCGCAGCTGTGCAGGCTGCGCTGCTACTGATTGTTACACGCGCGCTGTCCGTGGCTCTGGTGCTTGGCGGTTCCGGAGCCATGGGCGGCAGCGAACGAAATGAGGCTCCGCCGCAACACCCATTGCTACTCGCCGGCACGCTGATCGGGCTCGCCGGCGCCTGCGGTGCACCCGCGACCGTGGGTTTTATCGCCCTCTCCGAGACCCTCATCGCGAGCATCCCGCTGCGGCCGTGGGTGGTCCCGCTCGTAGCCTGCGCAATGGTTGTGGGCGCTGGCGCTGGGTTCGCGGCAATCGCGCGCGCCCTCGTTACGGCTCTGCGCCCGTCGGGCGCTGAGCGCGCCGCGCCTCAGCTGGACGAGCCACAGCGCATCGCAGTATTGGGACTCAGCGCCCTGATCGTACTGCTCGGTTTCGCGCCGCGGGTCTGGCTCCTTCGCGTCGATGCCAGCAGTTTGGATCACGCGGACAAGCTGAACCCGCCGGGTCTGCTCGAGGTGGTGTAGGCACCTACATCGACGCCTATGACCGCACATTTTAGCTAGTCATTGCGCCCCTTCGAGGGTTTTCCCTCAAGCAGCGGCGGGTGCGGTCGTTCACCAAGATCGTGACCCGTCGCAGCGTTTTGTTCCTCAGTACCCTGACCACCTTGTGCGTGGCCAGTAGCGCGGATGCCGCACCGGTGCGCTGGCAACAACAACGTGTCGAGGTGGTCGTAGACGCGTCCCTGGAGGCGGCGGGCCTACATGGCACGCCTGTGGCGCTTTCCGCCGGCATGGCCTGGGCGGCAGCTTCCCAAGGCATCCCGGACCTCGTGCTCACGACGGGCAACGCTGGCGACATTGGCTACACGCCGGGCGCCAAGAACGAGAACTCAATTCGCTTCGCGCCCCAGGGTACACCCGTGGCGAAGGGTGCCCTCGCCGTGACTGTGCGCACCTACAATAAGAAGAACGGCGCGATGCTCGACGCGGACATTGTTATCAATGGTGAGCACAAGTTCCGCAAACTTCAAGGCGAAGCGCCCCAGAACAAGAACGCGCCCAACGCCTACGATCTGCAGAACACCATGACCCACGAGCTCGGTCACTTCCTCGGTCTGGGGGAGGACTTCGACCATGAGCACGCGACGATGTATGCGTACACGGAGCCCGGTGAAGTCAAAAAGCGCGTTCCCAGCCCAGAGGACTTGAACCAGTTGCTGTCACTTTACGACGCGGAGGGTGAAGACGCTGACGCGGGGGCTGCGGGCTGTGCGATCGCCCCGGGCAACACTTCCGGCACGGGTTTTGTGCTTCTCGGGCTCGGCATGTTCGGCTTCTTCGCGGTGGCGCGCCGGCGCAAGCGTGTCGGCACCTCGGCGGCACTCGCGGGGGGCGTGCTGCTCTTGGCGCTGCCCAGTTTGGCGGACGCGCCCATTAGGAGCGTCGGGCTGGCTTTCGAAGCACAGCTTCGCATCACGTCTGTGTCCTCTCACTTCGAGGGAGGCATTGTCGTCTCGGAGTTTGGGCTGGCGAACGAAGAGTGCGTCGGCGAGTGCAGCGACGTACCAACGAGCATCAGAGCATACGGCGGGTCTGTGGGAGAGATCGCTCAGATCGTGGGCCATGTAGCGACGCCCGTGGTGGGCGAGCGAGTCGCTATGCGCGCGACGGACACGGGGGAGTCAGGCAGAGAATTCGAAGTTGCTCCACTTTCTGTGGCGGCAGCGCAGCAAAAAGCAAGGAGCAGCAAATGGCAGCAGCAGCAGCGGAACAACAAGAAGTAGAAACACCAAGCCACCATCCGGAAGCAAAGATCCAGCGCCTACCCAGCATGGTGCCGGCTGACGGTCCCAATCGCCGGCAGGCTTCGCGCTACGCGGTGGAGATGGACGTTTCCTTCGAGAGTGAACACAATTTCTACGCGGGCTTCGTCGAGAACATGAGCGTGGGTGGCATCTTCATCGCGACACATATGCTGCGCCCCTGCGGCGAGTTCATGGACGTCACGTTGAACCTACCAAACCGTGAAGAACCCGTACGCGCGCGCGGCGAAGTCCGCTGGGTGCGCGAATACAACGAGCGCAGCAACGTGCCCCCAGGCCTGGGTTTGCGCTTCGTTCAAATCTCCCCTGAAGACTTGGCCGCGATCACGGAGTTTCTCTCCCACCGCGAGCCGATGTTTTTCGACGACGAATGAGTCTATGACCGAATGAGTCCATGTCGCGTTTTCTATGCTTAGAAAACCATGCATTCGGGAAACTCAGCCAGACCTCGAAGCGGCCGCCGCGTGGGTGGAATCATCCGCTGCGCCACCCGCGCGGTGCCGCTTCTCTTCTTGTCCTAATTCGCCAACGACTTGCATGCAGCGTTCGGCCACTGCTTTGTAAGTCCGAGGGCTGCCGGGTTTGTCCAGCAGATCGCCGAACTCGACTGGCTCGCCGAAGACCACGTGAATGGGGCGGCCCGAACCGTCGAAGTTGCCCCAGACTTGCTTCTTGAGATCGTTGACCAGGCCGTTGATGAAGACCGGAATTACCGTCGCCCGGCTCTTGTGAATCAGGCGTCCGACGCCGCTTTGTGCGGGCAGAAAACTGTACGGGTCGTCTCCGAGGTTGCGCGTGCCCTCGGGGTGCAGTCCAACCACAACGCCGCCGCGCCGCAGTAGCCACGCAAGTTCGTCCAGACCGATCAGGTTCAAGGTCGCGCGCTTGCGATCACGAAACACCGGCGGGTACATGGCGAAAAAGCTCATGACGCCGTTCACGAAGAAACCCAGCGCGCGGTCGTAAAAGAAGTCCGAGCGCACTGGAAACACGATGCGGTGCTTCAAACCGCGGTGCACCAAGTCGCCGGTGATGACGTACAGGTCGAAGAAGCTGCGGTGATTGGAGACAACGATGTAGCTCTTTCCGGGGTCGAATTCCGGCAAGCGTTCGAGCCCGTGCATATGTCGCAAGTGCTTCGTGCAGTGGTGGATCCAGCTCGAGCCGACGAGTCTTTGGCAGGCCCGAATCACGCGATCTCGACGCCCCGGCTCGAAGGTCCCGCCGATCCACCGGATCTGCGCACGCTCCATCGGGCTGAGTTTGTCGCGCCCCGCTTCCGCCAAGTCCGGACGAGGGTCCGTCATTGCAGATCGGTGCGTTCAAACAACACGTCGATGTAGCCCGGTGCGGGCACATGGTCTTTGACGCTGTCCACGATGAGGTGTGCGAGCTCGCTCAGTTCTTCAGCCGGGCGGCTGGTCTGAACTTTCAATGTGGGGTGGGGTTCCATATCGCGCTCGGCGTTGAAGGTTGAGACTAGCTCGTAGCCCAGCACGCCATCTAGCCCGTCGAGACAGTTCTTCACGGCGTTCTGCAGTTCCTCCGGCAGCTCGCGCTCCGCTTGCAGCGTTTCTTCAAAGTCTTGCTCGGGTATCTCGTTCACGTAGCCAACCAGAGGGATGGCTTTGCCGGCCGCGATGTTGCGGAGTTCGTCCTTGCGCAGCATCAGCTCGGACTCGTGCATGGGATTGATCACCAACGCAACGACCTCCTCCTCGTCGACCACACCCCCTGCCATCTCAAGGGCCGCGCGCGCCGGAATCGCCGCGAACTCCAACGGGCCGTCGTCAGTAGTCCATTCCAGCTCCTCGACCAGGCGCTCCAAAAACTCCGGCTTGGTGAACAGTGTGGCGTAGACGTTGCCGTCCTCGTCCACGAGCATATGCGGCGAGATCTCCATGCCGTCTGTGGCTTCGACGTCTTCTCCCGGGGTGACGCCCTCCATGGCCTTGGCCAATGGCACGTAGACGCGTCCTTGATCGAGCAGCTTCACGAGTAGCTCCACATCCCGTCGAAATCCGCGCCGAGCCGTGCGCACAGCCACGGTTAGGTCGCTGGGGTCGGAGCTGCCGTTTCCACCATGGTCGTTCATGAGGCCGTGCGGCGTAGCACGCGATCGCCCCCGTCGTCGAGCAGCCAGGCCACGCTATCGACAGCCGCACGCGGTTCTGCAAGCGTAAAAGCATGAGCAATGAGCGACGCAGCCTGTTCCCCGAAGTTGAGCCCTACAACAGCGGAATGCTGCCCGTGGGCGACGGTCACGAGGTGTATTTCGAAGAGTGCGGTAACCCTGCGGGCAAGCCTGCCTTGTTTCTGCACGGTGGGCCCGGCGGCGGACTTGACGCGCGTTACCGACGCTTCTTTGACCCGCAGCGCTACCGCGTCGTGCTTTTTGATCAACGTGGATCCGGCAAGAGCACGCCCCACGCGTCCCTAGAGGCCAACACCACCTGGCACTTGATCGATGACATCGAAAGACTGCGACAGCACTTGGGGATCGAAAAGTTCCTCGTCTTCGGAGGCTCTTGGGGCAGCACCCTCGCGCTGGCGTACGCACAGAAACACCCGAGCTGTGTCAGCGAACTCGTGCTGCGGGGGATCTTCATGCTGCGTAAGTCCGAGCTGTCGTGGTTCTACCAGCATGGTGCGAGCCAGCTGTTCCCAGACGCCTGGGAGGAATACCTGCGACCGATCCCAGAAGCAGAGCGTGGTGACTTGATGTCCGCCTATCACGCCCGTCTGACCCATAGCGACCCGAAGGTGCGTCAGGCTGCCGCGAGGGCCTGGAGCGTGTGGGAGGGCAGCACGAGTTTCTTGCACGTGGATGAAAGCCATATCGCGCATTCCGCGGCCGATGATTTCAGTATCGCGTTTGCCCGTATCGAATGCCACTACTTCATGAACGGTGGCTTCTTTGAGCATGAGGACCAGTTGCTGCGGGACGTCGACAAGATCCGTCACATCCCGGCGGTCATCGTGCAGGGGCGCTACGACGTGGTCTGTCCCATGACCAGCGCCTGGGATCTGCACCGGGCATGGCCCGAGGCGACTCTCAAGGTGGTCCCGGACGCCGGCCACTCCGCTTTGGAGCCAGGCATCACTCACGAACTGATACTTGCCACCGATCGGTTTGCGCAAGCCTAGGGGCTTTGCTAGTCACCGCCGAGTGAAGGACCCAACACAACAATACACCGACAAGATCCGCTCTGCCCGGGACGCCGTGCGCATGATCCCCCGCGGCCGGCGCATATTGGTTGGCTCCGGCGCTGCCGAACCTGCCACTCTTGTGCAAGCGCTGGTCGACCACGGAGATCACCTCGCCGACAACGAGATCGTGCATCTGCTGACGCTCGGGCCGGCGCCTTACGTTGCTCCGGGGCTGGAGCGCCGCTTCCGACATGTTGCGTTCTTCATTGGTGCGAACGTGCGCCAAGCCGTGCAAGAGGGGCGCGCTGACTTCATGCCGGTGTTCTTGTCGGAGATCCCCGAGCTGATCCGCTCTCGCCGAGTGCACATCGACGGTGTCTTGATTCAAGTCTCGCCGCCGGATGCTCATGGCTATGTGAGCTTGGGTGTTTCCGTGGACATCGTGCGCGCCGCGGTGGACGCCGCGGATTTTATCATCGCGGAAATCAATCCGCGCATGCCACGCACGTTGGGCAACTCGTTCTTGCATCTGAGTCGCATCGACGCGGTCGTCCCTGTCGACGCCGCACTGCCTGAGCTTCAGGTGGAAGCTCTGGATGACGTGTGTCGGGAAATCGGCCGCAATGTCGCAACGCTGATCCCCGACGGCGCGACCTTGCAGACTGGGATCGGCCGGATCCCCCACGCAGTGATCGAGCAACTGAAGGGGCGCTCGGACCTTGGCGTCCATACGGAGATGCTCAGCGATAGCGTGATTGACCTGGTGGAGGCGGGGGCTGTCACAGGGCGCAAGAAGACTCCGCTGCCGGGGGAGCTAGTGACCAGCTTCGCTATGGGAACACGTCGTCTTTACGACTGGATGGACGACAACCCGGCCGTAGAAATGCGTCCCAGCGACTTCACGAACGACCCGTTCGTGATTGCCCAAAACGATTCCATGATTGCCATCAACTCTGCGCTGCAGGTCGATCTGACGGGTCAAGTCGCTGCGGACAGCATCCGTGGGCGGTTCTTTTCCGGGATCGGTGGCCAAGTCGACTTCATTCGCGGCGCCGCGCGAAGCCGTGGGGGCAAACCGATCATCGCGCTGCCTTCGACGGCGAAAGAAGGCAGCATGAGTCGTATCGTGGCGACTCTGGACGAAGGCGCTGGCGTCGTGACAAGCCGTGGCGATGTGCGCTTCGTCGTTACGGAATACGGCGTGGCTGATCTCTGGGGCAAGAACATCCGGCAGCGCGCTACGGCATTGACGGAAATCGCTCACCCGGACTTTCGCGGCGAACTTCTGGGCCGCGCCAAAGAACGCCACTACGTGTTCCCCGAGCAAAACGTGCCCAAGGCGATCTACGCCTGGCAAGAAGAGCGTACCTTGGAGGTCGACGGGCGCACCATCATGATCCGCCCAGCGCGCGCCACGGACGAGGAGCCCCTGCAAGATCTCTTCTATCGCCTGAGCGACGAGAGCACCTATCTGCGTTTCCTGCAGCACAAGCGAGCGCATCCCAATGAAGAGATCCGCGAGCTCGTCGATTTGGATCTCGACCGCAACATGGCACTTGTGGTGCAGGCGGGGACGGACCCGAGCGCTGAACTCGTCGGCATCTGTCGCTACGACGTGGACCCAGCAACGGGCCTCGCAGACATTGCGTTCGTGGTGCGCGACGACTGGCAGGGCAAGGGCATCGGCACCCTGCTCATGCAGCGCACGGCGGAGATCGCCAAGGCCCGCGGCGTTCGCGGTTTCACCGCGGATGTCCTGCGCTCCAATCGCGACATGCTAGGCGTGTTCCATCGCAGCGGCCTGGTGGTGCACACGGAGTTGGAAAGCGGCGTGTATCGCGTGGTGCTCACCTTCGAGCCCGAGCCGCCTCCGGTAAGCATCCCGCCCCAGTCTCAGGCCACGATCACCTGACCTGGGAGTGCGCGCTTGCTCGTTGGCGTTGCGTCGGTACGACGGCAGCGGCGGGCCTACGCGCCGATCAGCGGGTCGGCCAGAGCGGCTTGCCGGCGTCGTCACGCAGTTCGATCACGTCTTCGCCGCGCTTGAGAGTCTGGACTTCGAAGACGCTTTGACCGGATTCGACGCGTTGTTTGCCTTTGATCTGAACGCGCTCTTTCGGTGCGAAGCTCAGCCCCTTTTCGTCCAGGACCCAAGCGGGCGCGAGCAACACGTCGACTTGCCCGGACTCGGTACGCACCCGCAGCACGACACTTTGCGCCAAATGCGCGTCGGGACTCTGCTTGTCGACGCCTAGGATTTCGCCGTCGAGGGTTGCCGGCGCTTGCGCGGCTGCTGGCGGCGCGGGTGCGGCCGGTGGTGGCATCACGGTCGGGCCGCAACTGACGAGCAGCAACGCGGCGACACTCAAGACACTTGAGTAGGGAGACATGACCGCTAGCGCAGCAGGATGCGTGCCGTGGTGCGGTTTTTCGGGTTCTTGGGGCGCGGGATACGCAACCAAGGCGTCTGAGGTGGCGGAACTGCGCAGAAGTTGCGGGTGCGACTTCTGAATGGACGGTGGCGGTGGACGGTGGCGGCGGCAGTGGCGGGTGACGGTTGTCGGTGGCGGCGTCGGGTGACGGTGGCGGTGGCGGGTGGTGGTCGCGGTGATCGGTGGCGGCGGCAGTGATCGTGGTGGCGGCGGCGATCCGTGGTGGTGGAAGACGTACTCAGGAACTACCTTTCGTTGCACAGTCGCACGTTGCCTCCGACGCCACGCACAACTCAGCTCACACGAATTCGACACACAGATGCAGTTCGGCGTTGATTTCACGGACCCACGCTGCGAAGTCACAGCCGCGCTCACGAAAGGCCATCGCCGCACGCCACGCACTTCCTCCCGCGTCTTCGCGAAAGAATCGCCACGCGAAGCGTTTCTGGCCTCGAACGCGCGCCAGCGCGGCGCTTAGAGAGCCTCTCGGCCCAACGCCGCCCGTGACCAACGGAGCATGCCCGTCTTCCACCCCGCTGCAAGCGCCCAGCTGGCCGCAGATGGCCGCCTCCTTGGTGCCCGTGCGCCACCTGCGTCCCGGCGACCGTCCACGGGACTGGATCGCCAACGACAGCCCCGCCGCAGCGGTGAACGCCAGGGCCTGCGGAGAGCCACCAAACGCCAAGACCCGCGAGAGCGCAGCAAACGAAACGCGCGCCGAGGATCACGTGCCGGCCGCTGGTGCCGCCACGTCGCCCCTGCTCTCCGCTCCGCAGCGCTACCACGTGCAGTTCACCGCCAGCGAGGAATACGTGCAGCTATTGCAGCAAGCCCAAGACCTGCTCGGTCCGGGCTCCTCGGATCGCGCTCTGGACTCCGTACACCTGCGCGCCCTGCGTCTCCTGGTCGATGATCTGACGAAGCGCAAACGCGGCGCGCAACAGACTCCGCCGAAGACCAAGTCGCCGCGCCGGCGCGCCGGCGCGGTGCGCAAGCCGCGGGCGAAAGCGAAGATGCGCGCCAGCGCAGGAATGCGGCGCGCCGTGCGAGCGCGGACAAAGACTATCCGCACCGGCGCGGGGCGAGCGCGGACAAAGATGATCCGCGCCAGCGACGCCAGCGCGGGGCGAGCGCGGACAAAGATGATCCGCGCCAGCGCGGGGCGAGCGCGGACCAAGATGATCCGCACCGGCGCGGGGCGAGCGCGGACAAAGATGATCCGCGCCAGCGCGTCACCACCACGCGTGCTGCGTCGCGCAATGCCTCCCGCTACATCCCTGCGCGTGTGCGTGCGCAGGTCTGGGACCGCGACGCCGGTCGCTGCGCCTACGTCGACCCTCGCGGCCAGCGCTGCCGCGAAACCGGCGGCCTCGAGTTCCACCATGAAATCCCCTTCGGCCGCGGCGGCCCATCCACGCCAGAAAACCTCAGCCTTCGCTGCAAAGCCCACAACACATTGGCCGCCGAACGAGTCTTCGGCCAACAGCATATGGCGCGAGCACGCGCACAGACGCGAGATCCCACCGGATGATTGCTGCGCCACGCGGGGAACGCGAACGCGCGCGCAACCCCAACCGATGATTGCCGCGCCGTTGCGGGCGACCCTGAGCGTGAACTAGAGCGGCGTCGCCCCGGTGGTGTCCGCTCCGGCGCGGACGGCTCGCGTTGGCGCCCCTGCCGCTCCTGTGCCGCCAAGTATGCCGCGAGCGCGGGGACGACGGAGTCCAGAAGTGGAAGGCCATGCCGACCACTTCTACGCAGACCACACCTGCGGCACCATCGGCCGCACGTGCCCAACCGATGCCTTATCCGTCGCCGCCCGCGTCCAGCGGGCCGCCGGAGGCGTCCGCGTCGGAGTCCCCGTCTGCCGCGTCGCTGTTTGCGTCCGCCGGCGCTCCGGCTTCGCACACATGAATCCCGCCAGCGCCGTTATTGGTGCACTCCCACGCGCCGGCGATGCACTCGCAAAACCACTGCCGCGGGCTGGCGCCTGGCGGCCACTTTCCGTCTGCGCAGATTTGGGGTTCTACGAGCACTGCACAGGAAGCCCCGGCGACACAGGCTCCCTTGGGCCGCTCCTTCAGCTGCATGCCGTCCTGGCAGTTCGGGTCGACGGGACCCGCTTCGCCCGCCTCGGCTCCGGCGTCGGTCGCGTGAGCGTCGGGCGTGCTCTCCCCGCAACCGACGCCCACCGTCGCCAAGCAGATTGCCGCCGCGGCGCCGACGGCAAACCGTCGCTTCGTCATTTCGTGTGGCTCGGCGTCTCGCCCCATGCGCCTTCCTGCTCGCTCGGCAACTTGAATCGCGCACCAATTCAATAGGTAACAGGTCGTTTGCGCATTCCAGTTTGCGCGCAGCACAGCGGTAGCGCCAGTCAAGATGGGATCAACCGGTCGCGCCTAGGTTGAGCAGAATCTGCGCAACCTTCGTTTTCATCTGGAGTTTCCTGACGTTGCAGCGACGTGAGCCGGCGGGCGCTCGCGAAGCGCACATGACGGATCGCAGTGCCCGCCGGATCAGCGAGCTAATCAAATCCGCGGTACGTGCTCGGCGCGCGACTGCATCACCGGACGCTGGCGCCCTGGGCGTCTATGCGTCGTCGAACGCCGCGCTAGGGCCCACTGTCGGGTGGGCCGCCGTACAGTGCCTGGTTGCCAGCAGCGCCGGCCGTTCCGCCAGCACCCGCGGTGCCACCCGCGCCTGCGGCACCTGCGGCACCTGCGCTACCCGCGGCACCTGCGCTGCCCGCGGTACCACCCGCACCTGCATTGCCTGCGGCGCCGCCCGCGGCGTCACTGCCGGCATCGCTCGCATCTTGCGTGCCTGAGTCTTGCGGTGGCACGCCGTAGGCGGCGGCCAGGTTCGAGTCGTTGTTGCTGCCGCATGCGATCGCGCCGAGCCCCGCTGCGACGAAACCGAGCTTTCGCAGCGCGGATCGGCTGAACCGTCCTGCGGGCATTTCTATGCGGCGCTGCGCCGATAAGGCACCTCCACAGAACACACAGGCGTCTTCGTGTTCCCAAACGTGGCGCCCACACTCGATGCACGGGACTAAAAAGCTCATCTTCCGTTCCTCCTCACGCTACGGTTCGGTGCCGCCGTCATCCGGCGGGATGCCGTAGGGTGGCGCTGCGCCTGCGGTGCCTCCGCCTCCGTCGGTCGTGTTGCCGCCGGCGCCCGCGTTGCCTGCGGAACCAGCGCTGCCGGCCGAACCAGCGCTGCCGGCGCTCCCGCCCATTCCGCCGAAGCCGCCGGGCACGCCGTAGGCCGGCGCAAAGCCCGCGACGTTGCCTGAGCCGCCCCCGCCGCCCGTGCCGCGGCCTGTACCGGAGCTACTGCAACCGGCTGCGGTCACCGAGGCCAGCGCTGTTGCTCCGAAGGCCACCAACGCGGCGCGACTCATGCGACGCGCCGGGATGGGGACCTGCGGAGCTTGACTCAGTTCCCCACCACAAAACGGGCAACTTGGTTCGTCGTCTCGGACGTGTCGTTGGCATTCGTTGCATGGGGTCAGGGCCATCTCGGTGTCTCCTTGAAAAACTCAGTTGCCAGCGTCGGGAGGAAGTCCGTAGGCAGCGGCGAATCCGCTGCTGCCCCCGGCGCCGCCGGGACCTGCGTCCGCCGGAAGACCGTACGCCGGTGCGATCCCACCGAAGCCGCCTTGGCCGGCCGTGCCCGCGGTGCCCGCGGTGCCGCCAGAACCAGCGTTGCCGGCGGAACCCGCGCTGCCGCCTCCGGTGCCGCCGCCGCCGGTACCTGAGGTGGCGCCAGTGCCGTTGCCGCCACTGCCGCCGCCGCCGTCGTCAGAGCCGCACCCGGTCGTTGCCAGACCAGTCGCCAGCGTTGCGCCGAAGGCAACGATGGCGGCGCGGCTCATGCGCCGGTCCGGCAGCACGATAGCGTCGGGCGCGCTGAGCGTCGCGCCGCAAAACGGACACGCGCCGTCGCTGGCGCGTGCGTGGCGGTTTCATTCGGACCACGGGATCAGATCGTTCATTGGTTCATCCTGTCGCTAAGTCTTGTTGTCGGTTGAAGTCTGTGAAAGTCAGCCGCCGTCCGCCGGCGGAGAGCCGTACAGCGCGCCATTGCCCGCGGCGCCTGCAGTGCCCGCGCCCCCGTCTGGTGGCGGCAGCCCGTACAACGGCCCCGCAGCGCCGATGCCGCCGCCACCTGCGTTGCCCGCCGTGCCCGCGGTGCCCGCGGTGCCACCTTGACCACCGGTCGCAGCGCCACCGGTACCGCCCCCGCCGCTGCCGGACGTGGCGCCAGTGCCGCTGCCGCCGCTGCCACCGCCGTCGTCATCGGAACCACAACCCGTTGCAACCATGCCCGTCGCGACGGTGGCTCCGAATGCGACCAATGCCGCGCGGCTCATGCGTCGGTTGGGAAGCGGGGGTGCGGCGACGCGACTGAGCGCAGCACCGCAGAATGGGCAGGCGCCTTCGCTGATGCGGCCGTGACGATTACATGCGGAGCAGGGAGCGAGTTCGTTCATCTTGGTTTCCTCAGGTGGCTGGTGCTTCGGTTCGTTGGAGGGTGCGGTCACTGGGCGTCATTGGGCGGCGGCGCGCCGTACAGCAGGCCGCCGGCGAACCCGGCGGTGCCCGCGCTACCGGCGCTTCCGCCTTGGCCAGCGCTTCCGCCTTGGCCGGCGGCGCCGTCGGGAGCAGCGTCTGCGGGCGCGCCACCGCTCGCGGTGCCGTCAAGGCCGCTGTCGAAGGGTGGAGTCCCATAGATCGCGCCCCCGGAAGCTGCTGCCCCGCCATTTCCGCTGGCGCCCGCGGTGCCGCCGGTCGCGCCCCCGTTGCCGCCTCCGCCGCCGTCGTCTGAGCTACAAGCCGCGCCTCCGAAACTTCCCGCAACACTTGCACCGAACGCAACAATCGCGGCGCGACTCATGCGTCGCCGTGGGAGTGGGACGGTTGCCGCCCGGCTTGGAGTGCCGCCGCAGAAGGGGCAGCTCGCTTCCAAGGCATCCATGTGTCGCCGGCATTCGTTGCAGGGCGTCAGGTTCATGGTGCGTCCTTGTCTGGGTCGTCTTCTTCGATGAGCTCGAATCCACCGTGATCGAACGGCTCTCCGGGAGCCGAGAACTTCTGCACGATGCGTTCGCGCTTGCCGGCGCGCTTCATTTCCAATGCGCGGTGATGGCAATACGGGTTGTTGCCGGCTTTGCCGAACAGCGTGAACCCCGTCCAGGTGCAGCCTGCGCGACAAACATCGGCGTAGTAGCAAGTGCCGCAGTAGCCCCACAGATCCTTGACCGTGCGATCCCGGGTGTAGCGTAGTGGCTCCGTGCGTTCCCAGATGTCTTTGAGGGAGGCATCGCGGATGTTGCCACCCGTCCAAGCGTTGGTAGGAAGCGACGGGCAGCCCTTGATCGAGCCGTCGGCCTCGATGCCCAGCGTGGAGCGCCCCGCTCCGCAGCTGGCCATGTGACCGCGCGGCATGGTGCCGCGCAGGACACTTTCGTAGGGGCCGAAGTAGCCGATGTTGTTGCCCGGCCACATGCGCACATTGAGCTCGTCGCAGCGCTTCTTGAGGTCGGCCAGCATCGGGAACAGATCGAGCAGGTCGTAGGGCTGCAGCAATACGTCCGGCTCATCGGCCGCGCGCCCCATGGCAACCGTCAACTGTATCTGCCAGCTGTGTGTGTTGTGGGCGGCGATGGTCTCGAGCACGTGCCGCATGTGCGGGATGCTCAAGCGATTGATCTGCGTATTCGCGGACACGCGCACGCCAGCTTCTTGCAGATTCGTGAGGGCCTCGAGGGCGCTACGGTAGGACCCTTTGACGCCGCGCAGGCGGTCGTGGATTTCCTCCGTGCCGTCTACGGACACGCTGACGCTCTGCAGGCCCGCTTCGGCCGCCTGCCGGGCACGCTCTTTGGTGATGCCGCGCCCGCCGGTGGTCATGGTCGCCTGCATGCCCCGCTTACGGATTTCCCGCACGATGTCGACCCAGTCGTCGCGCAAGTAGGCTTCGCCGCCGATGATGGTGACTTCCTTGACGTCCATTTCGGACATCTGACGCACCATGTCTAAGCACTCCTCGGTGCTCAACTCACCGGGGCGTGCGTGGCCAGCGCGCGAGCCGCAGTGCCGACAGGCCAGATCGCAAGCGAGCGTGATCTCCCACACGGCGTAGATCGGGCGCCACTGCTCATCGATGGGACGCACGCCCTCCGCGAGTGGCAGATTGCGCTTCGGCGGTGGCGCCACCGGCGCCACCGGCAGGGGGCGCGGGGGCCTTTCCCTCCGGGGGGCCGCGCGCCGGGCGGGGCCCAACGGGGCCGGGCCGCCCGGAGGCACCAGCGACTCCTTGTAGCAACTGCGGTGCCAGTGACAAAGATCAAGTATTCCAGCGATTTGTATCAACTGATGGGTGTGCCAAACGTGCCAGCTATGAAGATCTTGTCCGGATCGCCGAGTGAGTGGCCGCTGCTCGGCGCTCCCGATCGAACGTTCGTACGGCTTCCTGCTCGACACAGCGGGTGGACTTTGCTTCGCTGCGACCCGTATGACGACCCCCACGGTGCGCGCGGCCTGGCTTTTCGGAGCGCTGCTTTCAGCGGTTGCCTACGCGCACCCCGCTCGCGCCTGAGGACTGGCACCGCCCGTCGGTCAGACGGGCTGCGACGGAAAAGAGAGCGCCACGCGCCTGTATCGCGTCGGGGCCAGCTATGCACTTTCGGAGGCAGCGTTGCGCTTCGACGGCGAAGACAACGTCGATCTGGAGCAACACGTGGCCGCGGCTTTCATTGCGAGACGGTTCGGACCCCGGCTATCGGCGCAGCTCACCCTGGGCGGGATCTTGGACGGCCAGCTTGAGGGGCAGGGCAGGCGCTTTGACGTGAACCCAGGATTTCTGTTTTCGGTGTCCGGCGCGTACCGCTTCGTCGGCGAGCCGGGCGATGCGGTGTTTGCGACAGCAACCCTTGGTTACGGAATGAGCTTCGCATCCACTGAAGAAGAAGTGCCGGACGCTGAGTCCGTCCCGCTTTCCGCATCAGACCTGCGCTTGGGTGTGCTCTTGGGTACGACCCTCGGCGAGACCGTCAGCCTCTTCGTTGCGGCTCGTGGTTTTGCAGGTCCCGTTGGCTGGGAGCTCGACGGGAAAAAACGTACGGGATCGGATCGGCACCACTACGCTGTTGGCGCTGGCGTCGTCGTGAATTTGCAGGAGCGCCTGGACCTCACCGTGGACGCGAGTTTTCTCGGCGAGCGCACCCTGGCCGCGGCGCTCGCTCTTGGCTTTTGAATCGGCCCCGAAATGCTCAGCTGACAGAACGCACGCGCTAGGGGCAGATCCCTTTGCCGCCGTCCTTGGTGGTGCAAGCCTGACCCGTGGGGCAACCCGCCTTGGTGCAGCAGTACACGGCTTTGGTGCCGGCGATGCAGGTGCCGCCGGCTGGACCGCCAACGCACATCAGGCCCTGGCTGCAATCGCAGTCCACCTTGCAGCCCACGGCGAGGGGCCCGCATTTACCCGTCGTGGTGTTGCAGGACGAATTCGGCATCTGAACGGTGGTTGCCTGGCATTGCTTGCCCGTGCAGGCGTACGTCGTCTGCTTGCATACGCCGACGCCCTCGCACTTCGGTTTGGGGCAATCGTTGACGTCCTTGCATTGATTGGTCGCGCCGCCCGTTCCCGTTCCGCCCGTTCCTGCGCCGCCCGTTCCCGTTCCGCCCGTTCCCGCGCCGCCCGTTCCCCCGCCGCCAGCGCCGGCCGACCCGCTGGCGCCTGCGTCGCCACTCGCCCCCGCGCTGCCACTCGCT
>CALMUT010000371.1 GCA_937872925.1 uncultured Myxococcales bacterium | reverse complement strand
CGTCGGGGAGCCCGCGGTGCCGCCCGCCGCGGTGCGCGGGGTGCGGCCAGGCGCGGACCCCGCGCTGCCGCCCGTCGCACTGCCTGCGGTGCCGCCGCTCCCGCTAGAATCATCATCACTGCTACACGCGCTTGCGAGCGCCAACATCGCCAGGGAACCCAAAATCAAGCTTTTGTTCATTCCGTCCGCCTCCAAGTTCTGCACCCAGCTTAGCGCGCCGGCGCCCCACAGCGCCACGCCCCACCAGCAAATGATATGAGTGTAGGCTCGAATTTCGAGGAGGCGGCATGGCAAGCGAAGTGATTGTGCGCGTTCGAGGCCGCGGGGTCGTTATCGGTGGAGTGCCCGCCGAAGACGATTCCGTGACGGCAGCCTGCGACTTATGTGGCTCTGAAGCGGATGCAACGGCGTCCGTTGCGCTAAGCGGCGAAGCGCCCTTTGCGTGCAAGAACTGCTTGCGCGCCCGCTTGGAGGCGATGACCGTCTCGCTGTACCTGTTTTCGTCACCGGCCCCAGGTGGTCTGCCTTGGGGCAAGATCAGTGGCTGACCGATTTGTTGAGCGGCGCGGATCGCGCGCGGCTCGTTGGAGACCATCATGCTGAAGAAAGTGCCAGTTGCTCGCGGGGAGTCTGTCTTCGAAGACTTCAAGGGAGCGTATACGCAGAGTCAAGCAGAAGTGGAGGCCAACCGCTGTCTGTATTGTTCCGACGCACCCTGCATTGCCAAATGTCCAACCGCGATCAACATCCCGGAGTTCATCCGCAAGATCGCTACGGGGAATGTGAAAGGTTCCGCCCGCACCATCTTCGAGTCGAACATCCTAGGCATGAGCTGCGCTCGGGTGTGCCCCGTGGAGGTGCTTTGCGTGGGAGACTGCGTCTACAACGCGATGGGAGTACCCCCAATCCAAATCGGCAAGCTGCAACGATACGCAACGGACCTGGCGTTCGAGCAAAAACAGCGCTTTTTCGAAGCGGGCAAGGACACGGGCAAAAGCGTGGGGCTGGTGGGAGGAGGACCGGCGAGCCTCGCCGCGGCCCACGAACTGCGCCGCCTGGGCCACGCCTGCACGATTTACGAAAAACGCAGCGTTTTGGGCGGTTTGAACACCACCGGGGTCGCGCCCTATAAGATGCAAGCAGATCGCTCAGTCGAAGAGGTCGAGTGGGTGCTCGGGATCGGCGGCGTCGAGGTCAAGACCGGTGTGGAGCTCGGCAAAGACCTGAGCGTCGCAGACCTAGAGAAGCGCCACGACGCCATATTCATTGGCTTGGGACTCGGCCCCGATACCAGCATGGACGTGCCCGGAGCCGATCTACCAGGGGTCTACGGCGCAGTGGACTTCATAGAGCAGTTCAAGCTCGGCGAAGCGCCGCTGAAGGGAGTCCAGACGGCAGTCGTTGTCGGAGGTGGAAACACCGCCATTGACGCAGTACGCGAAGCCAAAGGCTTGGGGATCCCGCAAGCCATCATGGTGTATCGCGGCACCGAAGAGAAGATGTCCGGCTATAGACACGAATGGGCTGCCGCGAAGGTTGAGGGCTGCAGCGCCGTGTGGCACGCGCTGCCGGTGGCGTTTGAAGGCGCTGGGAAAGTTCAGCGCGTTCGTTGTGTGCGTCTGGACGAGCAAAAGAAGCCCATAGCAGGGACTGAATTTAGCATCGAAGCACAGCTCGTGCTGGTAGCCATCGGTCAGAGCAAGCTCGGGGAGCTCCTCGCCGACCTGAGTGGTGTGAAGATCGAACGCGGCCGGATCATCGTCGACGCAGACGGCGCGACTGGACACAAAGGACTGTTCGCTGGGGGCGACTGCGCCAACGGCGGCAAAGAAGTCGTCAACGCCGCTGCGGAAGGCAAGGCCGCCGCACGCGCCATGCACGCGTATCTAATGGGAGGCAAAAATGCCTGATATCTCGATTAATTGCGCTGGGATCCGGTCGCCCAACCCGTTCTGGCTGGCGTCCGCGCCGCCCGCCAACTCTGGCGCACAGGTGCAGCGTGCCTTCGACCACGGTTGGGGCGGAGCCGTTTGGAAGACTTTGGGGCAGCCGATCCAGAACGTGTCGAGCCGCTTCGGCGCCGTCAACTATGGCGGCAAGAACGCCATCGGGTTCAACAACATCGAACTCATCACGGACCGCCCGCTGGAGACCAACTTCAAGGAGATTTACGACACCAAGAAGAAGTATCCCAAGCACGCCGTGGTCGTATCGCTGATGGTGGAAACCAAAGAAGAGTGGCGGGACATCATCAAGCGAAGCATCGACGCCGGCGCTGACGGACTAGAACTGAACTTCGGCTGTCCACACGGAATGTGTGAGCGCGGCATGGGTTCTGCCGTAGGCCAGGAGCCGACAGTCAACGAGCGCATCACCAGCTGGGCCAAGGAGTATTCTTCGGTGCCCGTCCTGGTCAAGCTCACACCGAACGTCGGTGACATTCTGCCCCACGGGCTCGCGGCTCGACGCGGCGGAGCGGACGGCGTGTCGCTAATCAACACAATCAAGAGCATCATTGGAGTCGACATCGACCGCTTCGTGCCGAATCCGCGCGTCGCCGATCAAAGCACCAACGGCGGCTACTGCGGCGCAGCCGTGCGCCCCATTGCGCTGCATATGGTTGCGCAGCTTGCGCGCTGCAAAGAATTCGGACTGCCCATCAGCGGCATCGGTGGCGTGACTAACTGGCGAGACGCCGTGGAGTTCATCCTGCTCGGCAGCACGAGCGTGCAGGTCTGCACGGAAGTCATGCTCAAGGGCTATCGCATCGTCGAAGACATGATCGAGGGGCTGGACGAATACATGCGCAGCCACAACTTCGAAACCATCGACCAGATGGTTGGCAAGGCGATCCCGGGCTACACGGAGTGGGGCGATCTAGACCTCAACTACGAAACCATCGCCAAGATAGACGATAAGAGCTGCATCGGCTGCCAGCTCTGCCTGGTGGCTTGCCACGACGGAGCGCATCAGTGCATCCACCAACCCAAGGACCCGAGCAGCGCGCTGCGAGTGCCGGTGGTCGACGAGAGTGAGTGCGTGGGATGCAACCTGTGCCAGATCGTCTGCCCAGTCCCCGGTTGCATCACCATGGAGCCCGTAGACAACGGGTTCACGCCCGCAACCTGGAACGATCACACCACGAAGGGCGCCGCACTCCGCCCCAAGAAGGGCGCGCACTAGTGGGCTGTCTCATAAATAACAATCCTTCGGATTGCTAGAGCGCGCGTTCGCCCCCGGGGTCGACGCAACCCAGGCGGTTTCAGCCCTTGCTGGGCTTGAACTTCTCGCAAGCCGTCTTGATTCTGCTGCGCATCGCGTCGAGATCCACCATTCCGCTTTGGATCTCCGCGGCGGAGTTGTCCTTGCGAACTGCCTTCCAGGCACATTCACAGAACGGCTTGTGCGCCTCTGTCTTGGTGCAGCCGCGCATGAAGCCGGCCATAGCGACCTTCTCTGGCAGCGACGCCGCACAAGTCTTCACCGCGTCTTTTCGGATCTGTTTGAATTTCTCGGACTGCAAGATGCGTTGGTCCGCCAGTTCTGCCTTCGACAGCTTCTTGCGATAGGCGCCCCAAGAACAATCACAGTAAGGCTCCAGGTCCGGACCTTCCGCCGCGCACGCGCGGATGAACCCAGATTTTAGCTCCGCCTCGGGCATCTTTTCGCCGCAAGCGCTGATCACTTTGTCGCGAAACGCGTCCATGCGCGCAGGGTCGTCGTTCTTGCTGCGCATCTCTTCGAGAGAAAAGGACGTCTTCATCTGATCCCAGCTGCAGCTGCAGTACTCGGCAGCCTCCGGCAGCTTCTTCGTGCATCCACCGATGAAGGCCTGCTGCAGTTCCTCCATGCTCGGCGCTGCCGCCCCACCACCGGCCGCCCCGCCGGGCTCCGCGTCGGATCCCTTGGGCGCGTCGCCCGGGGCCGCGCTTTCCGGTGGAGACGCCGCTCCGCAGCCAATCAGCGCAGCACAGCAGGCAAACGCCAGCGTTTCACGAATACTCATGGTTCTTCCTTTGTCTGTCGACAGATCCTGGTCTTAGCGCAAGAGCTCCCCAGCACGGGCACGTTTGATGAACTTCCCGCCGCCTTTCACGCCGCCCTTGCGATCTTCTACAACCACACGCCCCCGAGAGATCACCGTCTGGGCGTAACCCTGGACCTCAAAGCCCTCGTAAGTGGAATAGTCCACTTTCATATGATGGGTGTCTGCGTTGTTGACGCTCATGGTGACCTTGCGATCTGGATCGAAGATCACAACGTCTGCGTCGCTGCCCACGGCAATGGTCCCCTTCTTCGGAAACATGCCGAAGGTCTTTGCCGCCGCGGTGCTGGTGATCTCGACGAAGCGATTCAAGCTCAAGTAGCCCTTCACCACGCCTTGATAGATCAAAGACATGCGGTTTTCGACGCCTGGTGCGCCGTTCGGGATCTGCGTGAAGCTCTCGCGCCCGAGTTCCTTCTGCCCCTTGAAGCAGAAGGGGCAGTGATCGGTGGCCACCAATGCCAGGTGGCCAAATTTCAGTCCCTGCCACAGGACTTCTTGGTTCCATTTCTCGCGCAACGCGGGCGTCATCACGTACTTCGCCCCCTCGAAGTCGGGTTTGTCGTAGTAGCTGTCGTCCAGAAACAGGTACTGCGGGCAGGTTTCTGCCTGCACGTCCACGCCGCGCTGACGCGCCAGCTTCACCTGCTCGAGGGCGTCCGAAGACGACAAATGCACAATGTGCAAGGGCACGTTGGCCACCTCCGCAATGGCGATCGAACGGTACACACCCTCGGCCTCCATGCGCGTGGGACGTGTGTGCGCGTGCCAGCGTGGCTCGAGCTTGCCGTCCTTCACCGCCGCTTTGACGATTTCGTCAATCACGATGCCGTTCTCTGCATGCATGCAGATGCGCGTGCCGTTCTCTCCTGCACGACGAAAGGTCCGATAGAGCGTGCCATCGTCGACGTACAGTACTCCCGGATACGCCATGAACAGTTTGTACGAGGTGATGCCGGCCTCGGCGAGCTTGTCCATTTCGCTGAGCCGCTCGTCCGCCATGTCCGTGACGATCATGTGAAAGCCGTAGTCGATGGTGGCTTTGCCTTCGGCTTTGGCGTGCCAGGTATCCAGTCCCTTCAAGGTGCTTTCGCCCTTGGTCTGGATCGCGAAGTCGACCAGCGTCGTGGTGCCACCAAAGGCCGCGGCGAGCGTGCCGCTCTCAAAATCGTCCGCGCTGGTCGTGCCACCGAAGGGCATGTCTAGATGCGTATGCGGGTCGATGCCGCCAGGGATGACCAACTTGCCCTGAGCGTCGATGGTCTTGTCCGCCTTGGCGTCGAGCGCTTGCCCGATGGTCTTGATTTTCTCGCCCTCGATGAGCACATCCGCGAAGTAGTCGTCGCTCGCCGTGATGATGCGCCCGTTCTTGATCAGGATGCTCATGCTCCACGTTTCCCTCGGATCCCCGGGGGCTGCATCCGAAACACGCTCTCCTTTGTAAATACCTGCTATTCCTAGCTTTTTCCCAATGAGCCTCCCCGCCCCGTGCTCCTCGGCCCGTGCGCGGGCCCCGGACTCCGGGCCCGGGGCCCCTGCGCGGCGCCCGTGCTCCCAGCGACCTTCAATCCGGTTTGAAGCGCGCGCCGTAGTCCGCATCGGCTGCGACCCTCTGCTCGCTCTTCAGCAAGAGGCAGCGGCCAATCGCGAGGCAGTCCAGCTCGGTGCCCATGAAACAACGGAACGCGTCCTCGGGGGTACAAACGATCGGCTCACCGCGAACGTTGAAGCTGGTGTTTACCAGCACGGGGCAACCCGTGAGCGTCTCAAAGGCCCGCAACAGCCCTCGGAAACGCGGCTCCCCCTCCGCGCCGACGGTCTGCACACGTGCCGAGCCGTCCACATGGGTCACGGCCGGGATGCTCCCGCGACGAGCAGCTGCCACACCGGCCACCAGCAGCATGTAGGGGCTGGATTGATCCAGATCGAACCACTCCGAGGCGCGCTCCGCGAGCACCGCGGGCGCGAAGGGGCGAAAGGACTCGCGCAGCTTGATCTTTTCGTTCAGCACATCTTTGGCGTCTGGGCGGCGCGCGTCGCACAAGATGGAGCGCGCCCCCAACGCGCGCGGGCCGAACTCCATCCTGCCCTGGAAAAAGCCGAGCGCGTCCCCGGCATCGAGCCGCCGCGCGCATGCCGACAGCAGATCCGTTTCGTCCAGGCGTGAATACCGCGCGCCCAGGGCGTCGAGACGCGCTTCGATTTCCTGTTGGGAAAACTCTGGGCCCAGCAGGGCCCCCGCCATGCCATCGCGGCTAGCGTCGACGTTTCGCGCCAGGCCGTGGGCATAGCTAGCGGTGAGCGCTGCTCCCAGGGCGCCACCGGCATCGCCGGCCGCGGGCTGGATCCAGAGCGACTCAAACGGGCCGCGCGCTGCGAGTCTGCCATTTGCAACACAGTTGAGCGCCACCCCGCCGGCGAGGCATAGCTGGTCCAGTCCGGTCAGCGCGTGGGCCTGGGCTGCGAGACGCAGCACGGCTTCATCGATCACCTGCTGGATCGAGGCTGCGATATCCGCGTCGCGCGCACGAAGCGGCTCCTCGGGCTTGCGTGCAGGCCCGCCGAAGAGCCGCTCGAAGCGGGCCCCCACCATCTGAAGGCCGGTGCAGTATTCGAAGTAGTCGAGGTTGAGGCGAAAGGAACCGTCGGGCTTTAGATCAATCAAGTGGTCGTAGATGCGCTGGACATACTTGGGCTCGCCGCAGGGTGCGAGACCCATCAACTTGTACTCCCCAGAGTTGACCTTGAAACCGGCGTAGTAGGTAAACGCGCTGTACAAAAGGCCCAGGGAGTGCGGAAAGTGGATTTCGTGAGTCAGCTCCAAATCCGCGCCGCGCCCTACGCCTAGGGTAGTCGTCGCCCACTCGCCCACGCCGTCCAGGGTCAGCACGGCTGCATTCTGAAACGGCGAGACGAAGAACGCGCTGGCCGCATGGCTTCGGTGATGCTCGGAGAACAACAACTTGCCAGGATCGAAGCCCGCATCGATCTCCCGCAAGCGCGTCTGCAGTTGCTGCTTCTGGAACAATTTGTCACGCAGCCACAGGGGGATCGCCGCGCGAAAGGACCGAAACCCGCGCGGAGCGAAGTGCAAGTAGGTCTCCAGCAGACGCTCGAACTTAATGAACGGCTTCTCGTAGAACACCACGTAGTCGACATCCGCCAAGCAAAGCCCCGCGTGCTCCAATGTCCACGTCAGAGCGTGCTCGGGGAATCCGGCGTCGTGTTTCTTCCGGCTGAAGCGCTCTTCTTGAGCGGCAGCCATCACCTGGCCATCCACGACCAGTGCGGCGGCACTGTCGTGATAAAACGCAGAGATCCCGAGGATGTGCATGGGTCGTGGGTCAGAAGATCGTGTAGATGAACGGGCCCGCAGCGCTGGTCTCAGCCAAGAACGTCAGCACCGCGAGGAGTCCAAAGATGATCAGCATTGGCAAGAGCCAGAACTTCTTACGCTCCCGCAGGAATCCCCAAAAGTCTTTGATGAACTCCAACATTGCTCAATAGGGCTTGTGTAGATCGCGGGCAGTGACCTGGGTCGTGCCGCGGGAGATCCAATAGGTCGCCTCGGCGCGGGCCAGCTTCCGACCGAGAACATCCCTGCCGATGAGGCGGCCAATGGCTGCCATCGGCGTTAGGACCAGAAAGAAGAGCACCGAGAGCGTGACCTGCTGGACCACGAAACCGACCGCCCGACCCACGGACCGAATCGCACGGTTGATGGGTCGGAGCATCCTGGGGCGCGCCACGACGACAACCAGGACAAGGGCGCCGAGCAGGAGCAGGCCATCCCGTGGGGGTCGCCCGCGCAGGAGCGGCAACACACCCAATGCCAGCAGTGCGAGTGCCAGCACCGCGCCAGACGCGCGATCCGACGGCGGGTTGCCAAGTGCTTGCACGACTCCCCGAGCGTCGCCTGGACGCCGTGCAACGTCAAACCCGCCGCAATCGAAGCCGCGTGCCGTCATTCGCCACTGCCCCGCCCTGTAGCTCTGCGGTCTACACTCGCAGCTGCGACCCAATGGCCCCCATCAATCCCAAACGCCTGCAGCGCCTTGCCGTCGTCGCGTATCTTGCCGTGATAGTGGGCTTGATTGCGTACCTGGCGCGCCGAGTTTGGCAGCGCGCGGAGTACTCGGAGGTCACGCGCGCACTGGTGTCGAGCTGTACGCGACACCCCTTGGCTCTCGACGACGCTAGCGTCTATCACCACATCAACACGCCCTGTGATCGGGCGGTCGAGCGCGAGTTTATCAAGGACGCTTCGGTTCAGACCTTAGAGTACCAAGTCGACATCGCGATCAACTCCCTCGGATTCCGCAACGATGAATACCCGGTCGAGAAACCCCCGGGGCATACCCGCATCGTCCTACTCGGGGACTCCTTCGTATATGGGCACGGCGTTCGCCACCACGAAACGTTCTACAAGCGTCTGGAACGAAAGCTAAACGCTGACGGGGACGACCGCTACGAAGTGTGGAACATCGCGGCGCCATCCTGGGGCACGCTCATCCATCGGCGAGTTGTCGAGGGTCCATTGCGCGGTTTCTCACCCGACCTCGTGCTCTTGTTCCTGGACAACTCGGATATGTACGACGACGAGGCATACCGGCGACTGCAGGGCTCCGACGGCAGCTTCCCGGCAACAGCGGATATGCGCGCCTATTGGGCGCTTCGGGATCGCATCGACAAGGCGGCCTGGGAAGATCCAAAGCAGGACGGGGGCGCGCAGGACGCCGCAGCCGCGCTGCCCTCGTACCAACAACTACGGGCGCACAGCATCGAGAACATCAAAGCCATCGCTTCGAATGTGCGAGCGTGGAACGTCCCCTTCCTCGTCGTTACGTATCCCTATCCCACATTCACGAAAGGGTTCGAACGCGGCGTCTACGGGCCAACCTATGAGCAACTCGACCGCGCGGGCATCTCACGCCTGAGCCTTTTTGAGCATTTTCCACCCGAGACCCACTCGCGCTACTACTTCCTGGGCAACCGGCACTGGAACGCCGCCGGCAGCCAACGGGTCGCCGACGTCCTGTTCGAAGTCCTGCCTCAGCGCTTCCCCAAGCTGTTTCCGCGGCTGCCCTGACCTCCGTCGCCGAAGCAGGATCGGTCCGAGTCTCAATGGTCTCGAAGCTCCACGCCTGCACTCGGCAAGACCGGCACGCAGATTGCTCTTGGAAACCATCCATGCGCTGTTTGGCACACATTGGCCTGCTCTCGTTGACTCTCACGCTTGCCTGCGGCTCGAAAGTTGAAGGCGACCCCGCGAGCGGGGGCGCGGGCGGAAACGGAGGTTCTGGCGCAAGTGGTGCCTCCGCCGCGACGGGAGGGTCTGGGGGGAGTGCCAGCTGCTTCGTGCCCGACGTGAGCTGCCCGGCCGAGCGCCCCTTCGTCGGGGGCGCTTGCGACACTGCCGACGTGTGCCAGTTCGAGGACCCCAACAAGGTCGACACCTGGACCTATCAGTGCCAAGCCGGCGCCTGGGTGGGGGAAGCCACCTGCGCGCCGCTTCTCGGCGGAGGCTGCCCCGTCGCTCCGCTAGTGGAAAAGTGCACCGACCCCTTCGACGGTCAAAAGAGCGGCGCTGGGCTGAAGATCGGTCCTGCAACGCCGGGAGCGTTCCGGGAGTTCCAGGACGGAGAAGAGGCCCCCCTGACCTGGGGCGGCCAGGGCTCCCCGATGATCGGCTTTCGGATCCTGGCCACAGGCGCCGACGACGTCAGCTGCGCCCGCGTCGACACGACGGCCAGCGTCAACGGGCTACCGGGCAGCCACGCCAGCGCCATCAAGCTGCACTGTGGGGAAAGCTTGACGGTGCTGACCATCGTGGACGCACCGTGCGACCCAGGCGTGCACTCCATTGAACTCAAAGTCGTAGTGCAGGGCGTTGGCACGGCGACTGCGAACCTGAAGCTCACGGACCCGGCCTGCCCAGGCTAACGACACCGCCGCCTGGCGCACGCTTCAACTCCGGCGGGGGTGCTTCAGCCCTCGAACGCCGCGTCCGTGATCTCAAGACCACGGTCGATGATCTCGAAGCCTTCTTTGAGCTGGGCTTCGGTGATCGTCAGCGGCGGATTGCACATGAATGCGCTCCAGCGCACGAAGGTAAAGAGGCCTTCGTCCTTGAAGAACTTCGCCAGCTTGTCCATCGCGGGGTGACTGCCGTTGTACGGCGCGAGGAATTCACCCTGCTTGTTCTTCCGGGTCTCCATGATCCCGAAGAGCCCGATGCAGCGCCCTTCCCGCACGGACGGGTGTTTGGCCTGCAGCCGATCCATTTCGCTGCGCATGGTCTTTTCCAGGCGTGCCGCGTTTTCGACGAGCTTCTCCTCGATCATGACGTCAAGCACAGCGTCGGCCACTTCGAGGCAAAACGGGTGCGAGTTGTAGGTCAACCCGCCCCAGTACACGTTCTTGCGGAAATGCTCGGCGATCTTGTCGCGCATGCCAACGGCGCCCAGCGGCACGTAGCTGCTGGTCAGCCCCTTGGCCAGGGTCACCTTGCCCGGAACGAGGTCCCGGTATCGGAGGGCGAAAAGCTCGCCGGCGCGGCCCTGCCCCGCCATGACCTCGTCACATACGAGCAAGATCCCGTACTTGTCCAGCAGCTGGCGCAGGCCCTGCAGGTAGCCCTTGGGCGGTGGCAAGATGCCATTCGTGCCAGTGACCGTTTCGATGAACATGGCAGCGATGTTCTGGGGGCCTTCGTACTGAATGACTTCTTCCAGGTAGGTCAGGTTGTTCTTGGTGATCTCCTCGTCCGTTTCACCGAATGAGAAATTGTACGGCTTGGGATCCATCACGCGGATCACACCGGGCATGCCCGGCTCGTTAGCCCAACGCCGCGGATCACCGGTCAACTGCATCGTGGCGTTGGTACCGCCGTGATAGCTACGAAAGCGCGACAGGATCTTTTCACGACCCGTGAACAGCTTGGCCGCGCGGATTGCGCTCTCGTTCGCCTCGGCGCCGCCCAAGGTGTAGTAAAACGTATTGATATCGCCGGGCGCGAGGTCCGCTAGCTTCTTCGAATAGCGCGCACGCACTTCCGTGGCGGTCTGCGGATAGACGTAGATCAACTTGTCCGCCGCCTGCTTCATGCGTTCGACGACTTTGGGGTGACTGTGCCCAATCAGCACGCTCATCAACTGGCTGTTGAAGTCCAAGATGCGCTTGCCTTCGGGAGTGTACATATACACTCCCTCCGCCCGAGCGATGGGCAACGGGTTCACGTTGTCGGTGGCAGACCACGTGTACATCGTGTGCTTTTTGCACAGGGCGATCATCTCGTCGGTATTCATGACGGACGGTCGTAGCAAAGCGCGCGGCCGGAGACCAGAGCCCGCCGCGCCTGCATGAATTGCACGCGAGGCCGTGGCGAGCGCAGTGATTTCGGTGCGGCGGCGAAAATCGGCCCTGCATGCGTGGATCGGCCTTTGCACCCTGCGTCGAGCAAGATGATTCCGCCGCACACTCTGGCGGTGGCACGGGGTATCGGGCTCAGTGCCGCGTTGCACGCGCCCTTCGTGGTTTGGGTCGGCGCCCGTATGCTGGCGATGACCGATCCGACCAACGTCAGTGTGTACGAGGTCGAGCTACTTCCGGAGCCGCCCCAGCCGGTCGATCCGCCAGCATCAGAGACGCCACCGGAGCCTCCAATTCCGCCGCCAGAAGTCGCCCGGGCCGACGCGGTGCCCCTGCCCGGCGACCCGAGCAACGACGCAGTGGAACCCTCCGCTGGCCCGGAGGCCCAGCGTGCGTCCGGACCCCCTCGGCCCCACGGCGCGCCCGCCGCAGCGCAAGCGGGCCGCGTGGTCACTGCGCCCGAGGCGCACGGCGCCGAATCTGACCCCCTGGATTTCACTGTGGTCCAGGGCAGCGCGTCGCGCTACGCCGGCGGCGTCACGGCCGCGACGGGCACCTCGGACAAAGCCGTGCGCGACCCAGGTGCACGCGGTGGCCACGTCGCGCAGCAGACGCCCACGCGCTCGGGACCCGGCGGCGCAGGCAGGCTTGCCCCACCGCGGGCAACGGCGGGCGCAAAGGCCCCTTCAAAACGCCGCTTCGCGCGCCCAGTGAGCGAATCGTGGAATTGCGCATTCCCACCCGAAGCGGACGCAAATGACGTGCACTACGCCCGCGTGTTGGTGGTCGTGACCGTGCGCGCAGACGGCTCGCCAAGTAGCGCAGCCGTGCTCTCGGATCCGGGCTTTGGCTTCGCCGCCGCCGCCCGCCGCTGCGCTTTGGGTCAGCGCTTCGCGGTCGCTTGGGACGACGCCGGACGCCCCAGCGCGGGTCGCACTCCGCCCTTCACAGTCACCTTCACACGCTGAGGCACATCATGTTCGAACGAGGTTTGGCGGAGTTTGCTCTCTACGGTAATCGCATCGTCTTGTTGGTGCTCGTACTCGCGAGCGTCATCAACGTGGGGCTCTTCATTGAGCGCCGGCGCTTCTTCCATCGTCATTTGCTGCGCGACGCCCACGGCCTAGGCGAGCGGATCCTGCGCGCAAGCAGTCTCGCCCAGGTCCAAAGCGAACTTTCCGCCGCTCCGAGCCTTGAGACTCAGCTCGTGGTCGCCGGTCTCGATGGCGCCGACACCACGCCGGAATTTGAAAAGCGCGTCGAAGGTCGCACGGCGTTAGCGCGCGTACAGTGGGAACGCTTCACCGGGGTCTTCGCCTGGACCAGCAGCAACGGCCCCCTGGCTGGACTGCTCGGCACGGTGCTCGGATTGATGAAGGCATTCTCGGACCTGGCCGTCGCCGCGATCCCCGAGCCACGCGTGGCCCTGGCCGGGATTTCCGATGCGTTACTCACGACGGTACTCGGTATCGTCGTCGCGATCCCAGCGACGGCATTCTACAACTATTGCAAGTTGCGGGGGCGCAAGGCCTCGGCAGGCGTCAACGCGCTGACCGCGCTGATCGCTTCGCGCAACCTATTTCCGTCCGACTCGCGCGGCAACGCAGAGTCGTGACTCCGGTTCGAGATCCGGAGCGACTATTCCCGTCCCGGCAAATCGTCTGCCCCTCGCTGTCCACGAGTCCACCTCCGGATCCGGGATTAGACTAGACTGGGATCCGGTGGAGCAGTGACCAACGCCAAGTGTCCGCGCTCGATGCGCGTCGGAAGCCTCGCCTTCTTGTGCTTGGCGATGCTGCAGTGGGCACCGGCCGCCCGTGGCGCCGAACCCGAAGAGGAAGAGAGCGCCGAAGACATCGCGGCGGACCAAGCACTGTCCTACGACAGTTGGTACATCCGAGCAGACGCGGGCCTGGCCTATGTGCGCGCAGATACCGCGTATCACCCCGTGAGTGACGACAGCCAGAAGCGACGCTTGATCGCGGACGGCATGGGCGTGAGTCTGCGCCTGGGGGTTGGGATCCGTCCGGCCGTGGACGTGACACTGGGCGTTCTGGGAGGCCTCACCCATGTGCCCCTGACGCGACTCGACGGTCAGTTCAGCGGAGAGGGCGAAGGGCTGTACTACGCCATGGCGTACGTCGACCACCGCCTGCCCGCCAAAATCTTGCGCATCGGAGGCGGGGCAGGTCTCGGTCAGATCTACACCTTCGGCCCCGAAGAAGAAGACTTCAGCGGCCTCGGTCCGGTTGGCGGCCTGTGGCTGGCCCTCGATGTGCCAAGCAGCCGGCGCGTTGCCGTTGGCATTGTCGCGGAACTGACGGGCTCGGCGCTGCGCAACACGCACTCGGCCTTCGGGGAGGAGCACGACTTCAACACCTTCATGTTGGTCGCGGGCCTCAGCTTCACCCTACGGATTTCGGAGCCTTCTCTACCGAAATCCATGCCGACCTTTGCCGGCAGCCCTGCGGCTACCGGCCCTGGAGTCTTCTAGTCAGCTCATCCAGTTGTTGTCCGGCGAGACGTCCCATTTGCTAGTGATCTTGCGGGGACGCGTCCAAAAGCGGAAGCCGTCCATACCCGTGATGTTGCCGTGGCCGAACTTCGAATAGTTCCAGCCACCAAAACCGAAAGGCTCGCGCGGCACGGGCACGCCGATGTTCACGCCAACCATACCGGCGTCCACCCGCGAGGTCACGTACTCGGCGACGGCTCCACTCGTGGTGTAGACGCTTGAGGCATTGCCATAGGGGTTAGCGTTCTCCAGAGCAATGGCTTCGTCCACGTTGCCCACGTGCACGATCGACAGCACCGGTCCAAAGATCTCGTCGGTGGCAGCCTGCATTCCAGGTTTGACGTTGTCGATGACCGTCGGTGCGACCCACTGCCCAGCGCCATCGCCCTTCTTGCCGCGACCATCGACCAGGATCTTTGCGCCCTGCTTCTCGGCGTCGTTGATGATGCCGTTGATGCGCGTGGCGCTCTTCTCGTTGATGATGGGGCCGACGTCTTTGCCGATCACGAGTGCCGCTGCCTTGTCCTTGATGGCGTCGATAATGTGATCCACATCCCCCACCGCCACGAGCACGGCGGCGGCCATACAGCGCTGGCCTGCGCAGCCCGTGAAACTGGCGACCACGTTGTCCGCGGTGATCTTGGGATCCGCATCGGGCACCACAATGAGATGGTTTTTGGCGCCCCCAAGGCACAGCATGCTCTTGCCGGTCTGTGCACCGCGGCCGTAGAGCATCTTGGCGATAGGCGTGGAACCGACGAACGCGATGGCTTTGATGTCCGGGTGATCTGCCAAGGCATTCACGGCGTCGGGTCCGCCATTGACGACGGAAAACACGCCCTTGGGCAATCCCGCTTCATCGAGCAGCGCGGCGAGCTTCGCCGCGCCAAAGGGGACCTGTTCGCTGGGCTTGAGAATGAAGGCGTTCCCGCCAACGAGAGCTTGGGGAATCATCCACAGCGGCACCATGATGGGGAAGTTGAACGGTGTGACGCCGGCGACGACACCGAGGGCCTCGTGCTTCTGGGAACACGTCACGCCTCGGCTGACTTCAAGCTGATCCCCGGCGCCGATGTTGGGAATGGACGCGCCGAATTCGACGCATTCGATGCCCTTCAGTACCTCAGCGCGGGCTTCGTCGATGATCTTTCCGTTTTCGTGACTGACTAGCCAGGAGAGCTCTTCCAGGTCGCGCTCCATCAGCTCTTTGAGCTTGAACATGACCTGAGCGCGCACCTTGATCGGGGTGTGGCGCCAAGTAGCAGCGGCCTTCTTCGCAGCTTCTACGGCGACGTTCACGTCGTCAGCCCCGCTCATCACCACATTGCCCATCACCTTGCCGTGGCGCGGATTGGTGATCTCGAGGGTCTTGCCGGATTTGGATGCGACCCACTGGCCATCGATCCAATTCTTGACGGGCGCGTACTCGACGAAGTCGTAGCTGGTGGCCTTGAAGGCCGGGAAAACTTGGCTGCTCATGACTACTCCTAATGGTGAGACCACAGTCGGCAATGCGTACCCCGCTGCCCGGGCACCGCCGGGCGGGGTCGCGAAGCCAGGCGGGGCGCATCCAGGTGGAAGCGACCCCGGGGCGCCGAGCAGGGGAGTTTGCCCTCTCCCCTCGGAAGGTCAAGGGTGCAGCGGGTTTGTGCCGCTCAGAGCCGCATGCCGGCGAAGGCGAACAAGCCGAAGTGGTCGAAATCCGAGCCGTCGTCGTCTAGAGGCACGACAAATCGAGCGTCGCCGCCCACGAACAGGGACCCACCGACCGACGCGAGGACCGCCAGGCCTGGAGCGATGTACGCCCGGCTCTCCGTGTCGCATGTGTCGTTCAGGCAACCACGCGCAGTGCCGAGACCGAAGCCGCCATACGGACGCAAGACCACCGGCCCGGCGGCAAAGTCGTAGCCGGCTTCACCACCGAAGTAGTAGATGTTCACCGAAGCCTCTTGGGTCTGACCCAAGAACGTCGCCGAACGACTCTCCCCCAAGTGGTACACGAACGTGCCGCCGAGATAGAGCCGTTCGGCATTCATGCCCAAGCGCCCGCCGAAGCCAACGTTGACCCCATCCTCGAATCCATTGCCGGCAAGCAAGGCCGCCGACCAACCGTCGAAGCCGCGAGCATCGGTCGCGTCAGCCGCGGTCGGCGTAGCTGCATCGCTCTGAGGCGCGGGGGCTTCGACGGGCTCTTGCGCGGATGCCAACTGCGCAAACACGCTCGAGAAAATGCCAAAGGACAAGGACAAGATAGTTTGTGTGCGTTTCATCTGTGTTGAACTCCGGTAGCGCGCGGAGCGAACTCTCCACGCGGTACGCTCCCACAGCAACCGCCGTTCCAACGGAAGACGCCGGGGTTTTTGGCGCTAAGTTCAGGCCCTAGCCCGCATGCCGGTGGGCGCTGCCCCGCCAAGCGGCGGGCGGTCGCCGACAGCCTTCAACCACCAACAAGACAGCGCGGGGCGCCGCAGACACGGACAAGTAGCCAGGCGGCCCGCTGGGCTCAGTGCGATTTTGCGCCGTGGCGCAAGGCCGCCAGACCACGTTCGGCTTCGGTGCCCGGCACGATGTTGTCGAGCACCGTCGCGATCAGCGCGCCCACAGCCATGCTGGTGCCGCCCAGCGTGTTGATCACGTCCGCGAGCCACTGCGGCTCGAATTTGAGGGGATGCTGCGCGAAGTACTCGGGCATGGACAGCCCCATGAAAAACGAAAAGCCGATGATAAACAGGTTCCGTGCGCTGTTCAGATCCACATACTGCAGGTTCGACAGGCCCACAGACGCGATCACGCCAAAGAGGGTGCAATACATGCCACCCACGATGGGCTCGGGGATGGTGGTGAACAGCGCACCAAATTTGGCAACGCCGCCAAAGACGATCATCAGAAGTGCGCCCATCTGCACGACGCGTCGGCTGCCCACGCGGGTGAGCCCGATAGCTCCGATGTTCTCGCTGTAGCTGGTAGTGCCGTTGCCGGAGCCGAAGATGCCGGCCACCAAACAACCCAGCCCTTCGGTGCCGATGCCGCGGTTCACGGTTTTCTGTGTCGGCGGTGGTGCGCCGCTCAAGCGCGCCGCGGCGAAGTAATCGCCAATGGACTCGATCATGCTGGCCATGTACCCGGCGATCATTCCCACGATGGCCGCCGCACCGAAAACCGGCATGCCCCACTGGAACGGATAGGGCACGCGCACCCATGGCGCGGCATAAACCTTGTCCAAGCTGCAAAACGCCGGATGGCCGGGCGGGAACACACCCGTTGCCGTGAGCACGGCCGCAGTCGCCCACGCACCGCCCATCCCCAGCAGCACGGGGTACAAGGCAAACGCGCGGCCCTTATGCCGCAAGATCTGCGAAAACAGAATGATCAGCCCGATGGTGAGCCCACCGATCCCCCAGTGCTTGCCGGCGACGGGAGCGCCGAATTTGAAAAGCGACAGGCCAATCAGGGCGATGGTGGGCGCGATCGTGATCGGCCCAATGAACCGCAGCAGCTTGCCGATGATGCCCAGATAGCCGATCGCCATTTCGAAGAAGGCGCCCGCGATGATCGCGCCCTGCACGTGGGTCATGCGTACCTGCCAACCCGCGCTGGCCAGGCTGGCCATGCCGCAGATCGCGATGGTGGGGGCCAGGAACGAAAAAGTACCGCCTTGTACGATAGGCAGCCGGTTCCCGATCGTCGTCTGCAGCAGCGTGGTGATGCCGCTGACGAAGAACATCGTACCGATCAGCCAACCCATGGCCACGGGATCCCCATCCATGCCCAGCGGCTTGCTCAAGATGAGCGGGATCGCCACCGTGGACCCGAACATGGTCAGGTAGTGCTGCAGCCCCAGCGCCAGCGACTGCCCTAAGGGCGGAACGTCGTCGATGCCGTAGAGCAGATCGTGAGTCGGCTTTTCCAAGACGCTCTTACGGTCGCACGATCTCGTCGTAGGCGTCGGGGCGGCGGTCTCGGTAGAACTGCCAAGTCTGACGCACCTCATCGATCAGGCTGAGATCCACTTCCGTGATCAGCAGCTCGTCGTTGTCTTCGCTGGCCTCGGCGATGATCTCGCCGCGGGGATTCACGAAGTAGCTGGTGCCATAGAACTTGCCGATGTTCCAAGGCCCTTCGGTGCCGACGCGATTGCTTGCCGCCACGTAGTAGCCGTTGGCCACGGCGTGCGCGGGCTGCTCGATCTTCCACAGGTACTGCGACAGACCGGCGACGGTCGCGCTGGGGTTGAAGACGATCTCCGCGCCATTGAGCCCCAGGCACCGCGCGCCCTCGGGGAAGTGGCGGTCGTAGCAGATGTAGACGCCGACCTTGGCGTAGCGGGTCTGGAACACCGGGTAGCCGCCGTTGCCGGGCTTGAAGAAGTACTTCTCCCAAAAGCCAGCCACCTGGGGGATGTGCTGCTTGCGGTACTTGCCCAAGTACGTTCCGTCCGCGTCGATCACTGCTGCGGAGTTGTAGAACACGCCGCGGATCTCTTCTTCGTACAGCGGCACGATCATGACCATGTTGTACTTCTTGGCGTAGGTCTGCATCAGCTCGGTCGTCGGACCGGGGATCTTTTCCGCCGCGCCGTACCAACGCTTGTCTTGGCTGGGGCAGAAGTAGGGCCCGTTGAAGATCTCTTGCAGCCCTAGGATCTGCACGCCCTTCTTGCCGGCCTCTTCGATGTAGGCGATGTGTTTGTCGAGCATCGCTTTCTGGATCTTCTCGACCGGGACACTCTCGTCGTTGATGGGGTTGCCGCACTGGATCAGTGCGCAGCGAACGATCTGGCTCATGCTTTTCCTCCTCGGGGCTCAGCGGGGGGCCGAGCACGGCCCGCGGAGAATATGGGCCAACGCCCCGAAGTGAAAGCCCCGAGGGAAGCGAAAGCCCGAGGCCGACCCGCCAGGACCGCTGGAACTACGGAAAAAACACCACGAAGGCGTCCTCACCGCTGGGCGTCGGCAGCGGCCCGTTGCCGAAATCGATCGTGACCGCACTGCCATACTTGCCGCCCACGTAGAGGGACGAGCCAACGTAGGCGGCCGACAGCCCGGCCTCTTTTGCCAACCCGCCCGCGCTCTGGCTACTCTGGTGCACGCCGCTGCTGCTGAAGCGGGCTAAGAAGAAATCCTCGCCGGCGCTATAGGGCAGCGGACCGCCACCAAAGTTGTAGGCGCTCCGAATGGATCCGGTGATCGCGAACTCTCCAGTGGCGCTCACATCGACCCCACCGAGCTCTTCGTCTGCTGCCCCGCCATAGCCTTGCGCCCACTGCGCGCTCAGATCCGCGGCGGACAGCCGCGCCACGAAGACGTCTCGGCCTCCCGCCGCGGTCACGATCTGACTAGGACCGAAGCTGACTTGACCTTCGAGGGTCCCCGCGATCCAAACGTCACTTCCAGCAACGGCGATGCGCATTCCGATGTCCGGTCCCGACGAGCCGAAGGTGCGACTGGCAACGACGGCGCCGGTGCTGTCCATCTTGACGACGAAGATGTCGTCTTGACTACCCGTTTTTGTCAGGGCTACCGGCGTGCCGGTGCCGATGGTGACGTCCTGACGCAAGAAGCCAACGGCGTAGGTGTGCGTGGCGTCGGATGAAAAGTCCGTGACTTGGCCCTGGGCCACCAAGCTGCCTGGGGGCGCGCTGTTGTTGCGAATGTGATTGACCCACGCGGCCACACCGCTGACCTTCGAGTACTTGGCGACGAAGCCGTTGGTATAGGGCGTCGTGATTTGCGTGCCATCGAAGTCGGCGGTGCCGTAAAAGAAGCCCGAAACCCAGACGTCGCCCTGGGCGTCTGCGTGCACTGCATTCGCGCGGATTTGTCCACCGCCGCCCACGATGCTGCTGCAGGTGGAAAAGACGTCCGCGCCGGTGCTGCCGTCGAGCTTGACCAGCTTGCCGACCCACTTGCCCGCGGCGGACGTGCAGCTGGGCAAGGCACCGGGCAGGGGCACGGACAGCTGTTCCTCGGCCCAGACCCAGACCTCGCCACCAGGCGCCACGGCAACGTCGCCGAACAGCAGGTAGGTCGAGGCACCCAAGGATCGGGACCAGCTGTGCGCGCCGGCCAGGGTGTGCTTGGCCACGTACAAGCTTGTGCCCGACGAGATCAGCCCGCCTCCGCCGAAGTCGACCCCCGGCTGCCCCTTCGTGAACTCTCCGGCCATCACGACGTGACCCGCTCCGGCGGCCGCCACTTCTATGTCTTCGGAGCCGGACCCATTGATGACGCGCGTCCAGAGCGTTGGTCCCGCGTTCACACACTTCTTTGCAACGCAGTTCTGACTCGTGCAATCCCCGTTTTTCTCGCAGCCCTTACCCGTCGCACACGGTTTGCACTCGGTGCCGCCGCAATCCACGTCGGTTTCGTTGGTGTCTTTGCTGCCATTGCTGCAGCCCGGGGCGTTGCAGCTCCCCCCCACGCAGGAGCCCGTGGTGCAATCGTTGCTGGTCCAGCAGCCCTTGGTGGGCGGACATTTGGGACAGCCGCCGCCGCAATCCACGTCGGATTCCGTGCCGTTTTGTAGGCCGTCGCCGCAGCTCGGCGCCTGGCAGACCAGGCCCTGGCACACGTTGCTGGCGCAATCCAGGGGCTTGCTGCAAGGGTCGCCGTCACACGCGCCGCAGCCACCACCGCAGTCGATTCCGGTCTCTCCTTGATCCTGCTTGCCGTTGACGCAGCTGGGGATGGCCACGCCACCATCGCTTTGACCGGGCAGGACGCAACTGCCGACCGTGTCGCAAAGTAGGCCCGGCGCGCAGTCGCGATCACCTTTGCACTCCACGAGGCAGGACCCCGCGATGCAGACCAGTGGCGCGTCGCAATCGGAGTTGTAGGTGCAGCTGGTGCCAACGCTCGCGTCTGGAGACTGACCGCCCGGCGGCACGAGCTGGCCATCGGTCAGATCCTTTTCGTCGGCGCAGGCTCCCGTCACACAAGTCTGTTCGGGCAGGCAATCCCGATCGGATTTGCACTGCAGCCGGCAACGCAAATCCTTGGCGCAGAACAGATTCTCGGCCGGGCAGTCCGTATTGTAGAAGCATTTGTCCGGGGTGTGCAGACACACATTGTACGGCCGCGGATCCGCAGGCACGCACACCTGAGACGCAGGACAATCTCGGCTGTCGTTGCAACGCGTGTGACAGCTCTTGAACGCGCACACCAGAGGCGTGGCACAGTCCGAGTCGAGCAGGCAGCCTTCGGCGAGCTTGGCCAGTTTCGCGCGTTCGTCCGCGCTGTCGCTGCCGCACGATACAAACGCCAGCGTCATGATAACGGCCACCAGCGGCAATGCCGCGCGCGCCACGCGCAAAGATAAGCGGATCCCCATGGTGCGCGCAGTTTAGATCATCGAGCGCGGGCATGCACGCCGGCTGCCGTACGCGCTCGCGTGGTCCGTTGCCGCGCGCACGCACGCGATCCATTGCCGCACGCAAGCACGCGCCGCCTAAGCGGCCACGCCGCACAGGCGCATCACGCTGAGCGCAATCACCTTGGTTGCCTGCATCAAATCGTCGATAGCGCAGTACTCGTCGACTTGGTGCGCCAGATCCAAGATCCCAGGACCGTAGGCCACGCAGTGCGGCACGCCCGCCACACGGGCGACGTGTTTGTGATCGTAGGTTCCGGGGCTGGCCACGAGCCTGGGCGCTCGCCCCGAAAGCGCGCTGATGTCCGTCGAAAGGGACGCCACCAAGGGCGAGTCCTCGGGTGCCAACACTGGATGCACCACCATAAGGTCCTCCAGGCGATAGCGCCGTCGGGGATCTTCGCCAGACAGCTTTTCGAGCAGCGCGGCAATCTCAGCTTTGACCGCGTCAAAGTCTTCTTCGTGCAAGAAGCGTCGGTCCAGGATGGCGCTGGCGGCCTCCGCGACGCAGGCGGACTGGGGAAACTGTCCGGCCTGGCCGCCGACAATCGAGTTCACGTTGATGCTGGCGTGTCGCGCAGCGTCCGGCACGACGGGCATGGCGGTCTCCCGGGACTGAAGCCGGGGCGTCAGCTCCGTGCGTACCCGCTCCAAGAACGTTGCCAGGTGTTCGATGGCGCTCGCGCCCAAGAACGGCATGCTGCCGTGCGCCACCTTGCCCGCTGCGTGCACCTCGAACCAGTACACACCCCGATGCCCAACACACACGCGGTCCACATTCAGTGGCTCGGGAATGATCACGTAGTCCGTGCGCTCCGCGCCCAGATAGCCCTGCTTGCACAGCCACTCCATGCCGGCAAAACCGCCGCTCTCTTCATCGACGCTGCCGCTGATCTCGACGCTGCCCTGCAAACGCACTCCAGCCCGCAAGAGCGCCTGCACCGCAACCACGGCTGCAGCGATCCCCGCCTTCATGTCCGCGCTGCCGCGGCCGAAGATCTTGCGGTCTTGGACCACGCCCGCAAAGGGATCCACGCTCCAACCGGTCCCCGCGGGCACCACGTCGATATGCCCATTGAGGTGCAGGCAGGGCCGGGGCGACTGTCCTTCCAGCCGGCCGAGCACGTTTACCCGCGGGTGTTTTGCGTTGTGGTCGGGATGGTCTTCTGCGGTGAGAAGCTGTACCGACATGTCCATCGCGCGCAGTCGATTCGCAAGCAACTCTGCGCAGTCGGCGTAGTGCGCGCCAGGCGGGTTCACCGTGGGGATGCGGACCAGGGCACGCGTCAGCTCGACCAGCTCGTCTTCGGCGGCGTCGACTTCGGCCAGCACACGCTCTCGGGCATCCACGGGCTCACTATAGCCCCGCGCGACGCGTGCTCGAGGGTTGGGCGCGATCCCGCCAACATCGTCCGGGTCGCGGCACAGTGTGCCAGCCCCAGGGGCCCGATCCTCGGTACTTTCAGCAGTTCCTTCCGGCACGGCCCTTGCGTACGCTGTGCGATATGTCGATTCGAATGGCTTTCTTTGCGGTCGCAGCCGCGGCCTTGGTTGTGACCTCGGCATGCGGCAGTTCGACGTCCGACGACCCCGCCAGCGGGGGTTCGGCCGGAAGCGGCGCGTCTTCGGGCAGCGGCGGCGGCGCAGGTTCCGGCGGCAGCTCCGGTGCGGATGGCGGCGCGGGCTGCCCGACGGACTTCATCGCAGCCGAAGGCACGGCCTGCAGTGAAGAGGGCAAGTCCTGCAACAGCGGCTGCTCGGACCCGTGCCAATTCTGCAACATCCTGCGCTGCGAAGGCGGCAAGTGGGTGCGCATGGAAGCCTTCCCGGATCCGAACTGCGGCGACGCCGGTGATGCGGGCGACGCCAGCGACGCCAGCGACGCCGCGGACGCCAGCGACGCCGCGGACGCCAGCGACGCCACGGACGGCGGCAGCGCATGCGGTGGCAAACAGGGGCTCACTTGCAAGAAAGACGAATACTGCGACTTCAACAACGACTGCGGCGCCGGCGACGCGCTGGGCATGTGCAAAAAGCGCCCGCAGGGTTGCACCGCGGATTGCCCGGGGGTCTGTGGTTGCGACGGCAAGTTCTACTGCAACGCATGCGGAGCCGCCGCTCAAGGAGTCGATGTCACCGGCGACACCAGCTGCATGAAAGATGGCGGCGGACCCGGCACCGGCTGCATCCTCGACAAGGAGTGCAACACCGGACTCAAGTGCTGTTACCCCTGCGGCCAGGCGGGTTGTTCGAATCAGTGCATGCAGCCCATGCCGAACGGGCAGTGCCCGGCGTTCCCATGAACGCGCTGATGCGCCCACGAGGCCCAGCGCGAGACGCGCGACCCAACGCGCGCCCCCGCACCGACCCAAACAAACTCAAGGCTCTTCGAAAGGCGCCGGCGCTGGCGGTGGTTCGACCACCACATCGACAAACGCGCCGCGCTTGATCACTTCGCGCCCTTTGCCACCCCGGGCAGACAGCTCGTACTTGCCAGCTCCGATCCGTTGCTCACCACCCATGCTGGTCTTCACGATGATGGCGTCGCGCTCGTTCTCCGCTGCTTTGAATCCGATCAGGCGATCGTCCTTGGCCAGCTTCACCAGCAGCACACCCTTGCCCGCACCTGAGAGGTAGTTCACGTCTTGCACACTGCACAGCAGCGCGCGCCGCTTCTCGCTCACGCCGATCAGCGTCTCGTCGCCGCCAACGAAGTGCACGCCAATGATCTGCGCGCCCTTGCTGGGCCGCGCAAAACGCCGCCCCGCCCGCGTGCTCGGCTCCGCCAGGGTGGACAGCCCAAAACACAGCGCGTAGCCGTCGCTGCTGGCCGCCGCCGCGTAGGTTTCCGGGAAGAACCCAGGTTTTTCGCTTAGATCGCCCACCAGCCGGGGGTCCATGGATTCCATGGCGACGATGCGCTCGCCGTCCTTGAGCTTGAACAGCTTTTGGATCGGCTCGCCGTAGCCGGTGGTCGCCGGCACGTCCGCAATGCGCGCCGTATAGGCCGTGCCGAAGCTCGAAAAGAACACCACGGTCGCCCGCGTCGAACCCGCGACGCACGCAAGCACCGCGTCGCCCTCACGCAGTCGTGTCGAGGCAGGGTCCTTGATCTCTTTTTGGCGCTTCACCCAGCCGTCGCGAGTCAAGAGGACGTGGTTGTCCTCCGCGATGATCAGATCTTCCGCAGTCAGCTCCGGCTCTTCGCCCACTTCTTCGATCAGAGTCCGCCGCTTGTCCCGCTTGGCGTATACGGCGACCAGCTCTTCGAGTTCGGAGCGCACAATGCTCCAACGCCCTTTCTTGTCCGCCTCGCCTAGGAGCTTCTTGATCTCCTTGGCGCGTTTTTGCTTCTCGGTCAGTTCTTTCTGAATGACCAAGATTTCTAGGCGTGCCAAGCGGTAGAGCTTCAGCTCCAAGATGGCATCGGTCTGTTCGGCATCAAGACCGTAGCGCGCCATGATCTGCTTGGCGGCGTCCGCCTTGCCCTCGGACTTGCGGATCAGCTTGAGGATCTGGTCGAGGGCGTCGAAGACTTTCGCAAAGCCTTCCAGGATGTGGATGCGAGCCTGCAGCGCGGATAGTTCGTGGGACAGCCGGCGCGTGACGACCTCCAGACGAAAGTGCAGGAAATGCCAGAGGATACTGGAGAGATCCAAGCGCTCCGGGCGGCCCACCTCGGGATTTTCCGTCGGCACCAGGCAGGTGAGGTTGGCACTCACGTTGATCTGCAGCGGGGTGTGCTTGAACAGATACGCCAGCACCTTTTGTTCGTCGGCGTCTTTCTTCAGCGACAGTTCGATGCGCACGTCATCCGCCGAGATGTCCCGCACGTCCAAGAGCAGCGGCATCTTGCGGGAGATCACGACCTCGGCGATGCGTTCGATCAGCTGACTCTTGTTGACCGTATACGGGATGCTGGTGATGACGATGCTCTTGTCCGAGCGCGACGCAGACCCCGACTGCCAAGTCGCGCGAAGCTTGAGGGTGCCCTGCCCCGTTTCGTAGAGTTGCTTGATCTCTTCGGTACTGGAAACGATCTGTCCGCCCGTCGGAAAGTCGGGTCCCTTGACGGTGCGGGCTAGATCCCGCGCGCTCAGCGTCTTTTTTGCAACCAAGGCGTCGAGCAGGCGGATGGCGGCCTGACACACTTCTTCGGGGTTGTGTGGCGGGATGTTGGTGGCCATGCCAACCGCGATGCCTGTGGCGCCATTAATGAGCAAATTGGGCAGCCGCGACGGCAACACGACGGGCTCGGTTTTGGTGCCGTCGTAGTTCGGTCGAAAATGCACGGTGTCTTGAGAGAGCTCGCTGAGCATCTCTCCCGCGACGGGCTGCAGCCGACACTCCGTGTAACGCATGGCGGCGGGCGGATCGCCGTCGAGGGATCCGAAGTTGCCGGAACCGTCGATCAACGGTGCACGCAGGGAGAAGGGCTGCGCAAGTCGCACCAAGGCGTCATAGATCGCAGCATCACCATGGGGATGGTAGTTGCCCATGACGTCGCCGACGACCTTGGCGCATTTGCGGTGCTTGGCGTCGGCGCCGATCCGCTCGCGCCACATCGTGTACAGGATGCGCCGCTGCACGGGCTTCAGGCCGTCGCGGACATCCGGCAGCGCACGACTGGTGATCACGCTCAGGGCGTAGTTGAGGTATTTGCTCTGGGCGATTTCGTGAAGCGGCGCCTGCTCTTCCTTGGCGTGGAACAGATCCAGGGTGGAACTATCACCTCGCCCTTTGCCGCGGCGCGAGCCACCGCCGGCTCCGGCCTTGGGTGTGGCTTTCTCGCCCGTGCGTTTGCGAGGGGAGGACCCGGTTTTCTTTTTGGATTTTTTGGTAGCCACGGCGCGAGCATGCGGTAGCGAATAACCAGGCAGCGAGTCAACTAAACCCGCGCCGCCCCAGGCCTTCGCTCCAAAAAGGGCCGCGCCGCAAGGGCTAGTGGGCCCGCACTAGGACTCTTTGCGCTGCTCGACGATGAACTCCAGGCGCTCGCCCGCATGGAGCGCCAACTGATCCGCCCGGCGGGAGGCGTCGAAGCTACTGCGTAGTCGTCCGAGGGCGACCAAGAGCGTCGGACGGCCGTACACCAACACGCGGGTCATGTAGACCTCCCCGTCGCCAAGGACTCGGGTGATGGGCGCGTGCACCGCGTCCCGGGAGAGCACGCCGAGGTAGTGGCCGGTGGCAAGGGCGGTATCCAGAGCCTGAGACATCCGGCGGGGCAGCTCGATGTCTCGGACGCGCACTTGAGCGGTACCGCCGCCGGCAACCGCGCGCCCGAGGAATCGCGCCGGGCGAACCGCCAAAACCAACGCCGTGCCCGCGGCGCTGGCGCCCCCTTCCGCCAACAGCTGTGCGACCCGTTCGGGATCGAGCGTCGCGGACATCTCCGACATGGCGGCCTCGAAGACCTCTTCGGGTGCGCCCAAGATCGAGATCGGGGCCGCGACGGGCCCGGTCCCGAAATCCGGTGGTGGCGGGGGCTTGCTGCGAAACAGCCCGATCACCGGCTGCCCGTCGTCGTCCGCGTCGATTTCCAGCAGCGGGCGGGCAACGGAGCCAACGCCGGGGTTGGTGTCCTTGCGCGGGCGCTTCGCGGCCTCCATCGTCTTTCTGACCAACGGGATCGGCTGGGATGGCGGCGGCTCGCTCTCGGTGATGCGCGGAGGCGGCGTGCCGGACCAACGCTCCACCCGCGGCGGCAGCGAAAACCGCACCGGCGGTACGCTTTTGCGCCGCGCAAGCACAGTGCCGAACGCGGGGGTGTGGCCACCGGCACCCGCCTCAAGTTCGTCGATCCAATGTTCCAGGGCGGCCGAAAACTGTTCCAGGCTGATGCGATAGCGACGTACCGGTGCTTCCAAGTGAAACGAGATTTCACGAGCAGCGTGTGTGTCGAACGCATCGACCACCGCGACGCTCACGACGCCGGTGCTTGGATGGCGACCGATGGGAAACGCCAGCAGGCGCTGACACAGTCCGGCGGGAAGCTCCCGTGCAAGCTCTGGGTGCACGGTCGCTGAATTCAGCAGCTCCAGATCGCTCCGCCCGAGCTCCTCGTTGACGATGGCGGTAACGTCGCGCCCGCGCGCAGCGAGGGACTGCACCAAAGCGATACGCTTGTCGACTGCGTCGAACAGCGCGCTTTCCAGCGTGCGGCTATTCACATGCTCAGCGAGCAGTAGCTTCTTACCGAGCTCCGTCGTCATCCAGCTTCGAAGAGTCTACTCCCGAAACTGAAACACGACTTCGGTTTGGCGGATCAAGCCAAGCTCGTCCCGCGCCACCCGCTCCACAGCCGCCGGGTCCCGCTTGATACGTTCCACCTCTGCGCGGAGTTCGTCCACCTGCGCGGAGAGGTCCGCCACCTCTTGGTCGGCCTTTGTGCGCTCATGTCTCAGGGTTTCCAGGCGGGAAAAGCCCGTAGGCGACAGGATGAGAACGGGCACGGAAACCAGCGCCAGGGCGAGGACGGAAAGCGGCAAAGCACGCTCTAATAGGACCTGTCGGGCACGCATCAGGGAGCCCAGCCTGCCACGGGGAGCTGCCCTGGGCCCAATCCCACGCAAAAACAGCGACAAAAGCCCTTCCATTTCCGATACTTACACATTGCGTCGGCGGACTCCGAAGCGGTATGGAATCGGCCCCGCGTTTGGCTATCATGCGAGCCCCTCAGCGTGGGAGCCCTGTCGAGCGTGCGCAGCTGCGCGCGGGGACTCGAATAGACGCCTTCATTTCCGCGCAATCCCTCCGCATCACCAAGGACCAAGCGAACACCATGTCCATCGAGATACTTCGCGCCGAACTAGAGCGCCTGTTCGAACTCGAAGAGCTCCTGCAAATGTCACGCAGCGTGCTCGGTTTCGACCCGGATGAAGTGGGTGGCACCGCGGCGAAGGGCTCCTTTGCCAAAGCGCTGACCGATCACTGCGCCGAGGTCGACGCGGTCGAAGCACTCTGCGACGCGCTGCTGGCTTCGAAGCCCGAGGTGAATCCGAAGATCGGACAGATCCGAGTCAACGGGCTGCCCTTCGATGAAGAGCTGCGCAGTGGAGCCACCCTGGGCGACTTCACGATCGTGCGCAAACTGGGCGAAGGGCGTCTAGCCATCTCCTACCTCGCGAGGCTGGGAGACGCGGACCATCGCATCAAGGTGCTGCGTCGCGAGGCAACCCGCGACTTGCGCGGCCTGCATCGGTTCCTCACCGTCAGCCGCCTGGTCGGCACCATCGCTCACCCCGGCCTGCCGAAGGAGCTCCATGCGGGCCCCATTGGCGACCGCATCGCCATCAGCCACGCCTACGTTGACGGACAGCCCTTGGCCGTGCGCATCGCGCGCACAGGGCCCATGCACATCAACGAAGCGCGGCCCTTGCTCAAGGCCATGCTCGAGGCGCTCAGCGCCATCCACGCGCGCCGCCTGTCCCACGGGGATCTCCGGCTCGAAAACATCGTCGTCTTCCGCAAGCCCGACGGCAGCCAGAACCTCGTCATCCTCGACGCAGGCTCCGATCGCCTCCGGGCACGCGCCAAGGTCAGCGCCAACGGCCAGAACGAGCTGTTTTCCACCGTTGGTTCTCCGAAGAGCGTCGCCCCGGAGCAGATCCGCGGCATGGCGTCGTCGCCCCAAAGCGACGTGTACTCCTTTGGCGCGCTGCTCTTCGAAATCCTCACGGGCAAGCCCGTATTCGGAGATGGTACCGCCATCAAGGCGGCCATCGGCCACTTGACGGAACAGGCGCCTGCGCCGAGCAGCGTTGCGCCCCGGGGTTGGGTCACCAAGGACATCGACGAGTGGGTGCAGTCGATGCTGGACAAGGACCCCGAGAAGCGACCCAAGGACGCCACCGCGCTGCTCGAAGCCCTGGAGATCATGGGCCGCGCGTCCGTCCAGCGGAAAGAAAAGAAGATCACGGACGCGGAGCTGGACTCCCGCATCGGCGCCTTGGTGACGGATCCGGAAGACGACGATGCCGCGATTGCATTGGAAGCCGCAGTCGAAGAAGGCGCCGACGCGGCGCGGGTCGCCGAGGCCTTTTCGATGGCCGCGGACACTTTGGATATCGCGGAAAGCAAGGAAAAGCGCGAAGCCAAGAAGGGCCTCTTGTTCCGTGCAGCGCGTTTGTACGAGCACTCTGCCAAGGACGCCGAGAAGGCGGAACAGGCCTATGCGTTGCTAGTCGAGCTCGACCCCAGCGACGAGATCGCGCTGACGGCGCTCGAAGACGTGCGCAAGCAACTCGGCAAATTCGAAGAACTCGTCGAGATGCTGCTGGCGCGCAGTGAGCAGGCGGAAAGCCGCGGCGAACGCGCCCGTGCCCTCGCTGAAATTGGTCGCCTGTACGCGGCTGAACTCGACGACAAGGATCAAGCGCTGGTGGCGTACACCCAGGCCTTCACCGAAGCGCCCCAAGACAGCAGCTACGCCGAAGAGATCGAACGACTGGCGAAGCCGGAGACTTGGGGCGAGGTGCTCTCGACCTGCGCCGAGGCCACGCTACAAGACGACCTGCCACAAGAAGCCAAGAACGCGCTCTTCAATCGCATGGGTCACTGGTACGGCGACCAGGTGGCGCGTCTCGATCTGGCACTGCCTTGCTACCAGGCCGTGATCGGCACGGATCCCGCGAACGACGAGGCCCTCGAGGGCATGACCCAAATCTATCGCAAGGCCCAGCAATGGCCGGAGCTGGTTCTGGTGCTCACACGCCGCGCAGACGCCGCGCCGACCCCCGAACGCGGCCGAGATTTCCGGGCCGAAGCCGCGGAAATCCTGGAAGTGCAAATGAGCGACGCGGGTCGCGCGCGCGACTTGTACCAACAGGTTCTCGCCGAAGACCCGGGGCACCAGCGCGCCAGTGACGCCCTGGCGAAGATCTACGAGCGCAGTGGAGACTTCGGGGAATACGTGAAGCTGCTCGAACGGCGCGCGGATGCCTCTCGCGGAGAGGACCAATCCCGGGTGCTGTGCCATCTGGCAGAGATCTACGAAACGCGGCTCAAAGACGATGGGGAAGCCATGCGTCGCTACGACGCCGTGCTGGCGGCGGACGCCAACAACCTCGATGCCCTGCGCGGGGCCGACCGAGTGCTCGCGAAGCTGGGCCGTTTCCAGGACTTGGCAGCCAACTTGGAAAAGCAGATCCAGCTGGCCGCGACGCCACGGCAAAAGATCACGCTCTGGGAGCGCATTGCAGGGATCCAGGACGAAGAGTTCCTCGATCACGAAAAGGCAGCGGCCGCCTGGGAAGCGATTCTGGAGATCGATTCCGCGCATGAAGGCGCACTCTCTGCCCTGGTGCGGCACTACCGCGCCCTCGATCGCTGGGAAGACGTGGCGGGTCTGTACGAGCGTCACATCAAGTTGGTCGCCGAACCCGCACACCAGCTAGAGCTCACGCTGGCCCTGGGCCGCGTGCTGATGGAGCAGGTCGGTGCCACCGACCGCGCCACCGTGGCCTACGAAAAAGCCCTGGAGCTCGATCCCGAACACGCCGGGGCCCTGGAAGCGTTGGCTCGGCTACGGGAGACCGCGGGCGACGCGGACGCGGCGCTATCGGCGATCGACGCCCTGGCCGAGAAGGCCGGTACGCCGGAGGCCAAGGCTGAACAGTACTTGCGCGCAGCCAGACTACTCGAAGGCCGCGGCGATCGGGATCGCGCTATCGAGCGCTACAAGCTGGCGCTGGATGCCAACCCCGGTGACGCTGGCACCTCCGCCGCCTTGCGCGGAGCGTATCTCGCTCGGGGAGACGTGAACGCCGCCATCAAGTTGTTGGAGCGCGAGCTTGAACGCACTGACGGCGATCGCGCCAAGTCCAAGCTAGCCGGCGAGCTGGCGATGCTACTGCGGGACAAGCTCAAGGACCCGAAGCGGTCCGAGGAAGCCGCTAAGCGCGCGATCTCTTTCGACCCCACCAACATCCACGGGCTCATGTTGCTCGGCGACTTGGCATTCGAAAGCGGCCGACTGCTCGAAGCCGCAAAGCACTTTGGCGCGCTGGCAGGACGCGCAGAGAGCCTCGAAAAGAAAGACGCAGTACGCGTGCTGGTTCGCTATGTGGACTCGTTGACCCAGAGCGGGTCCACCGAGGACGCACTTGCGCCGATGGACACCCTGCTGCGCATCGCACCCGAGGACATGGAAGCCTTCGGCCGCGTCGCTCAGGTCACCTTCGAGAACGGCGCCCCTGCACGCGCCGTTGACCTCTACAAAGACTACCTAGAGCGCTTCGGAAAGCAGCTGAAAGCCAAAGACAAGGCGCTGTCCTTAGCTCGCTATGGCGAAGCCCTGCGCCGCTGCGAGCGCTGGGACGAAGCGCAAAAGGCCCTGGAAGAAGCCGCCGATTTGGATCCGTCCGCAGCGCTGCCCCTAGAGGCGCTCGCCGGTGTATGCGCCGGCAAAGGCGACTGGGAAGGCGCCATCAAGATCAAGACCCGCCACCTGGATATCGCCGATGGGGATCAGCGTGCGGACCTCTTGATCGATATTGGCGACATTGCGTCCGAGCACCTAAACGACCGCACCCGTGCCACCAAGAGCTACGTGGCTGCTTTGGAAGAGAAGCCGGAAGATCGCCGGCTTCTGACCAAGCTGATGCAGCTGTACAGCGAGGAAAAGGACTGGGGCAAGCTGGTGGACGTTGTGCTGCGCTTGGCAGACTTCGTCGAAGAGCCCAAGCAGCGTGCGAAGTACCTGCAGACCGCGGCCATTGTCTGTGCCCGTCAGATGGGCGACGTCGACCGAGCCCTGGAGTTCTACGGCCGTGTGCTGGAGCTCGACCCCAAGGCTGACAAGGCACTGTCCGAAGCGATCGAGCTGCGCAAAGACAAAGGCGACCATCGCGGCGTCGAGAAGCTACTTCAGCGCAAACTCGAACACGCCACCGCAGAGAAGGACAAGAAGGTCATGCTGGAGACTTTCTTGGAGCTCGCCGAACTGTACGAGAAGCACCTCAACTGGCCGGACCGTGCAATTGACGCCTTGGAAGCCGCGCAGACCCTGGAGCCCGAAAACCGTGCGCGTGCGGAACACCTGGGCGAGATGTATGCGCGGGATCCCGAGAAGTATCTCGAGAAGGCCGTGACGTCTCAACACGCGTTGATGCGTCAGAACCCGTACCGACCGGAATCCTACAAGCTCCTGCGCCGCCTCTATACCGAAGTGAAGCGCGCAGACGCGGCCTGGAACTTGTGCCAGGCGCTGTATGTGCTGAACCTAGCCGAGCCCGACGAAGAGCGTTTTTTCAAGCGCATGCGCGCGGAGTCTGCGGCGCCAGCAGCCGAAGCGCTCTCCGACGAAGAGTGGATCACGCAGCTGATGCACGCCGGTGCCGATCCGCTCCTCACCAGCGTCTTCGCGCTGATCGAGCCCGCCATCCTGGCGGCACGGGGTCAAGCCTTCGAACAGCTCGGCTTCGACCCGCGCTACGCCATCGACCTGACGCGGCACCCCTACCCCATGAGCCAGACCCTGTACTACTCCGCAGGGGTCTTCGGCATGGAGCCGCCACCCACCTTCCAGAATACCAATGATCCGGGTGGGCTCTCGTTCTTGCATTCCTATCGCCCGGCCCTAGTGCTGGGCATGGCGGCGCTGGCTGCCGACGTGCCGCCGCAAGCTGCCGCGTTCATCGCGGGGCGGCACCTCTCGTACTACCGCCCCGGGCTGTACGTGCGGCAAATTGTGCCAAGCGGCACCGGGCTCAAGTCCTGGCTCTTTGCGGCCATCAAGCTGATCGCGCCGCAGTTCCCCATCGCTGGAGAGCTCGAAGGTCCGGTCAACGAAGCCTCGGCGGCCTTGAACGCCAACCTGCAGGGCGCGGCGCGAGACCAACTCGCACGCATCGTCTCCAAACTGCTGCAGTCCGGGGCAGCCCTGGACCTGAAGCGTTGGATGGCCGGCGTGGACCTCACCGCGGATCGCGCTGGCTTCCTCCTGGCCCACGACTTGGAAACGGCCGCGGAGATCATCAAGGCCTCCGACGAAGCCTCCAGCGTCGTCGGCGGCCAAGAGCGCATCAAAGAGTTGGTGCTCTTCTCGGTCAGCGAACAGTACTTCCAGCTCCGCCAGAAGCTGAAGATCGCCGTCGACAGCTAGGGGTGCCCCCCCTCGCGTCGGCGCCTGCGGCGCCTCCGCGGTCCCCCCCAAAGCCTTGCTCGCACTGGCTGCGCCCGCGCCAGCACAGAGTCTACAACTCCATTTCTCGTTGCAGCCAGCGCTGCGCGAGGCCGGGCGGGACTTGGGTCGGCGGGATACTTCGGTGATTCGCGCGCGATGCGACCGAGGGCGGTGACGAACCGATGTCGATCAGCGTGGGCACGCCGGTACGCCCAGCTTGCACTCGTGTTCATTACCCTGCAGTGGGAAGCAGCGTCTTGATCCCGGCGGCTCGATGCAGCTGGACAAGATTGGGTTGCACAGCTGGCATGGAGAGCCGCAGTGCCCTCCGGCGCAGGGATCGTAACCGGGACTTGGACCGCAATCCGGAGCGAAGGGCACGCAAGCGCCGAATTCGCATTCGACGCCCGCGCACCAAGTTATTCCATCCGGACATTCGCTACAGACCGGCGGCGGTGGAGGGCAGTCCGACGCTTCCTCGCATGCAACGCAAAGCACGAGCGCGTTCGTGCACTCCCCCGACTGGCTACAACGGCCCTCCTTGCAGCCCGAAGTGCCGCTTGTACACGGCAAACAAGGCTGGCCGCACTTCTTCCCAGCACACGGAGACGCGCCGCCGGCGGTGCCGGATGTGCCGCCCTTTCCGCCGCTCGAGCCACCCGCAGCGACACCGCCTTTGCCGCCGCTCGAGCCACCCGCAGCATTGTCGTCGTCGACATTGCCGCCGCAGCCCGCGGCAGTCGCGAGCAGCGCGATGCTGCCAAGTACAATCGGCTCGACCGCACCGCGTAACCGGCGCCTCGGCATCACGCCGTGTTCCTCGGCGTGTGCGCCACGACTCGCATTGCCACCGCGAGATTGTGCGGCGCGCCGCCGGCGCGTGCAACTACTGGGCGCGGCTCACTTCGCTGGCGAGGTGGCCTTCGCCGCGTCAGGGAGAGAAGCCGCGGGCGCCCCGGGCGGCGGGGCTGAGGCCTAGGTTGCCGGGTCGGGCGCCGCCACCGGCGGAGACGGGATCAGCGTCGATGCGCGAAAACGGACCCGTGATGCGCCAGGCGTAGAATCCGTCCGGACGCTTTGCGTTCTTGTTCTTTGGATCCAGGTCGAAGAGCCCGGGCATGCTCGAGCCCGGGGCGCCGAAGAGTCCGCGGGTGATGTCGTTCTTGTTCTTGTAGGCGTCGGTGAAAGAAAAGCGCATCGACATCTCGACCAGGCTTTGCTCGAAAGGGTCACGCAATCGCACGTTGCCGTCGGCGATGAGCTCCAGATCTTTGCCCTTGGTATTGAGCTTTTCCACCTTCAACCGGCCATCCAATGCTTCTGCAACGAGCTCCAAATCCCCGGCGGACAGCTTCGGCAGCGCGATGGTGTTGCGGATCTTGGCCTTGCCGTCGCCGACGGACAGGTCGTTCACTGTTAGCTCGATCTTGCCTTCGGCTTTGGACAGTTTGCTCTCCGGCAAGCGCAGCTGCACGCTGCCCGTAAGCGCACCGGTCATGGGCAGGCCAACGGCCTGGGCGACGGTCGGCAAGCTACCGACGTCCACTCCTTCGAGCTCGAGCTCAATCACGCGATCCCCACCGGCATCCGAAGTATGCCCGGAAATGGTGCCGCTGAACGCGTCCGCGCCGAAGTTGACGTGAGTCGTTCCTGCAATCAAACGCAGCAAAGATACCCGGGCGTGCACGTGTTCGATGGTGACGACCTTGGGCTCCACGGCCTTGCCGTCTTCATCCGCGGGCTGCGGCGTCGTCATGGTGACGTTGTCCGCCTCGATGCCGCTGATGAAATAGCCGGACATGTCCTCAATGGCCAGGCGCGTCCCGGTGCCCGCAGGCTGCCGCGCGTTGAACTCCGCCTCCACGCGGTCCTTGAGCCGCTCGTAGGGAAAGGTCGCGACGCAAAACAGGACGAATACGGTCAGATAGAACAGCGGATAGGACGCGCCGATCAGGATCTTCTTGAGCCGCGGGTTCATTCGGAACCCTCCGCAGACTCGGTGGCGTCGCCGCTGCGGGCCTTCTTCTTTTTCGGCTCTTCCTTGCGGTCAAAAGCGCTGACCACCATCTCCACGTCGAAGCTATCTTGCTCAGTGCCCCGCTTGCGGATGTTCAAGCGCGAGATGCTGACGGGATGGCCGCTCTGCTCGACGCTTTCCATGAACTTCACCAGGTTGAGCATGCCCACCTTGCGGAAGACAATCTTCGTGGAGCGCTCTTCGTAGTTCTTGCCGTGGGGCACCATGGCGCGATCCTGGCTCTCCGGGATCTCCAGCTTGGCTTCGTTGGCGTGTTTTTCCAGCAGGCTGGCCATGGCCGGCGCCTGCTTCTGGTAACGCTCGAGCACCTGCTTCTTCTCTAGGGCACGCCGTTCGACTTGGGCGCGGCCGGCCTGGATGTCGTCGATGGCGGCCTTCAGCTCCCGTACGTCCGAGCGCTGGCTCGCAAGGTAGGCGGTGACGCTGACTGGGACCAGCACGACCCCGAGCACCACCACCACCACGCCCAGGATCCCCAGCAAGCGGCGCTCCCGGGGTTCGAGTCGGTCGATGCGCTCCGCGAGGCTCATTGGCTCGACTCCTCGGTCTCCGGACTATCGCCGGTACCGTCCGCCTTCTTCTTCTTCTTTTTCGGCGCGTCTTCGGGGCAGCGCACGTCGAGCTCCAGCACATACTTTTGGCGGTCGCTGTTGACGACCTGCGTGATCTTCGAAATCTTCACGTCTTCGAAGCACTTCACTTCCTTCAAAGCCGTCGCGATCTGCTGGGCGTCTTGGGTGGACCCCACCACCCCACTGAGCTTCAAATGCCCACGCTGCATGTCGAAATCTTCGATGTCGTGGGTGATGCTCATGGGAATGGCCGTGGAGAGCTCGACGATAGTGTCGTAGGCGTCCATATGGGGCATCGGGTCGGTTTCTTCGAGGCCTTTGGCCCGTTCCAGAAGCGTCTGCGCTTCTTCGGCGGTCTCTGCGGGCTGCCCCAAGACTTCCTTGGAAAGCGCGCTCAGCGCCTTCGTCAGTGTCTCTTCGTCTCTTGAAAGCGCGCGCATCTCAGCCCAGGTAGCGAAGGCAAAGCTGATCAAAACTGCCGCCCCCAAGCCGGTCAGCAGCGGAACCTTTTCTTTGAGAAACCCAAAGCCGCGCTGGAAAGACAAGCCCCCCTGACGCAAGTCCAAATCGTGGCCGCGGCCGGCCAAGCCCAGCGCCAGGGCGATCGCCTTGGCGAAACGCGGCACGCTCTGGCTTTGGTCGTCGGTGATCTGTTCGAAGGCCAGGGGCGGCAGCTGCTGCACCGCGATGCCAAGCTCGTGCGCCAAATAGCTCTCGGCCCCCGGCGCGTGCGCCCCCGCCCCGACCAAGAAGATGCTTTCGACGGGATCTCCCTCGTGCGCTAGCCAAGCCACGAAGGTCTGTCGCAGTTCTGCAGCGAGTGCAGACGCGCTTTCGGGCAATCCCGCCACGCCGCGGCTGAGGGTGCGGGCAAAAACGGGCTCCCCATGGCTCAGCAAGACGACTTCGGTGCGGGTCCCGCCCAGGTCCACGACGGCTACGGGGCCCGCCACGGCCAGCTGCGGACACAGCGACGCGAGATTGGCCAGGGGCAACGTGCCCACGCCGACGCGTTCAGGCTCAGCACCCAAAATCACCTTGATGTGATCGATGCGTGCACGCACTTGCGCCTTGCGCGCGGCGGCGGTCATGACCACGACGTGCTCGGCCTTCGGGTCCCGGCGCAGCAGGCGATGGTCGTGGACCAGGTCATCCAACGCCACGGGCACATTCGCCTCAATCTCGAAAGGCAATACCTCCGCCAGCTGCTTGAGCGCCGTGGAAGGCAGCGTCAAGCGGTGGATAAACGCCTGCTCTCCTTCCACCGCAATGGCGAAGGGCTCACCCTGCTGCATGAGGGGCAACGCCACCGCGCGCAACGCCGCGTCGAGATCTGCAACTTCGGCGAGGCTCACTTCCAGCATCTGCTCGATCGCCACCTTGCGATAGCTCGTGCGCAGCAACACCGCGCGTACGTGCGATGCCCGAATGTCTATGCCTACCCAACGTGCCATGCCTGTCCTGTAGCAGCCTTTCGCCCAGCTTAGTCGATACGATGATAGATGACCGTGCCACCTGGGCCGGGTTGAAACGCCGATGGAATCGCGGATTCCGTCGCACCCTCGGGCAGCTTGGTTTCGTCCGCTGCCGGGTCTTGTCCCGCAGGTGGCTGCGCGCCCGGAGCCAGCCCGGCGAGCAGCCCAAGGGCGGAGTTCTGCGTCACCACCGGAGCGCCGCGGAAGTCCACCACGCTGTGCACCCGCACCCGGGTTTCACGCTTGCCGATCTTGACCACACCCGTGGCGTAAATGCTGAAAACCTTGCTCTCTGTGGTGATGGCTTTGGCCAACTCGGACTCGCTCAGCAGGGTGACCGGTTTCATCGCAAGCGCTTCGAGCACTTTGCCAAACATGCCGCGACCCTTGAGAGCGTTCAAAAACGCCTTCGTGGAGCCAAATAGGGGCGCGCCGGCCGTGAAGCCTTTCACCATGGTCATGGCCGTCAGGAACTTCGCGGCCTCGGCAGGGTCGGCACACACCGGCGTGCCTGGCGTGGCAGCGCCACACACCACCGCCAAGATGGTCTGGCCATTGGCGGTGTTCACGTTGATCTTGCCTTGGCCCCAGACCGTCACCACTCGCTTCTCTGGCTTGTCGGGATCCGGATCAATGAAGGTGCTCCAGAAGTCGTCGCCAATGCCCCGCACCATATGCAGCTCTTCCAAGCTGTCAAAGGCGGCGTTCTTGCGAGGGTAGGGCTTCTTGAGCAGTTGATAGAACGAGTCCTCGGCGCCAGCCTGCTGCGCCGTGCCGGAGTGGGGATCGCAGGGATAGCCGTCTTGGTCCGGATCGGCCCAATCCACGATGGCAGAACAAATCGTCTGGCGGTCCGAGAACTGGCCGTCGCTGTCCCGATGTTCAAAAAGCGGGTCGTACTGCGGCCCGGTCAAAAGACCGATCAGCTGTTGGGCCAAACGCGCCTGGCTAAAGGCGTCGCCCCGCGCGGCCACATTGAGGTTGATCTTCGAGTCTTCGTCGATGATGCGCACCTCGAAGCCCGCACCGTCGAAACCCAGATTCTCGCCTTCTTGGATGTCCACGCCCGCCAGGGACTTGAAGGCCTCGCCGCCTTCCGCGTTGTTGAACGCGCCGAGCACGCGATCTGCGAATTCCCATACCGGGATCTGCGGCGGCCCCTGCTTCATCAGCAAGAACAGCGGCGCCAGCGCTTTGCGAATGGTCGGCTCGCTGGCGATCAGGAGCCGGGAGAGATTCACCGCGCTGCGCCCCGCGTATTCCGCCTGCACGGCGTCGCGATGGGACAACGCGCTCCCCAGCTCTGCGCTAGTTTCGTCCTGGAACTCCGCGAGCATCACCGCCAGAATCGTCAGCGCGCCCAACACCATGATCAGCGCCACTCCGCGCTCGCGACTGCGACGGCGCCGACGACGCGTGCGCAGCTGCGCCGGCGACGCCTTGCGCCGGCAACGATTCAGGAGCTGTCGGAGTGCACGTGTCATTGGGTCGCAAAGGTCAACGGGCGCTGCATGGGCATCGCCACCTTCATGGTGAATCGCACGGGCTGCATGCCACGGCCGGCCCCACTGCGGCGGCCACCGTTCATCACCAAAATCACCCGGATCTGCAGTGGCAGACGGTCCTTCTGGCCAATCGCTTGGGTTGTGTCCCAAGTTTCGACCCACTGACCGGTCAAGGGATCGAGGTACTGCAGATCGAATAGATCGATGTCCGTGGCCAGGACGTCGATGCGCCCGCCGCGGTCCGGCTCACCGTCAATCCGCGTGGACAGGCGCCGCACTAGGTCCGTGGTGCCGTCTTTGGCGGGATTCGACGAACCGAAGTAGCCCACCTCCGCCTGATCCGATTCGTGGGAGTTGCGATCGATGCGCAGATGGGCGAACGCCGTAAAATCCACGCGATCCGCCGGCGTGCCGGTGGTGCCTTTGAAGGCCGTGCGGTTGGGGGCCAATGCTTGATCGATGGGTGTGTGCAGCGAAATGAACGCACTCGAGAGCTCTCGAGTGATGCGCGCCATGGCCAGGCGTCCCTCGCGGTAGCGATCGTTGACTCGCTCGAGGCCCTCGCGGCTGCGCTTCATGCTGGCGAAGGTCGAGTAGATCAGCACGCTGATCATCGCCAAGATGGAAATGGCGACGAGCAGCTCCACCAAGGTGAAACCCCGGAGCCTTGCTCGAGTGGCGCGGGACAGCCGCGAAAGCGTGGGCGTGGTCATGGTGGCAGCTGATCCTCCAGCTGTTCGAGCCCCTTGGCCGCGTTGGGGTCGAGGCCACCTTGGGTGGGATTTGTAATGTACTGGGTGATGGAGAATTCGCGTTCGCGCGAGCCCTCTTTCCACACCACCGTGACGTTGACCTTGCGAATGCTGGCCTCGAGCATGGGCTTCAGATCCGGATAGACCATGCCCATCACCAGCGGCGCCATGCCCTGGGCGCCACCGCCGGCGGCCTGGGTCAACAGCCCGCCCAAGCCCGCGATGCCGCCGTCACCCGTGAGGGCAGAGGCTCCGCCCGACTGCACGCCCTGAAGCGCTCCCAGGGCGCCGAGCCCGCTCTGGTCGTCGAGGCCGCCATCGCCGCCCAAATCCGACAGCCCTTTGGGCTCCGGTAGCTTCACGCTTTGGGTCTGCCACTTGCAGCGAAAGCCCTTGGTGTCTTCATCGTCGCAGCAGCGGCCCTCGTCGTTCTGATCGATCAGCGGGTAGCCTTCTTGCATCAGCTTCAGCTCCGCTTCGGCCATCTTGCAGCGTGCCAGGCCCGTCGCAACGCTGAGGTTCTGTGCGCGCTGGGCACTGGAGAAGAGCCCTACCTGAGACGACAAGATCACCGTCAGGCCCATGCCCAGGATCGAGATCGCCACCAGCACCTCTAGTAAGGTGAAGCCGCGGCGGCGCTGATGCCCCTGGGTCATTCTTCTTCGCCTCGCTGGCCAAAAGTCTCGTCCATGCGCGGCGCTTCGAGGGCGATGTTGCCGCGCTGGATCTTTGCGCGCCCCGTCAGCGGACTGACCAGCACCGTGACGCCTTCGCGCTCGCCCTTTTGGCGGATCTGAATCGCAGCGCGCTCGGTGCCGCCGCCGGGGAAAAAGAAGAGATAGGCGCGGCCTTCTTTGCGCGGCGCTTCGTCATGCTCGGTTTGCACCTCGCCGAATTCGATGCCGCTGCCCAGGGCGCGGCCGCCCGCTTCGTTGCTGTCGAAACCGAACTGCTTGACCGGAGAAAACTTCGCCCGCGGCGCCTGGGGGCCCTTGAGAATGCGGTCGGCTTCGGCGCGGCTTTCCTTTTCTGCTTCGGTGGCTGCCTCGGCGCCGCCGCCGGTGCTGACTTCTTCCTTCTCGCGCAGCATGCTGCGCCCCGCACTCTCTTCCAGGTGCACGCGGTGTTTGTCCAGGTCGAAGACCATGCGCACCGGGCGCCCCGTGGTATTCGCGCGGGTCACGCCCAAGCGCACCCCAGACAAGATCAACGTCGCCGCCGCGCGCTGTCGGCTCCCGGCAAGAGAGCCTGAGCCGATCACCACGGCTCCGGACAGCACGGCAATCAGCGCCACGACGACCAGGACTTCGACGAGGGTGAGCCCTCGCGCGGCGGAGCGCGCACAGCGATGCTGCATCGAAGTCCAAGTCATATTCATTCCTCGGCAGACTCCGTTGCGCCCTTGGGCACGCGGATGTCGTCTTTCGTGCCCTTCTTCTTGTCGGGCCCCGCGGAGCTGACGATCACGTCGTCCTCCGTGCAGTTGAGCGAGTAGGCCGTGCCCCAAGGGTCATTGGTGTTGGCACCTGGGTCGAGCTGCTTTTCCTGCACCAGCTGGCTGATGGTGGGGCAGCTGATTTCGTTGTTGGTCGCCTGCCAGCCCTGCACGGCCTGACGGATCACCCGCGCGCCTGTTTCTGCAGTGGTCTTTTGCGCATCGCGGTACTTCGGCAAGGCAAATACCGTCACGCCACCGGCGATCATCGCGATGATTGCCACGACGATCAGAACCTCGACCAAGGTCACGCCCCGCGAGAGCCGACGCAAGCGGCGCAGGCGAAGGAGTTGAAGCTGTGTGTGTCGTTCCATCGTTTTCCTCATTCAGCGAATGCGATCGAGTCCGCCAGGTTTTCCATCGGGACCATCGCTCGAAAGATCATAAAGCTCGCCCTCTCGTTTGCCAGGGCATGACAGGCGCACCGAACGCCCCCAGGCGTCGCTGGCGTTGCCCTGGTAGGCAACTGCCTCCAGCGCCCGATCCAGACTCGGCGGGCAGCCGCCGTCATTGCTAGCCATGTAGGTGTCCACTGCGCCGCGCACATCCAGCAGCGTGGCGCGCGTCTGACGCACGCCGGCGCGATGCCGCTCGCGCACTCCCACCACGACGATAAAGCCCAGCACGCCCGCCACCAGAAGGAAGGGACGCAAGCGGCCCATGCGCACCGCGCGGCTGATGCCGCTGCGTCCTTCCCAGGGGAAGAAGATGCGCTTTTCGCCACCTCGTCTGCGCCGGAGCATCATCATTGCACCATCTGATTCATCTGGATGAGCGGCATCAGGATCGCCATGGCGATGAAGCCCACGATGCCGCCCAAGAGCACGATCATCAGCGGCTCGAGCAGACTGGTCAGCGCGGCCACGCGAGTCTCCACGTCGGACTCGTAGGCCCGGGCGACGTTTTCGAGCATGTTTTCCAGCTGTCCGGTGCGCTCACCCACGGCGATCATATGCGTGACCATGGGCGGAAAGTGCCCACTGCGCTTCAGGGGCTCGGCGATGCTCTCGCCTTCGCGGATCGAGCCAATCGCTTCGGTCACGACGCCTTCTAGGCGCACGTTACCGAGCACGTTACGCCCGATCTCCATGGCCTTGAGCAGCGGCACGCCGCTGGCTAGAAGGGTGGCCAGGGTGCGCGCGAAACGCGACAGCGCCACCAACTGGTTCAGTCGGCCGAAGATGGGCCAGCGCAGGCTCATCGAGTCCCACTTCAGCTTGCCCTCTTTGGTGCTGTGCCAGCGGCGGAATCCAAAGCCACCGATCGTCATCAACATTAAGATCAGCCACCAGTAGCCTGAGAGCACGTCCGAGACGAAGATGAGCACCGAGGTGTACCAAGGCAGCGCCTGACCCAGGTTGTCGAAGATGCTGGTGACCTTCGGCACGACCGCCACCATTAGAAAGCTGACCAGCACGGCGCCAATCAAAGTCATCAGCACCGGATAGGCCAGCGCGCCGAGCACCTTGCCCTTGAGCCGCGCTTGCCCTTCCATGAAGTCCGCCAGGCGCTCGAGGACGCTCTCCAGCGTGCCGCTTTCTTCGCCGGCAGCGACCATATTCACGTACAGCGGTGGGAAGACCTTGGGGTGCGCCTCGAGGCTCTTCGCGAAACCCGTGCCCTCGTTGAGGCTCTCCCGCACGGTGCTCAAGATGCGAACCAGGGACTCTTTTTCAACCTGCTCCGTCAACGCTTGGATGGAGTCGAGTAGCGGCACCCCCGCACGCACCAGCGTGGCGAGCTGCCGCGTCATGACCGCAATGTCCGCGGAGCTGGGACGACGAAAGAACGCCAACAGGTCGATGTCGCGGGTCTTCTTGGCCTTGCGCTCGCTCTCTTCGGTGGCCAGGGTCAGCAGAATGCCTTCACGGCGCAGCGCGGCCCGGAGCGCTTTGACGTTGTCGGCGTCGCGGTAACCCTTGGCGGGTTTACCGCTGCCGATCTGGATGCCCTTGTATTCGTACACGGCCATGGCGGTCACTCGTCGACGACGATGTCCTCCTGTGTGGCAGCGACGACTTCTTCGACTGTGGTGACGCCGAGCAGCACCTTACGCGCTCCATCGTCCCGCAACGTATCCATGCCGTTGGCGCGGGCGGCGCGCTTGATCGATTGCGCGTCCGCGCTCTTGAGCACTAGGCCGCCGACATCGTCGTCCATGACCAAGAGTTCATAGATGCCGCCGCGTCCCGTAAAACCCTTGTTCTCACAAGCGTCGCAGCCCTTGGCTCGATACAAGGTGGGCATGCCTGGGCCACGCCACCCCACGGGATCATAAGGCACGCCGTGCACTTCGTACCGACTCGACAACTTGCGGGCGTCGCGCCAACGCGTGCGCTCCGGATCGATGCCGAGCTGGGACAGTTCGTGGGCGCTCGCCTCGTAGGGCTCTCGGCATTCCCGGCACAGCATGCGCACCAGGCGTTGGGCCAAGATCCCCACGACCGTAGACCGCACCAAAAAGGGCTCGATCTCCATCTCGACCAAGCGAGTCACCGCGCCAGCTGCGTCGTTGGTGTGGATGGTGCTCAGCACCAAGTGACCCGTCATGGATGCGTGAATGGCGATCTCCGCCGTCTCGCGATCGCGGATCTCCCCGACCATGATCACATCCGGATCCTGGCGCAAAAAGGCGCGCAGAGCGCCGGCGAAGGTCAGGCCAATCTTCGGCTGCACCGGCAACTGGTGAATGCCTTGGATCTCGTATTCGACCGGATCTTCCGCGGTCAGGATGTTGATATTCGGCCGGTTGATCTTATTCAGGCAGGCGTACAACGTCGTCGTCTTGCCGCTACCAGTCGGCCCAGTCACCAAGATGATGCCGTTGGGGCGTTTGATGAGCGAGCTCATCACGTGGTAGTCGCGCTCGGCAAAGCCGAGCTCGTTCAGGTCGAGCAGAATGTTCGTCTTGTGCAGCAGACGCATCACGATGCGCTCGTGGTCGCGGCTGGTCGGAATGGTCGAGACACGCACGTCGATACTGCGGCCGGCGATGCGCAGAGAAATGCGACCGTCTTGAGGTAGGCGCTTCTCCGCGATGTTGAGGCCAGCCATGATCTTCACGCGGGCCACCACGCTGGATAGGAACTGGCGGCTGGCGCGCCGTGCGACATAAAGCTGGCCATCGATACGGAAACGCACCGCGACCTCTTTTTCCTCCGGCTCGATGTGAATGTCGCTGGCGCGCTCCTTCACGGCACTGAAAAACAGGCCGTTCACCCAACGAATGATCGGCGCGTCTTCGTCAGACTCCAAGATATCGACTTCGTTGTCGTCTCGGATCTCCTCGTCGCTTTCGAGCTCGCTGCTGGTGTCCTGGCGCTCGTAGACTCGGTTGATCGCGTCCACGACGATGTCCGGCGCCGACACGTGGGTGACCACCAACTTGCCGAAGGTGGCGCGCACATCGTCTAGGGCGTCGGTGTCTAGAGGGTCGCCGCAGACAACGTCGACCGTTTCGTCCGTCTCCGCCACCACCAAGAGCTTGTGGTTCTTGGCATAGGTAATGGGCAGCATGGTGGCCGTCGAAAGCGGCACGGCGTCGATGTCGATCCGCTCGACGTAGGGCAGCCCACATTCCTCCGCCAACGCCCGGGCCACCTGGGCTTCGCTGGCAGCCTTGGATTGAACCAGAAGCTCCACCAGCCCCGTGCCCCGCTCACGCTGCTGCACGTAAAGGGGTTCGAGGGCTTCCGGCGCCACGACGCCACGGCGAATCAGAATATTGCCGAGGGCGCGCTGCTCCACCGCTATTCCACCCGTTCTGCGTTCACGCTGCGCGCGACGGGGTTGATGTTGATGGCCGGCGCCAGCTCCGTACGCGGGCGGGGTGCGGGACGCGGCGTGGTCGGACGCGCGGGGTTGGTGCGGGGCCGTGGCCGCGGCCGCGGCCGAGGACGCGTGGCCGGGGCAGCTGGAGGAGGCGCTGCTCCGGCGCCGCCGGGCTTGACCACGTGGGGCAGCTCGATGGGCTCGGAAGGTTTGTGCTCCTTCTTGCTGGTGGGCGAGGCCTCTTCTTCCAAGCGCACGCGTTCGTCGAGCTGCATGTAGGCCTGTCGGATGTCTTCCACCAGGCCATTGGTGCGCGAGTAGTCCCGCGGCGGTTTCCAATCCTGACCCGAGAAAACAAAGTAGCGGTCCAGAAACTCTTGGCGCTCTTGCATCTTGCGCTCAAAGATCTTTCGCAGGTCGGCCTGATTCGTGATGACCGTGGGCGTCAGGATCAAGAGCAGATTCGTCTTCTCCATGTTTTCAGTGGAGTGGCGGAATAGAAAGCCCAGCACCGGCAAGTCCCCCAGGACCGGTACCTTGCGCCGGGTCTTGCGCAGGCTGTCGCGCATCAAGCCGCCGATGACGATGGTCTGTTGGTCGTCCACCACCACCGTCGTGTTGGCTGTGCGCTTCGTGATCGAGACCGCGCCTAACTCGCCAGCGCTGGCGCCGGCCTCGCTGATCTCTTGCTCTATCTCGAGACGAACCTGATTGGACTCGTTGATATGAGGCGTGACCTTGATCTTGGTGCCCACGTCCTGGCGCGGGGCATTGAAACCACCGCCACCCAAGAACTGCAGGGGGTTCGCGCCGGCCGGCGCACCCGGGATGGGGAACGGAAGCGCTCCCGAACTGCCACCGATATTCGTCTGAAGCGGGATGTTTTGCCCAACGCTGATCTCCGCGACGGTATTGTCCGTGGCCAAGATGTGTGGCGTAGACAGCACGTTCGCGTCGCCGCTGGTGGCCAGTGCGTTGAGCACGATGCCAAAGGCCGGGATCGAAAGACCCGTGGGCAGCAGGTTGCTCGTCCCCGCCAGCTCCGGTCCGCGAGCGCCAAGCGCCACGCCCTGGAGCAAGTCCGGGTTTGCCGGAAAGGACAGGGAGTTCCCGGCTTCGAAACCGCCGAGAAAGAGCGTGTCGCTGCCGCCGCCCAGATTCGAAGTCGCACCACCGTGGAACGAGACACCGAGGGTATTCGCGTGATTCACGTTCACGTCCATGATCACCGCTTCGATGAACACCTGGCGCCGCGCCATGTCCAGCCGGTCCACCACCACGCGCATGTTGGCGTAGTCACGTCCCGAAGACGTGATGATCAGCGAGTTGGTGGCTTTGTCAGGGATCACCTTGATCTGACCCTCGAACATGCCGCCGCCGGTTCCGCCAGGAGCCCCTGCTGGCTGGCCAGGTTGGCCCGCTGCCTGCCCCGTGAGCATCTGGTTGAGCACGTTGGCGAGCTCCTCGGCCGTGGCGTGCTGTAAGGGCAACACCCGCACCCGGCCTTCCGCCGCCGGCTGGGTGTCGATGCGTTTCAGTAGCTCTAGTAGCTTCAGGTACGAGTCCTCGGTACCGACGACGATGAGCGAGTTGGTCTGCTCGTCGGCAATGACTTTGTTGAGGCCACCGGAACCGCCCCCGCCGGGCTGGCCGGGCTGGCCGCCAGAAAGCTCGAACAGCTCGTTGATGCGCTTGGCCATCTCCGTGGCTGACCCGTAGTGCACGGGTTCGATCCACATGCGGCTGCCGGCGCCGCCCACGTCTACCTCTTCGATGATGCGGATCATGCGCCGGATCTGCGAACCGGTGTCCGTCATGATCAAGAGCTGACCCGCGCTGTGCACGCTCAGGTCGCCTTCCTTGCTCTTGAACTTCGTGAGCAGCTGGCTGGCCTCTTCCGCGGACACATACTTCAAGCGGTATAAGCGCGTGACGAACCGATCCACGTCCGGGACTGGCGCGCCTCGGGAGTACACCGGCGTGGCGTTGCCGACGACGCCGCCGCTGTCCACGATCTTCAAGAAGCGTCCGTGCGGGATCACGGTCATGCCGTTGGCTTCCAGAATGGACAGAAACGCCTGATACGCCTCGGCCAGACTGATCGGCGACGGCGACACAACCGTGGCTTTGATCTGACGGACCTTGGGACCGTAGATAAAGCGCTTCCCGGTCATTCCGCTGATGTGGTTCACCAACTCCGCAAGATCCGCGTCTTGCAAATTGAACTTCACCTTGTGGCCCATGGGCTTGGCCTTGAAGGGAATGTCCGTCGCCTTGGCGATCGCATCCATATTCTCCGGCAGCGCTCCCTTGGCGCCCGGCGGGGGCTTATCAGGGTCGGGCGGCGCCGCAGGGGGCCGCGGCGTGGGGCGCGCGGGTTGCTTCAGCTGATTGCGCGGCGTCACGGCGCCAGGCTTCGAGCGAATGGGCGGCGCTTGCTGCGCGAGCGCACCCACACCAAAGGCCGATAGGACAAGGGCCACACTCGTGGCTTGGAATCGCAGTCTGCGGGTCATGTTCATCACTTGATGCGAAAGTCGATGCTCATCGGTTGTCCGCGCCGGTTCACCTTCACGTTGAGGTTGCTGGCCGTGCGCAAACGGGCGTAGGCCTCGAGGGCTTTCTCGGGACTTGCCATGTTGAATCCGTTGATGGTCTCCAGACGATCGCCGTTCTGGAATCCAAGGGTGCCCAGTAGCGTGTCCGGGCGAATGCCGAACATCCGAATGCCAACCACCTTGCCGGCTTGTTGCTCTGGCACGATGCGTGCGGAACGCATCAGTTCGGCCTGGTTCTCCAAGATCTTGTCGACCACAGACCGGTCGACGTTGAACTCGGTCTCGCTGATCTTCTGGATCTTGTTGGCGATGTCGTCGGGCACCTTGGAGGGCCCTCCGCGCTTCGGGGGGGCCGCAGCCGGCGTTGGCGCTGCGGGCGCGGCAGCGGGCTGGGCAGCGGGCTGAGGCGCAAAGAGCAGGGCCTGACACAGGCTCGAGCCCTCACGCATCCAAACCGCGGGGCTTGCCTCCACCGGGTTGAATCCGATGTACGCCACCTCGACGTTGCCAATCTGGTCGCCGGCGCGACGGATAGCCGGCTTCGACTCGCCGGGGCCTTGCAGCGCTGCGATCGACCACAGTGGATCCGCGGACTCGGTCACGATGCTCACCCGGGTGCTGCTGCAACGGGGCGCGGCGAGGGGGTTCGAGGTATCGACCTGAGAGCCCTGGTCCTCGGGCACCTCGAGGGGTTTTGCGTTGAGCGGGCCCGTCACGGAATCGAAGGGATTGCGCGCTAGGATCGGCTCGGCACTCTTCGAGCGACCGGCCGATTGAGCCGCCAGCAGGGCCGCCACGTCCGCCGACTTCTTCGGCTTGGACGCCAGCAGCTTCTCGTCAACGGACAGCGCCGCCCCGAACAGCTCCGTGGTGCCCGAAGCTTGGAAGTACGCCATCATCGCGACCAATCCGAGGATCACGACCGTGAAGTACTTTTTGAGCAGAGCGTCGATGGGCACGAGAACTAGGTTTCCGTTCAGTCGAGGTAGAGTGAGCCGGACTCCTTAGAGCGAAACCCGTGCCAGGGGTCAATGGGCAAAAACGCGCGGAATCTTTGAACTTGTTTGCGTAGACGGCGCCATCCTGACAGAAACCCGGTCGATCCGGGGCACGCCCTGACAAAGTGTCATTCCATTCTCACTGGCGCGCCGCCGCGGTTGCGGCCGACCTCCCCGAAGCCGAGGCCCGCGCCCCATGGCAAAGCGGAACAATTTCAACGACCTCCTGTCGCGCACCCAAGTAAGCGTCGGCGCAACTGCCGTTGAGGCGCGCCTCAAGCGCGGCTTCTCGCGTCGTGCAAAGCGTTAGCGTCCCGGTCCCCAGGCGCATCAAGGCGCTAGCGCCCCTGGGCGCGGGCGTGGGAAGATACGCCATTGCTTTGCGGTACGACGCCCCAATCCGGGGCGGACCGGATACACAAATAGGCGGGACTCATGCGAAAGCTAACTAGCGTTTTCTTCATTGCGAGCAGTGCGTTTTTCCTCGGAGCTTGCTCCGGATCCGACGATGGCGATCCGACGCAGACGCCGACTTCGGACCTTGAGCCCGAAGACATGGGTGGGCCCGATGGCGAAGGCAAATTCGACGCCTGGGACTCGGCAAACAACCCGGCCTACGTCGACTCCAACTTTTCGTACTTCGTGCACCAGCTGCCCATCGCGGGCAACGGCCAGGTGCCGATCCCGGCGGACTATTGGGCGACCTACCGCGACAATCTAAACTACGAGTGGGACGGCGCGGGATCGTCGCCGGCGGAGAAGTACGCCACGGCGTTTAACAAGCCGAACGTACCCACCAAGATAAGTGAGAACCACGGCATCAAGTCCGCAACGGGTCGTAAGAGCTGCACCCAAGGCGGCGGCGAATGCACCGGCGACGACGGCTCCTGCGCCATCCCCAAGGGTGAGACCACCGGGCGCTGCATTCCCACCTGGTGGGGCATTTGTCACGGCTGGGCGCCCTACGCCCTGGTCGAAAAGGCGCCGATCAATCCAGTCACGAAAAACGGCGTGACCTTCCATCCCGGTGATCTCGAAGGTCTGATGACGCTGCTGTACACCGACGTGCCGACCAAATTCCTGTCGCGTCGCTGCAACAAGCAGGATCCGATCACGGACCCGACGGGTCGCCTGGAAGCCACGGAGTGCCGTGACATGAACGCGGGCTCTTGGCACGTGCTGGCCACGAACATGCTCGGCCTGCGCAAACAAGGTTTCGTGATCGACGCCACCTTCGACCTGCAAGTCTGGAATCAGCCGGTTTACAGCTACAAAGTCACCAACCCGGTGGACGGCGGGCTGAAAGAAATCACCAAAGACGAAGCCATCAACATGCTCGGGATCAACGTTTCCCTCGAGCCGCTCCTCGACACCGTGGACGTGACCAAGAGCGAGCAGAAGTTGGGCGAGTACACCGCGACCGCCGCGGGTGAATACACCATCAAACTGAGCGGAACCGGCGACGCGGACCTGTACATCAAGAAGGGCACCGCGCCCACGACCTCGGACTACGATTGCCGCCCCTACGGTGGCACGTCCAACGAGGAGTGCGTCGTGACGCTCGCTGCCGGCGAAACCGTCCACTACATGGTCGAAGGCTACGCGCAGACCAGCAAAGTGCAGCTGTCTCTGGCAACTGCCGGCGCCGGTGGCGACTACGTGTACAACACGCAAGCCAAGCGCTTCTTCTACGTAGAGATGGACCTGGTCTACATCACCGAGTCCAAGCCAGCGAAGACATCCCACGTGGACAAGGCCCTGACCAGCTACGCCACCACGAAGCACTACAAGTACATCGTGGAGACGGACCAAGACGCCAAGATCCTCGGAGGCGAATGGGTCGGTTCGAGCCGCGAAGACCATCCCGACTTCGGTTGGTGGTCCACGGGCAACCCGCGCAGCGCCATGGCTGGCGGCCTGATCACCTACGCCGAGGTCAAAGCGCTGAACGAAGAAGCCGCCGCGCAGCCGTTGGTGGAAGAAGAAGTCACCGTCCTCGAAAACGTCACCGTGCGCCAGACGGGCACAACCTGGGCGTCCAAGTACGGCTCGCTGAACGTCGAGCAGGGCTACAAGAAGCTCGAGGTGACCATGAGCGGCAGCGGCAGCGCCGAGCTGTACGTACGCAAGGGCAAGAACCCGACGGTCTACAGCTTCGGTTGCAAGTCCGTCACCGCCGGCACGTCGAACCAGACCTGCACCACCGACGTGGCATTCGAAGGCGGCACTTACTTCGTGCGCGCGCGAAGCAAGACGCCAGGCACCAGCGTCACCATCACGGCGAAGAAGCTGAAATAAGCAAACCGAAACAAAGAGGTGGGCGCTGCGTCGGAAATCCCGGCGCAGCGTTTCTCTTTTGTGGGGGCGGCACTTGCCTCAGCGGCGTTTGGGTTTGCGGTCGCCGGTGGCGAGCACTGCCTCGATGCGTTGGCAGCATTGCTCCAGGACTTTGACCCGGGCGTAGCGCTTGTCTTCAGCTTCCACCAAGACCCAAGGGGCAAACTCCGTGCTGGTGCGTTCGATCATTTCTCCCGCCGCGCCTTCGTAGGCGTTCCATTTTTCGCGATTGCGAAAGTCCTCCGGCCCGAGCTTGTAGTGCTTCCACGCCTCACGCTGACGCGATTCGAAACGGGCGAGTTGCTCCTCGCGACTGATGTGCAGCCAGTACTTCACGACGACGATCCCGTGCTCCACTAGCTGTTCCTCGAAGTCGTTGATCTCCTTGTAGCTCCGGGTCCACTCGTCTTGGGTCGCAAAACCCTCGATGCGCTCCACCAATACCCGTCCATACCAGCTGCGGTCGTAGATTGTGGTGTGTCCGCGTCGCGGCAAATGGCGCCAAAAGCGCCACATATAGTGGTGGGCTTTTTCTTCATCTGTCGGCGCGGCGACGGAGATCACGCGATAGTGTCGGGCGTCGAGGGCCCGGGTGATGCGTCGGATCGCGCCGCCCTTTCCGGCGGCGTCCCAGCCCTCGAATACCAGGCTCAGCCCGAGCTTCTTCTTGGCGATCTTGCGGCTCAATCCGTTGAGGCGTGCTTGCAGCTCCTCCACCTGGCGCGCGTATTCTTTGCGCCCCAGCTTCCGGGATAGGTCGAGGGTATCCAGGATCGTGTCGGGATCCGGTTCGTCTGCGCTGGCGGGGGTGGCCGTGACGGGCTGCTCGGCGGCGTCAAGGCGCGCCTCGATACGCTCCGCCAGGTGCTCGGCAATCGCTACGTTGCGGTACGCAGCGTCGGTACCCTCCACAATAGTCCAGGGCGCAAGACCGGTGCTGGTATGCCGGATGGCGCGTTCGCAGACGCTGCGAAACTCGTCGTAGTGTTCGTGGCGTTTCCAATCCTCTTTCGTCACTCTCCAACCATTGCGCTTGGACTTGGCGAGCTTCTTGAAGCGTCGTTTCTGCTCGGCTTTGCTGATGTGGATCCAGAACTTGACGACCAGGGTGCCGTCTTGGGCAAGCCCACGCTCGAAATCCGCCGCGCGCTGCATAGAGAAGTCGAGTTCCGCATCCGTGCTGGTTCCCAGCACCCGGCGCACAATCGGCTCCGTGTACCAAGAGCCGAGAAACACGGACACCTTGCCCTTCGGAGGCAAGGCCATCCAATAGCGCCAGTAGCGCGGACGCTCCGCCTCTGCCTCGTTGGGTGGACCGAAGGCGTGGGTGAGCAGGTGCCGGGCGTCCATCCACTCAAACAGCAGGTTGAGCACATCGCCCTTGCCGGCGCCTTCGACGCCGCCGATCACCACGACGACGCTGAACTCTGGATGATCGACGAGGCGGTGCTGCAACTGAAGCAGTCGGGTGCGCACCGCTTCGCTGCGCCGGACGTACTCCTCTTTGCTCAGCTTTCGATGTAGCTCCGCCGTCTCGAACATTGGCCCAGAGTAACGCTTCGCTCGTTGCCAGGCAGCGCGAAGATTCTGCGCGGCGCGCCGGCGGGCAGAGTGCGCCCCACCGAGGCGCCGGCTACTCCTCGCCCAACTTGCGGTAGATCGTGCGAGCGGAGATCCCAAGCAGCTGTGCTGCCAGGGATTTGTCCCCGTCCGTGTGGGCCAAGGTTTCCCGGATCATGCGCTGCTCGACGTCCGCCAGGGGGGTGCCGATGGCGAAGGTCAACGCGCTAGGCGACCGCGCAGTGGCCTGCGCGACGGCATCCGGCAAGTCCTCGATGCCCAGCACGTCGGAGCGGCACAGGACCGCGGCGCGCTCCACGACATTCTCTAGCTCTCGTACGTTGCCGGGCCAGCCGTATTCCATGAGCTTGCGCATGGCGTCCCGAGACACATCCAAGCGCGCTCGGCCGTTCTTCTTGCAGTACACGCCCAAGAAGTGGTCGACGAGCAAGGGAATGTCTTCTCGGCGCGAACGCAAGGCGGGAGCGGTCACGGCGATGACGTTGAGTCGGTAGTACAGATCCTCGCGAAAGCGGCCCGCTTCAACCTCTTGGATCAAATCTCGATTCGTGGCGGCCACGATGCGCACATCAGCCTTGACGGTATTGCCACCCACGGGCTCGTACTCACCTTCCTGCAGTACGCGCAAAATCTTTACCTGCACCGCTGGCGACAGCTCGCCGATTTCGTCGAGCAGCAGCGTGCCTCCAGCCGCTTTCGCAAAGCGTCCCTCTCTGCGCGCCACGGCGCCGGTGAACGCGCCGCGTTCGTGGCCGAATAGCTCGGCTTCCAGAATGCTTTCGGGAATGGCGGCACAGTTGACCGCAACGAAGGGCCCCGAGGCGCGAGCACTCTTGCTGTGGATGTAGCGCGCGATAAGCTCCTTACCGGTCCCGCTCTCTCCCAAGATCAGCACCGTGGCCGTCGATGGCGCGGCTTGGTTGGCCACGTCCAGCACGTGGCGCAGCGCCGTGCTCTGCCCCACGATTTCGCGGGCCGTAAGCAGTTTGAGCTCTTCCTTCAGCGAGCGGTTCTCGGCCAGGAGGGACTGCCGCTCTGCGGCCTTTCGCACGGTCTTCACGATCGTCATGCGTTTGAGAGGCTTCTCTACGAAGTCGTATGCCCCTTCACGCATGGCCTGCACCGCGGTTTCCACAGTACCGTAGGCCGTCATCAACACCACTTCAGTATCCGGCGCGACTTCTTTGGTGGCACGCAGCAGCTCCACGCCATTGATGCCCGGCATCATCAGATCCGTGAGCACCACCTGGATCCGGTGCGTGCGCACTTGCTCAAGGGCGTTCTTCGGACCATCCGCAGTCAACACCCGCATGCCTTCCCGTTCAAAGATCTTGCGCAAGCTCTCCACGTTGCTCGGCTCATCGTCCACGACGAGCACGGTGACGGCGTCCGCCGGCGGCGGCACGGGCGTCACCTCCCGGGGCTTGGGCGCATCAGACGAATTGTCGCAGGGCTCAGACACTATGTCATGCATACAGACAACATGTCTCACATAGGACACAAAGGCAATATGCGACTACTTTTACAATTATTTCGTATATTTAACACCATCACATCACTAACCAGCGGCGCAGGGTACGGCGCAGATCGACGCGCAACTCCACCTGACCGAGCTCGGTCCCATCTGCCGAGAGCAGCTGGCCCACGAATCGGCTGAAGGAAAACAGTGGTGTGCGAAGGCTGCCAACCCGATGCAGGCTCAGACGCAACGCGCGGCCGTCGTCCGCTTCGAAGTCCAGCGTGTACGCGCCCGCCCCCGTCGAAAATCGTCGCAGGTCGACGCGCCCTGTCAGCATGCGTCGCGAGGCCAAGCCATCAGCGAAGACGCTCCCGGTGACGGTCAAAGGCTTGGCGCCGAACATGCCCAGCCCGGGGGCTCGCGCTTTCAAATTCAATTCTAAAGCCCGCTCCTGGAGCGTCTCCCCCAAGCGATAGCTCCCGAGCAATGTCTGCTCGAAGGGCATTCGCCGGATCATGAGCCCGGCTTCAGATGCTTCGGTTCCGTGAAGTCCGAGTCGGACAGCACGAGCCGCTCGACTCGCTCGCCCTTCTCTAGCGCGTCGACGATCTCTTCCAGGTCCGCCTGAGTCACATTGCCATAGAAATAGTTGTCTGGTTCCACGGCAATGGTGGGGCCGACCCAACAGGTGTCCAGGCAACTGCTGTGGCAGGCGCGCACCTCGGTTTGCGCGAGCCCGCGCTCTTTGAGCATCTCTTTCAAACGCGCGTGCAGCGCTTCGCTGCCCCTGGCCGCGCAGGAGCCCTTGGGCGCGCCGTCCGGTCGCCGATTCACACACACAAAGAGGTAGCGCTTGCGTTTTGCCATCTTCAGGCAGGTTAACCACGCCAGGGCGCGGGGGGAAGCCTCAGCGTGCGGCCGCCACCACGCTCTGTTGCATGATGCCCAGGAGTTCTTCCAAATCCGCGTCCGGAATATTCAGCGCGGGCGCCACGTACACAACATTGCCCAAGGGCCGCAGATAGGCGCCGCGGGAGAGCGCCGCTTCGTACACACGCCAGCCGGACCGCTGCAGGTAGCCATCGTCCCCCTCAAGATCGAGCGCGCCAATCATGCCCAGACTGCGCACGCTCCGCACCCCCGGCAGGGACTGCATGTCCGCAAATGCTTGCGCGATACGCTGCGCCTTCGTTGCGGCGCGGGCGAGCACGTCTTCGTCGCGAAACACCCGCAGCACTTCCGCGGCGATGGTCGCGCCCAGGGGGTTCCCGGTGAAGGTGTGCCCGTAGAAGAACGCCCGATCGGGCGCTCCCAAGAATCCGTCGAAGATCTGCCGACTGGCGAAGGTGGCCGCCATGGGAAACATGCCACCGGAAAAGCCTTTGGCGGTGCACAAAATGTCGGGCACGACGCCCGCATGTTGATGCGCCCACATCGGCCCGGTACGGCCGTAGCCGGAGAAGACCTCGTCGAAAACCAGGAAGATGCCGTGTCTGTCGGCGAGGGCGCGCATCTGGCGTAAGTACTCCGCGGCGTAGACGCGCATACCCGCGGCGCCCTGCACCATGGGCTCGAGCACGATCGCAGCGACGCTTTCGGCGTTCTCCGCGACAATGCCTTCGATCGCCGTGAACGCACGCTCGAATCCGTCGCTCGCGCTGGGCACGTGCACACAGTCGAGCAAGACGGACGCGAAGGGGCGGCGGAATACCTCGACGCCGCCGAGGGCCGTAACGCCGAGAGTGTCCCCGTGAAAAGCGCCGTCCAGAGCAATGAAGCGGGTGCGCTTCGGTTCGCCGTTCTGTGCGAAGTACTGCAGCGCGAGCTTCATCGCCACTTCGACGGCGGTCGAGCCGTCGTCACTGAAGAAGTAGTGCGGCAGTTCCGCGGGCACGACCTGGCAAAGCTCTGCGCAGAGTTCTGCAATGGGCGCATGCGTCATGCCGGCAAGGGCCGTATGACAGAGCCGTTCCGACTGCGCACGGAGCGAGGCCACCAGTCGCGGATGCCGGTGGCCCAACACAGCCGTCCACCAGGAAGCGTTCCCGTCCAAGAAAACGCGCCCGTCGGCGTCCACCAGGCGGCTTCCTTCGGCGCGCTCGATCACGAGGGGCGACTCGTTTTCGATGTACTCGGCCATCGCTGTATACGGGTGCCAGACGTGGCGCTTGTCCAAAGCCACGATCTCGTCGCGCTTCATGGGGCACCTTCCGGAGCTGGGCGCTTTGCCACCTCGCCAATGGGCAGGCGCAGGGTGACGCGCGTGCCGGATCCGATTTCGCTCTCCATCTGGAGGGAACCTCCATGTGCTTCGGTGATCCGATGCACGATGGGCAAGCCAAGGCCGGTTCCGCTCGGGCGCGTCGTGAAGAAGGGATCCAGGGCCCGCGCCAGAACCTCCTGACTCATGCCTTGGCCCGTATCCGTGAAGACAACCTTCGCGAGCTCTTGCCCAGCGCCGGTCTCGCTGTCGATCACGATATGCACATCCCCGCCGCCGGGCATGGAGTGGCAAGCATTCTCGACGAGGTTGTCCATCACGACGCGCAAAAGCGAAGCGTCCGCCAGCACATGAGACGGCGCACCTTCGCGACGACTCACGATCACGCGGTGCTCTTGAGCCAGGGAGCGAGTCTTTTCCGCCAGCTCCACCAAGGACGTGAGCGTCTTCTTTACCGACACGGGTCGCGCAAAACGGAGCAGGTCCGTGACCAGTCGATTCAGTCGCGCCGTTTCCTCGTCTACGATCTCCAGCAGGGTCAGGCGGTCCTCGGGCTCGACGTTGGGACGGCGCAACCCCGCGACGGCGTTCATGATGATCGCCAGTGGGTTGCGGACTTCATGGGCAATGGCGGCCGCCAGCTCACCCACCGTCGCGAGCTCTTTAGACTTCTCGAGTTCGACTTGAACGACCTCCAGCTCAGCGTAGCTGTTGCGCAGTTCTTCCGTCGTTCGCTCCAGATCCGTCGCTGTCTGCTGCAGTGCGCCCGCGGCCCGTCCGTACCGATAGAGCAACAACGACGCAAAACCGAAGGCGTAGACCATGAAGGCGTGCGGCAAGAGGTACATGCCGAGGGCGGCCATATCCGCAGATATCGCGATGTCGTTGACGGCCGCCAGAGTGACCACGATCACCCCCATGAGCGGCGTCAGCGCCTCTCGGCGGCCGGCGCGTTGCGCCATGTACAGCACCACAGCAGTAGCCAAAAGTGAGATCCCCGCCACCGGGTAGAACAGCGACCCGAGAAGCGTCGGCGTGGCCAAGTAATAATGTAGTGGTTGCCCAAAGGCTTGGCTCGTCTGGGCGCGCACGGATCCCGGTTGCCACCACAGATCCGAGACGAGTAGCAAGGCGAACGCAATGGCGATGGGATACGCAATCCGCAGCACACGATCCGCGCGTGGGGACCCGGCGTAGCGCAGCACGAAATGCAGATTGAACAGACAACCCGCAATCCCACCCGCGTGCGCCAATCGAATGCTCTGCATCCCGCTCGCTGCATCCGTCGTTGCGTAGGTCCACGCCACCGCGGCAGAGATCACCGAGAGCGCGACGGACAGCAGCGCAAAACCTAAGTACTCGCGCTCGCGACGCCCCAGGGCGTACGCCAGGGCAAAGAAAGCACCATTGGCCACCTGCGCGATGGCCCAGGCCGACACCAGCCCGACCAAAAACGGTGACGTCACTCCACTTTCCCTACCGGAGCGTCGCGATTGACGACGATGCTGCGCTCAGCGAAAGCGATACGCTGTCCCGCAGGGTCCACGAGCTCGACGGCGATGGTGAAGTCGCCGCTGGGCAAATCCCGGATCTCAAGGGGAGTGACCGCCGGGAGACTCACCGCGCCAGTCCTGCCTTCGCCCATGACCCGCACGCGAAATCCGTCCGGCGCCAGGCCCGCCGATGGCAAATGGAAGGCCGCTGCGTGCACGATGACGCGAGGGGCGCTGCCGTTGTAGGTTCCCCCAGGCTGAAACAGCACGACCCTCGGCGCTGGCGCCGCGCGCTCCGTCCGCTCCTCGGCCCAAAAACGCAGGGCCGCAACCGGCTGCCGGGACTCCTGTGTTGTGGCGTAGGGAGCGCCCGCTTCCGGCGCTAGCGTTGCCGACAACCAGTGCGCGCCCGCTGCCAGGTCGACGTCCGCCGGCACGAGGGCGCCGAGGGGAAGGCTCCCGTCCGCGCTGTCGACCTTCCGCGGGCGGTGCCCGTCGAGCGCGAGCCATAACTGACCGTCGCCCTGCTTCTTTAGGCGAACCCGGTAGGCGTCGAGTTTCTTCTGGCGAATGCGCTGTTCGGCAATGGGAAATCGAATTTCGACAAAGGCGCCGCGTGCTTGCTGCGGGCTCAGGGGGGCCAACTCCAAAGGAGCGGGTGGCGCGGCTGCATCCGACGGTGCTTCCGCGGTGGGAACCACTTTGCCCGACGCAGTGCTCGGCTGCGGCGTCGGCGCGGGTGCACCCGGAGTTTGCCCGGAGTGCTGGCACGCAACGCAGGAGGCGATCAGAGCGAGAACGGTGAGCCGCACGTCGTTGACGCTAGTCGACTTTCGCAGCTGGAACCAGTCGCCGAAACGGCGACGCCACCCGCGGGAAAGCCGCGAAATCCCTCCTCGAAAACTAAGGGAAACGAGCCCGCTGGAGGCGCGGCGCGCGATCTGTTAGCGACAGAGACAATGTCCTATGTCGTGCTCGCCCGGAAGTGGCGCCCCATGCGTTTTGAAGACTTGGTCGGCCAAGACCACGTCGCCAAGACCCTGGAAAACGCCATCAAGACCGACCGCGTTGCTCACGCTTTTCTCTTCACCGGCGTGCGCGGAGTCGGAAAGACCACCAGCGCGCGCATCCTGGCGAAAGCGCTCAATTGCATGGGCGCCGACGGGGCGCGCGGTGACGCCGATAGGGGCCCCACTGCTCAGCCCTGCCTCAGCTGCCCGGCTTGTACCGAGATTGCTCTGGGCACTGACGTGGACGTGCGGGAGATCGACGGCGCGAGCTACAACGGCGTGGACGAAGTCCGCAAGCTGCAAGAACAACTGCCGTACCGCCCGTCCCGGGACCGCTACAAGATCTACATCGTCGACGAAGTGCATATGCTCAGCCAGAGCGCCTGGAACGCATTTCTCAAGACGCTGGAAGAGCCTCCGCCCCACGTGAAGTTCATCTTCGCGACGACCGAAGTGCATAAGGTCCCCGTAACCATCTTGAGCCGAGTGCAGCGCTTCGACTTCAAGCTCATCGCCACCCAAGAGATTGCCGCCCGGCTAAAGTACGTGCTCTCGAATGAGAAAATCACGGCGGACGACAGCTCCGTGCAGATCCTCGCGCGTGAAGCCGCAGGCAGCATGCGGGACGCCATGAGCCTTTTGGATCAAGTCATCGCCTGGGGCGGCGACCAGCTCAGCGGACAAGACGTCGCCCGCGTCTTGGGTGTCGCCAGTCGACAAGTCTTGCATGACATCGCGGCCGCGTTAGTCGCGGGAGATGCCAGCAAATGCCTCTCCGTAGTGTCGGATCTCACGGGGCAGGGCTTCGACATGGTTCACGTCGCACGGGATCTCCTGGCGCTGTTGCGCGATCTGGTCGTGGCGAAGGTCTGCACCACGCCCAAAGATCTGCTCGATCTGTCCGACGAAGAAGCGGCTGATGTGCTCACGCTTGCGGCGAAGACCGACGCCGACGATCTGCTGCGGTTGCATCAAGGTTTCTCCACATCCTTTGACGACGTGGCGCGCAGCGGGCAGCCGCGTGCCGCGCTTGAAATGCTCCTCGTGCGCCTGTCGCGGCGGCCCCCGCTGCTCCCGGTAGCCGCCTTGCCCCCCCGTTTGCCCGATTTGGAGCGCCGCCTTTGGGGCGCGGGGCGCAGTGCCGCCCCGGTCCGAGGCGGCGGCCAGCCGCCACAGGCAGGTGAGCGCGCCCGACCCCGAGCCCGCGAGTCACGCCCAGATCCCACGCCCCGCGCCGAAAGATCCGAGGACCCTCCAAGGCAACCCCCACCTGCTTCCCAGAGCCCAGCCGCCGCGCCCCCGACCCCTCGCCCCGCAGCCGCCGCAGCGAACGAACCCGCGCCCGCGCGCCCGGCTGCGCCGGAGGAACGCAGGCCGTCGGCTGAAGCCCGTGAAGAAGCTGCGCCGCGGCAAGCCAGCGCCAGCAGCAAGCGTGGCGACCCCGTAGAGCCCGCGGACGTCGAACCCAAAAGCGCCAACGCATCCCTCACGGTGTGGGTGCAGGTGCTCGACGACCTCGCGGCTCGGCACCCAGAGATCGCCGCAGTTTTGCAGCATGCCGCCCTGCTCGGCCTTTCGGATGCGGGCCTCATGCTCGGCTACGAGCCCGGCAACGTATTCGCACGCCAGGCCAACGACAAAGACACACGCGAGGCCCTGGCCGAAGCACTATCGCGAACCTTGGGCAAATCCGTCCCCATCCACATTGAGGAAGACAGCAAACGCGCACAAGGCTCTGACACGGTCTACGCCCAACACGAACGGGAGCGCCAAGAAGCGGTTCGTCGCGCGTTGCAAGCCGCCCGCAAACCCCCCGCCGTGGTGTCGGCTCTCGAAGTGCTGGGCGCCCGCATCAAGGACCTCAAGCTCGCGAGCAGCTGAAGCTTGCGTGCGATGGCTGAGCGAGGGACATTGTTACTGCCGTGATCCCCGAGCCCCTCAGTCGTGTTGTCTCTTTGCTGAGCCGCCTCCCCGGAGTCGGCGAGAAGTCTGCGCAGCGCTTTGCTTTGTTCTTCGCGTTCGCGGGCCCGGGGCTAGCGGCCGAGCTGGGGCGTGCACTTTGCCAGCTGCACGAACTCGTCGAACCTTGCAGCAGGTGCAACAACCTAGCCGAACGCAGCTCAGAGGGGCCCACCGTTTGCGAGATCTGCCGCGACACGCGTCGCGACGATGCGCTGCTATGCGTCGTCGCGAAGGTACAGGACCTATTTGCCATCGAGCGCAGCGGCGCCATGCGCGGGCGCTACTACGTGCTGGGCAAGCTGCTGTCGCCCCTGGATGGGATCGGACCCGACGAGTTGCCGCTACAGGCGCTTTCAGACCGGGTGCGGGGCGGCGTGCGTGAGGTCATCATTGCAACGCCACCCTCCGTGGACGGCGAGGCGACGGCGCTCTTCATTGCGCGAGAACTCAGTGCCCTCGGGGCACAGGTCAGTCGCATCGCCAGCGGCGTGCCCCACGGCGGGGATCTCGAATTTGCCGACCAAGTCACTCTTGGGCGCGCCATCGACGGTCGCCGCTCAGTAGACGTGCCCTGAGCCAAGCACGGGCGGGATTGATCCTTGGGCAAGTCGGGGTAATAACTCGCGCCCGATGACCCGAAGCGTGATCCAGACCCAAGACGCCCCCGCCGCCATCGGCCCCTATAGCCAGGGGATCCGGGCCGGGGGGTTCCTCTTCCTGAGCGGGCAGATCCCCCTGGACCCAAAGACGGGAGAGCTGGTCAGCGGCAGTATCGAGGAGGAAACGCATCGCGTGATGCAGAACCTCCGCGGCGTGCTCGAAGCCGCCGGTGTCGGTTTCGGACAGGTGGTGAAGACCACCATCTACCTCACGGACCTCGCCGACTTCGCCAAGGTGGGCGAGGTCTACGCCACGTACTTCGACGCTCAACCACCGGCGCGGGCCACGGTCCAAGTTGCCGCGTTGCCGAAAGGGGCTCGCGTCGAGATCGATGCCATCGCAGAGGCCGCCCGCTGAAGCGGCGGCCAGGAGACCAGCTATGAACGCCACACAAGAATTCCCGAACAGCGAGCTCACCGTCGGCGCCGACGGCGCCCTCTCCGCGCTCAGCCGCTTCCCCGAAAAGGGCGTGCAGCTGGTGGAGGCGTGGGTCAAGAACAACAACGCCGCCGCCGTCGCGGAAGCCGCGGACACCGCGGCGGGTCCGGTGCGCAAGGCCGCTCGACGTGGGCTGTCCGTGCTGCGCTCTCGCGGCGTGGAAGTTCCCGAAAAAGGGCGCGTCGCATCCTTAGCGGCCAAGAGCGAGCCAGAAACCACCGAAGCTTGGATGCTGGCACCGGATACGAGCGGCAGCGTGCTCTTGGTCATTGCCACACGCTCGCGCACCAGTCGCTACAAGGCGGCGTTTTTCTTCGTGCACGATGAACAGGGAGTCTTGCGCGTCGAAGTTGCCGAGCTGAGCCACTCCGGGCTGAAGAAGTCCATCGCGAAGGTACTGCCCAGCGCCCGGTACAAAGCCGTTTCGGTGCCGGTGGAGTGGGCGCGCTACCGCATTGCACAGGCAAAGATCGCCCACGCGGCGACGGGACGTCCCCTGCCCCTGGGCGTCGACAGCGCCGACGGCTTGCTACAGCCCGTTCCGGCCCAGGCGCCGGACCACCCCTTCGATGCGGAAGGCCTTGAGCTGTCCGAAGACGACGCCAAAGACCTCGGCATGGACTCCGCCAAGCTGCACTCGCTCCCGGAATTCGCTGGCTGGTTTCCCCCCGGCCCTGCCGTGGACGAAATGCTCACCAAGCTGGGCGAGAACATGGAAGTCGCCCCGGGGGAAGAACCGGACGCCGCAAAGGTGCAAGCAGCCCTAGAAGCGGAAATCAAAGCCGCCGCAGATCGCTACTTCTCACCTCAGGTCCGTGAAGCCCTCGTGCGCGCCATGAAAGACAGCGTGGTCAGCGTACTGGCCCGGGACGGCGAGCAAACCGCACTCGAAGTCGTGGCAACCATGGGCTGCATCGAACGCCGTGGACTCATCACCGACCCGCCCCACGAAGTCGGCTTTCTCAAGGCCTTCTTCGACAAGGCGGTCAGCTACTTGTTGGCCCGGGGCGGCGGCAGCCTGCGCATTCCCGTGCCGCGCAACCCAACTACAGCGCAGCCGGCCGAACCCGCCTCTTTAGACACCAACGCCAACGTCAGCGAAGGCCTATGACCGCGCCCCCGTAGCGTGCGCGTGGGTCACTCATAGTTGATGACGACATTGCTCGCACCGAGCCCGTCGCTGCCGGCAATGAAGGTATACTCCGGACTGCCGTCGCCACAGCTCACGGTCCAGGGCTCCGCGCTCGCCGCAACACAGCCGCTCGGCGGGGTTCCCAGCTGCACCTCGCCCAAAGTGGGCGAACTGGCCGTCACAGAATAGCTTCCGGTCGCCGGCAGGGTCACCAGCAAGTCGCCGTCGCGGGACGTGACGCTGCCGCCCACGGCGCCTCCGCCCACGGCCGCGAGTTGCAGCGAAACGGCGCTATCCGTAAACAAGCCGGTGGTCTCGATGCTGACGTCGTCAGCCACTCCGGAGACCGCAACGGCGCCGCCGCAAAGCACCGTAGTGCTCACGACGCTCGGGACGCCCCTCAAGGTGCAATCCCCGATGCCAGCGCTTGCGATTGCGACCTTCGGTGAACTCCCGACGAACTCCACGTCCGTATTCCCGGGGTTGACGCTACCCGCACCTTCGTTGGAAACACTGAGACTGCCGTCAAAAGCCGCCGGCAGTTCGACGTGAATGTGCGCGCCCAGTCCATCGCTCCCTCCGTCGCGAGCGGCGCTGATGGTGACGCCGTTGACCGCTTCGGCGCTCAGCACCAAGCTGTCTTCCATTTCGTGACGGGCCGCCTTCCCTGAGTCGTGGGCGCGGTAGGAAAACGGTTCGAAATGAACGACGACTTCGGCGCTGTCGCCTCGCGATACGCGTATGTCGCCGTGCACGCCCTCGATCGTGACGCCGCTACCAGCGGCCCAAGGCACGCTCATGGTTTGAGGCTTGCCGTCAAAGCGCTCGAGAGACTTCGCAACGCACGCGCCGCCTTGTTTGTTCTCCCCCTCCGCGCACGCCAGATCGCAGGCCAAAACAGTCGGCAGCGCCGCCGCTGCCGCGACGAGCCAGCCGAATAACGACAGCGATTGCATTGCGCGGCCCATGGCAGCGCTAGTTTAGGGGCCAGACCGGCCCGGGTCCCCCTTGGCAAAGAGCGTCGCTCATAAGCCCATGATTTCCATGGCTTTTTTCCGAAAGAGCTGAAGTAGACGCTGGGTGCGCGGGCCCGGCGTGCCGCCGCCAACGTCGCTGTGATCGACGCGGACCACCGGCAAGATCTCGCGGATGCTTGAGCACACGAACACTTCTTCGGCGCGTGCGAGCTCTGATAGCTGCAGCGGAGACAACCGCACGGGCACGCTTGCTTCAGTGCAAACGTCCAGAATCGTGCGGCGAGTGATGCCCGGCAAGATCCCTGCGTCTTCCGGAGGCGTCACCCAGCCGCCATCCAAGAACGCGAACACATTGGAGCTTGCGCCCTCGGTGACGTTTCCGGACGCGTCGACAATTAATGCCTCCGACGCGCCTTGAGCGCGAGCGTCGCGCATGGCAAGCACGGCAACCAAGTAGTTTCCAACCTTGGCCCCCGCTGCTTCGGTACCCTCCGCGTTGCGCTGCGTGCGGTGAGTCACGACGTGGATCCCCTCGGCGTAGGCCTCCGGGGGCGGCGGCGAAAGTGGCGCCACGATCACGACCCGCGTCGGCGCTGCCGAAAACTCGGAATCCAGACCGAGCGGCCCGCTGCCACGGGTCACCACGATGCGAATGTAGCTCTCGTCGTTCTTTGCGGCGGAAAGACCCGCCTGTACTTCCGTCGCCAGGGTCTGGAGATCAACCGGCAACTCGATGAATACCCGCCCTGCGCTGCGCTGCAGCCGCTCTAGGTGTTCGGTCAGTCGAAAGGGACGGCCGCCGTAGGTGCGTACGGTTTCAAATACCGAATCCCCAAACAAAAAGCCTCGATCGAAGACGCTGACCTTGGCGTCCTCTGGGCCAAACAGCGTCCCGTCGACCAGCACCAGAGTGGTCACGCTCCCAGCTCCGCCTCGGCTTGGCCGTGTTTGTGTGCGTGACTCGCGCGGCGAGCGCGGCGATCCTGCGCTGAGATGGCCCGATCCAGTCGGCGACGGTCCACTTCGGTGGCGCCGACATCCATGGCGGGCCCGATGGCGATCACGACATGAGTGAAGGGCAACGGCACTACGAATTGATCCCAACTTCCTCGGAGCACAACCGCACGCCTAGCCCACGAACCGACGGGAACGAGCAGCGCTCCAGATCGAAGCGCTGCCCGCACGGCTCCGGCTTTTGCTTGTCGCGCGGGGCCACGTGGGCCATCCACGGCCATCAGCACGTCGGCGTCTTGGCGCTTCAAGGCGCGCACCAGTGCACGGAGCGCCGTAGCGCCACCTCGCGAGCTCGAACCACGAACCGAGCGCACGCCAAGCATGCGCTGCACGCCGTGCTGCAACTGGCCGTCCTTGGACAGGCTGACCAAGGCGACGGCAGGCCGAGTCCGTGGGGCCGCCAGGAGCACCATTTGCCGTCCGTGCCAGAAAGCAAACACGCGCGCCCTCGGCGCATCGCCCAGACTCCCAACAACGCGCACGCGCCACGTCAGCGCCCAGAGCCGGACGACCAGCCCCACCACGAGGCCTAGGGCGAAGCGCAGCAAGACGCTCAGCCTTTCAACTGCGCCAGGCGTTCTTTCGCGAGTTCCAAGCTATCGTCGCTCTGAACAGCGCGATCGTACATCTGGATCGCTTTGCTGTTCTCCCCCAGCTTCTCGTGCACTTGTCCGAGGTGCATGAACACCTCGGCCTTGGTAATTGGGCTCTTTGCGTCGAGCTTCTGTAGCAAGAGCGCGCGGTACATCTGCTGTGCCTTCTTCAGATCCCCAGCCTCGAGTGCGACGGAACCCAGCTTGAATAGCACGCTGATATTGCCGGGTTCGATACGGAAGGCCTTGTCCAGTTCCGTCAGGGCTCGTTCCGTATCCCCGTCGGCCAAGTATGCGTCCGCCAGCCGACGATGGATTTCTCCAAGCTCTTTCGAACGCTTGCCGCCGTAGCTCTCGACGATCTTTTCCAGCACCTCGGCGGCTGCCTTGCCTCGCCCAGACGCACTAAATGCGTCGCACAGTTCCAACATGAGCTCGCGGTCATCCGGCGCGAGCGCGCTCGCCTTCGCCAAAAGGCTGGCGGCCTCAGCTGGGTCCTTGCGCTGAGTTACGTGGATCTCTGCCGCCCGGCGCAGCAGCTGGACCTTGTCCTCAGCGGCCTCGGCGAGGTCTGCGTCTTGGGCGATGAACGCGGCGAGCTTGTCCCAGGTCTTCTCGCTTTCGTAGTGAGCGCGCAGCCGATCCCGGATCTGAGCGCGCAGCTCCGCTGGCCCCCCCTCCAATTGCAGGCCACGCTCCAAGGCGCGGGCAACGCCCTCGGCATCCTTCGCTTCCAGGCGCACGTCTGCCAAAGACAAAACCAGGGTCAACGCGGCTTCGCCTTCGGCCTGCCCCACGAGTTTCTCGAGGGCATCTCCGGCTTCCGCATGCCGGCCTTCCGCGGCGTAGAGGCGCGCCAAGGATTCGAGAGCGCCATGGTGCTCGGGCTGCCGCTCAAGCACGGACTGGTAGGTCTGAATGGCCCTCGCCTTATCTTCCAGCCGGTTTTCGCACACCTCGCCCAAGCGCACTCGGAAGGTGAGCTCCGCAGCCTGATCCTCGGCAGCGGCCGCGATCTCAATCTGCTGTGACAATAGCTCGGCCAGGTCCTCATCGCGCTCTGCCTTTTCGTACAGCTCCGAGAGCAGGACCACGGCTTCAGCGTGACCGGCATTGTCGTCGAGAACGCCGCGCAAGATTTCGATCGCGGTGTCCGTCGCGTCAAAGCGTTCCACGTTCAGCCGAGCGGTTTCGACCTTGAGCGTTGCGCGGTCCGCGTCGGTCTCCGCGAGATCCGTCAAGCGCTCCAGCAAGCGAGACAAGTCGTCCCATCGCTCCGTTTCGAAGAACAGTTCGCGCAGACCGGTGGACGCTTTCACGTCCGTGGGCTCGTCCTCGAACAGGTGTTCGTACAACTCGATGGCCTTCTCCGGCTGCTCCAAATGCAGTCGGGCGATGCTGGCGGCCCGATGCCGCAGCTCACGCACCACGTCGCCCTGCGCGCGCAACTCCGCGCGACGTACGATCAACTCGAAGGTCTCTTGAAAGTCTTCAGCGCGCTCCCGCAGGTCCGTGAGTTCGGCAAGCGCCCACAGATTTGTATCGTCGTGCGCCAGGAGCTCCCGCAATATTTCCTCGGTCAGCGCGGCGTCCGAAAGTCCGTCCGCGAGCGCCTTGGCCTCGCGGTACAAGTCCTCTCGTCGCTGATCGTCCAGGCTGAGCTTCGCCCGTTTGCGCAGCGTCTTGACCAGGCTCTGTTCCCGGCCTGGCACACGCTGCAGTTGTTCGAGCAGCACGAGCACTTCATCGCTCTGCGGGTCGAAAGCCAATGCTTTTTCCAGCGCGGCCTCGGCGGCCGTCGGATCCTCGATCTTGTCGCGCTGCCACGTGGATAGGCGCACGGCGAGATCCCGCGCGGCGTCCGGCGGGATGTCTTCGGCGTTTTCCAGCGCGGACGAAAGCGCCGCGGCGGCGCCCTCCCAGTTCGAAGTGATCTGCGCTAGGCGCTCGATGTCGTCGAGCAAGGAGGCATCCGTCGTATCGTCGGCAAGCCCCTGCTGCAGCACACGTTGCGCCGCATTGGCGTCGGCGCAGTCGTCTTCAAGCACGCGAGCTAAGCTCTTGCGCATGTCGATGCGTTCGCCGGGCGTGTCGGCAAAACCGACGCGCTTTTCGTACAGAGCTGCCAGGCTGTCCGTACGGCTCTGACGCCGGTACACGCTCTCCAAGATTTCAGCGGCTTCTTCAAAGAGATCACGCTCGGACGTCAGCTTTTCGAGTTCTGCGATAGCGCCTGCATGCTCCGGTGCTCGCTCTAAGGCGCTGCGGAACGAAGAAAGCGCGCGGCCCGGCTCGCTGAATTCGCTCGCCTGCACCACCCCCAAGCGGTGGTACAGCTCCGCCTGAGTTTCGTCCTCGGTCTCCACCAGCACGCGGCGCTCCAAGATGTCAGCCAGTGCCTGGGCGTCGTTGGTGGCTGCGTAGAGCCGGTCCAAGGGCGCAAGCAGATCCGGCTGGTCCCCGGCCTGTTCCACGGCAGAACGGTAGGCTTCGATCGCCCGATTCGGGTCCGTCAGCCGCTCTTCCGCGATCCGGCCCAGGCGACTGTAGAGATCCTTGCCCACATCGGGATCGAAGGTGGACTGTGCCCGCTCGGCCAAAGCGTCCGCGTAGGTGCCCCAGGTGTCCGCCGCACCGGCTAGCCGCTCCGCAAGGGCGTGCAGCTCCTGAGACTCGGGGCGGTCGGAAAGCGCGCGGAGCGCGGCGGCAAGGGCGAGATCCGGCTTTCCGAGCTTGGTCTCTTGCACGTCCGCGATCTGCGTCAACGTCTCAGCGCGTTGAGCCGTGTCGGTTTCGACCGAGAGGCGCATTTCCAGCACCTCCGGCAGTAGGTTCCAGCGTTCACTGTTGGTCAGAACCGGCACCAGGATCTGCGTGACGGTCTCACGCAAATCTTCGTGCTCACGTCCAATGACCAGCACGGCCTGGGTCGCTTTTTCGTCCGTCGGCACATCGTCGAGGACCTGCCGATAGGACTCCAGGGCATCCTCCCAAGCGCTCATCTTGTCGGCGAGGATCCCGCCCATCTGGGCCCGCAGCGCCGCGCGAGCCTCAGCGGAATCGGAACGGCTGGCGGAAAGCCGCAGATTGTCGAGTAGCTCCGGCCACATTTCCTCGGCCCGGTACAGACGGCCCAAAGCGGCAATCACGGGTTCGTCGTCCGGACGCGCCGCAAGGGCCTGATTCAGGGCGTCGATAGCGCGGGAACGGTCCTCCAGCTTCTCTTCGAAGACCTTGGCGGCGCTGACGAGCAATTCGTAGCGCATCTCCGCGTCGTCCTCGTCCGTCAGCTCTACGCGACGCTGATACAAGTCGACGAGCTCTTCCGCGTCCTCTCGCTCTTCCCGCAGCATGATCAGGCAATCGACGGTGAACGCGCTATCCGGCTCCAACTCAAGAGCCCGCTCGTACGCCGCAATGGCACCAGCCGGATCCTCAAGCATGTCGCGCTTTGCTTCACCGATGCGCCGCCACAGACTCGCGCGCTCCTCGTCGTCCAAGGAGAACTCCGCTTTGGCTCGCAGCACCTCGATCAGCACGCTCCAATCGCTGAGCAGCGTGGCCAGCTGTTCCATCTTCTGTAAGGGCTCGACGTCCGCTTCGTCCGCCGCGCGCAGCCGCGTGTATGCATCCAGCGCCGCTCGGGGGTCGTCCCGGCGCTGGTCGTGCACGCGAGCGAGGGTGGCCAGCACGTCGCGCCGACTGATCATGTCTGGATGCTTCTCCAGGGCAGATTCGTAGGTGCTGGCCAATCGGTCCCACTCGCCGGTGGCTTCCACGACCCGCTCTAGCTCGCTGCGCAGCTCGCCGTCGTCCGGGTCCAGGCCCATGGCCACGGTCAGTGCGCGCTCGGCGCGCCCCAGGTCGTTGCCGCGCTTTTCCCAGAGCTCCGCAGTCTCACGCAGCACCAGGACTTTTTCCGATGCCATGTCGGCAAGGGCGTAGCGGTCTTCGTTGAGATTGATCAGTCGTCGCCAGTCATCCGCGCCCTCGTACAGCGGGCGCAAGATTTCCACGACGCGCTCTTTGTGCGCTTCCTGATCGAGGAAGGCCTCTAGCTGCCGCACTGCCTCGGCGTGCCCTGGGGAAGAACGCACCACGTCTTCTAGTTGGTCAATGGCGCGATCCGGCTCGCCCATGGCCCCGGCGAGTAGCTTCGACAGCGTGACGCGATGCTCGGCAGCTTGGTCCGGGCTCGCCGCAAGCTCGGCGCGCCGCAGGAGCAATTCAGAGAGCTCGTCGTGGCGCTCCGCCGCCGCGTACAACTCCGTCAGCCGCGTCGCAGCCTGGTCGTCGTTTTCGTCGGTTTCCATCGCGGCGCGATACGCCTCGATGGCTTCGTCTTTACGATCGAGCTCCCCTTCTAGCAGCCCGGCAATGGTGTGATAGGCCGCCACGCGATCCGCGGGCTCGAACCGGTGGTCGAGGCCCCTGCGGTAGTGCTCGACGCGTTCCTCGTGGCGACTGGTGCGGCGCAGGATGTCGTCCACGGCTTCGAATAGTTCGGTGCTCTCCGGTTCGAAGGAAAGGGCCTGGCGATAGTAGGTCAACCCGCGTTCCAGGTCGTCCAACGACGTGAACAGCTCACCCGCGCGCTTGGCCAAAGAGAACGAGGTGTCGTCCAAGCCCGAATAGTCTTCTAGCTCCGCCGCGTATATTTCCGCCAAGCGCCGTTCTGCGCCTGCGACCTTCGCCAACCGCTCGAGCTCCGCGCGAGTTCCGCTGTCCGCGAGATCTTCGTGCAGCAGTTTCGCGATGGTCTCGAGGGCGGCTCGATAATCCTCTTTTTGCTCTTCGTGGAGCTGGGCCAGGCGCCCAAGCAACTCCCGACGCTCTGAGGGATCTTGTTCGAATTCCAGGCGCGCTTCGATGGCGCTCATGACCTTGTCGAAGTCCGCGCGCAGCAGATACACCGGCTCTAGAATGGCGGCCGCGCGGGAACGGTGCTCGGCCTCGGGAGCCTTCGCGAGCAACGTTTCGAGCTCCAAGATGGCGCCCTCGTGTTGTTTCTGTTCTTCGAGGGCGCTTTCCAGCTCCTCGAAAGCGCGGCCCATGTCGTTGAGACGATGCGCCGAGACCTGTGCAATCTTCACGCGCAAGCTCGCGACTTCGCCGTCGGTACTATCGAGTTGACGTACGTAGAGCTCCTGCAAGTCGGGCCAGCGCTCTTCCAATGTATAGAGGGATTCCAGGGAGTCCACGGCCTGGCTGTCCAAGCCCAGGTCGAGAATGGTTTCGTACACCTGGATGGAGCGGGCGTTGTCCGAAAGAACATCGGATAGCAGCCGCGCCCGTCGGAACATCAACGCCTTGCGCTCGTCCTCGCTGTCAACAACCTCGGCGCGACGCTCCAAGATCTCGAGCAACTGCGGCGCGTCGCCCATCTCTTCATAGAGTGATTCAAGGGCGGCCAAGGCGGCCTTGTCGTCCGAACGCAGCTCCAGCGCCTTTTGGTAGTACTCGCGGGCAAGCTCTCGATCGGCCAGCTGGTGACGTGCCAACTCGGCAATGCGAAGCGTCACGACCAGTTGGACTTCGCCGTCGAAGATCTCCCCAACGACATCGCAGAGGATCTTCACGTAGTCGCCCTGACGTGAAGACTGCTCCGCAAGCCGCTCGATGTGCGTCAGCCACGGCGCTAGCTCCGTATGCCCCGCAGCAACCCGCACCGCACGTTCCGCGTGTTTGAATGCCTTCGCGGAATCGTTTAGGGAAACTTCCGCGACTTGAATGGCCTTTTCCAGTCCCTTCAAGCGGTCAAAGACATCTTCAGTCGCGTCGATCTCGATTTCTATGACGTGCAGCAGCTTCTCGTGCGCTCCATCAGCTTCATAGATCGGATGCAGGATCCCGGCTGCCTCGCGACGCGCGAAGCTGTCGTCGGAGTCCAGCAATTCTTCGAGTGCCTCGCGGGAAGCTTCGTGGGAGCTGTCTAAGGTGAGTGCGCGCCGGTAGGTCTCGAGCGCGCCTTCGACGTCGCTCAAATGCCGGTGCTTCAAGCGTCCAAGCTTGGCCAACAGCTCCAGGCGTTCCGCATCCGCTTCCACGATGTCCAAGTGGCGCTCGTAGGTCTCCGCGAGTTCGTGCCAGAGTTCGGCTTTTTCGTAGAGCCGCTCCAACGCCACCAGCACCTCTGCGTCCGGGCCGTACTCGTCAAGGACGCCGCGCCAGGCATCAATGGAGTCCGACGTTGCGTCGAGTTTGTTGGCGAGGGTCGTCGCGCCGCGCACCATCAGCTTGCGGCGGAGCCCCGGGTCTTCGCTAGCGTCCCGCCGCAGCGTCAGCACGTCCACCAATTCCCGCCACTTTTCGCCTTCTTCATACAGGCGGTCGAGCGCTGCCAGCGCCAACTCGTCTCCGGGGTTTTCTTCGGAGCGCATGCGCCACGCTTCAATCGCGCCAGCGCTGTCGCCGAGCACGGATTGGCACAACTCGCCTAGGCGACCCAAAAGCCCTTTGCGAGCATCGCCATCCGCTTCGAGTTTGACTTGGACGCGCAGCACTTCCCCGAGCTCAGCGGACTTGTCCCCGCTCAGGTAAATGCGCTCCAGGGCCCGCGCCGCCGGCAACACCAATTCGGCATCCGACTCGTCTAGGCTCAGTACTTCACGGTAGGTGCGCTCAGCAGATTCCGGGTCGCTCAGAAGCGTCTCGTAGATCTCCGCCACCTTCATCAAGATCTCGCCCTTGAGGCCCGGAGTGTCTGCGCGCGCGGCTGCCGCACTGAGCACCTCCGCCACCCGTGCGTGTGCGCCCACGCGCCGGCCGATTTCCAGCAGACGCTCCCGGGCATCAATATCCAGGGCGTCCGCAGGCACCAGGCGCGCCAGCGCTGCCAGGCCACCCTCGTCGTCATGCAAGCGTTCGTCCTGCAGCAGCGCAATGCGCCGCAGCAGGTCGCGGCGATCGTCGTCTAGGTCTGCGGAAGCGTCCGCGCCTCCGGCCTCCTTGTCCTGTTCTTCGAGACGGATCAGAAGCACGCGTACCAAGTCGCGCACCTCGTCCCGAGACTCGTAGACCGTCTCCAGCATGCGCGCAGCGCGCAAGCGGAGATTGCCGATCTCAAGCAGGCGCTCTGCTAGTTCGCGCGCGTCGTAGTCGTTGAGACGTTCGCGCAGCACGTCTTCCACGTGCTCCACGGCCTTGTCGGGCTCGTGCAGCTTCTCCAACAGAAGCCGGCTCAGACGCAGCTTGAGCTCTAGGAGTTCGTCCCCGGTCGCAGTCTCTAGACGTCTCGTCAGCAGGCCGACCAGATCCTCATGGCGCTCGGCCTTGGCGTAGAGGCGATCGAGGGCGCGGATGGCGACATCGTGGATCGGATCGAGCTCGATGATACGTTCGTAGTAGTGCGTCGCCTTGTCAGTGTTTTCGATGATCTCCTCGGAGATCAGCGCCACCTCGACGAACATGTCCACGCGCCGCGCGGTATCGTCCGTGGCCCGGGCCGCCTTGTCATAGAGCGCTTCTAGTTCGCCCCAACGCTCCGCGGCGGTCAGGATATCTTTCAGACGCAGGAATGCCTGTTCGTTACTCGCGTCTTGGTCGAGGATCTTCTCAAGGTACGGCGTGGCACCGATGGGATCTCCCAAGCGGTCTTCGTGCAGACGTGAAGCGCGTTCACATAGCTCCACTTGGTCCTCGGGACTGAGCTCCATACGCAAGACTTCGCGAAACGCCTCCGCCAGATCTGTCGGACGCCCTGCGAGCACCGCCAAAGAATCCGCGCGATCCCAGAAACCCATGTCCGTCGGGAAGGCGCGTACCGCCCGCAGCATCACGTCTAAGGCGTTGCCGTATGCGCCAAGCTTCTCGTCGTGCACATCCGCCAGGCGCGTGTAGAGCGAGCGTCGCTCTTCCTCGTCCTTCGTCTGGTCAAGCATCACGCTGAGGGCCTGCACTTCGCGCCGCGCTTCGCCACCGGTGGCATACTGTTCGGCCAGCACTTCGGCAGCGCGTGCGCGCGTGCCTTCGTTCTCCATCAGCTTCTCGAGCACGGCGATGGCCCGCGGCTGACCCGGTTCGACCTCAAGGGCGCGCACAGCTGCGTCTTGCGCCGACTCTGGCCGCTCCAAGCGCGCCAAGAAGATCTCCGCTAGCTCCACTTCGCGCAGTGCCCGCTCTTCTCCGGAAAGCAAATCCCGATGGCGCTCGATGATCTCGACTGCTCCCTCCACGTCGGCCGCCTCAAGCAACAACCGCGACAGCGTGCGCAGCGTCTCGGCGCTCTCTGGCGCAACTTCCAGGGTGCGCCGGTGTAGGGCGATGGCGCGCTCGGGTGCTTGGTAGACGTCCTCTTCGAGGATGGCCCACTCCGACAGCAATTCCACGCGCTGCTCGTCGCTGTCCGCGCTCTGCACGCGCAGGTCGAGCAACCAACGCAGGTCGTCCTTGCGATCGTTCTTGCGCAATAGCTGCTCGAAGGCTTCGGCCGCGTCGGCATCCCGTGCGTCACGATCCAGCAGACGCCGGTAGACAGCGACGGCATCGTCTGTGCGATCGAGATCGTCCTGGTACGCACGCGCCAACATCAATTCCAGCCGGCGCTGTTCGTCCCCGCCGCCGCTGACAGCCGGAACCTCCGCCGCTTTCTTCTTGCCCTTCTTCTTTTTGGACGGAGGCGCTTCGTCCGTCGGCGGAGCGGCAGAAAGCTTCGCCAGACGCGCCTCCAAGGCGGAAACAAAGGGCGCGAAAGCCCCGGCGGCACGGGCTGTCTCTTCGAACAACCGCAGCACATCCGGGCGCTCTGGCGCCAGGCCGTAGACCCGCTCGGCATAACCCGCCGCCGCCTTGCGATCCGAAAGGCGCCCCGACGTGATTTCGATGATCTTGCAGTAGATGTCGACCTGCTCGCCACCTTCCGCGGACGCCGCCAATAGCTCGTATAGCGCCGGGAGGCGTGCCCACTTTTCGTCGTTCTCGTACAGCGGGATCAGCTTGCGTGCGGCGCGCACGTCGTTGGGGTCCGTCGCGAGAATGCGCTCGTAGGAACGAAACGCGCGCTCGGGCTCATTCAGCCGTTCTTCGTAGACCGCCGCCCCGCGATAGGACATTTCGATCTTTGCTTGATCGTCCTTGGTGCGGTCCGCCGCGTTGCTCAGTACTTCCGCAAGACCTTCCCAGTCACCCTGGGAGCCGTACAGTTCTTCGAGGCCTTCCAGATCGCCCGTTTCCAGGTAGGATTCTCGCAGCACGCGCAGCGCGCGGTGATGCCCCGGGGAGAGTTCGAGCACGCGGCGCCAGGTCTTCGTTGCGTTGACGGGATCCTTGAGTTGGTCCGCGTAGACGCCACCCAGACGGATCAGTCCCGCCAAGCCCGCCTCGTCATCGTCTGCGTGCTGGACGCGGCGTTCCAAAACCTCCGCCAGGGTGGCCCAGTCTTTGGTGCGTTCTGCGTGGCGCTCCAGAGCGTCCAGTACGTCGCTACGGCCTGGATCGAGCTCCAGGATGCGCCGATATAGCTGGACCGCGTCTGCGGCTTTGCCGAGACGCTCCGCAGCCAGCTGCGCCATCTCTTTCAAGATCGGGATCGCCGCTGCGCCCTCTAGCCCGGCAAGCTCACTTTCGTAGAGCTCGTACAGGGAGGGCCAGGCTCGACGCTTGCGATACAGCTCGTGGAGCCGCTCACGGGCTTCCCGGTCCGTGCCATCGACGGCCAAGAGCGCCTCGTAGGCCTCAGTGGCGTTCTGAACGTTGGAAAACTGCTCCAGCCAACGCCGCGCGGCGCTGCGGTACAGCTCCTTCTTTTCCTCCGCATCGGGGCAGATGTCGGCAAGCCGCAGTTGGTTGGTGAGCAGATCTCGCCAACGGCCGAGCTTTTCGTAAAGCTGAACCAACTCCCGCACTTCCGCGACGTCGTGTTCGTCAAGCTTCTCGTCGAGTTGAACAATCTGATTGAGAACGGAGACCAGAGCAGTGTCGCTCTTGATGTATTGCCGATACACGGCCGCGACTTCACGCAAGATGGCAAGGCGCGATGCATATTCGCTGGCGTCCACTCGCTCGAGCTGTTGCCGCAGCAACTCAACCAAGGCGTTGTAGCCCTGGGTCTGCTTATAGAGGCGCTTCAGCGCATCCCGCGCGTCGACGTTGTCGGGATCCTGTCGCAGCACGCCCTTGAACTGCTCGATGGCCTTTTGGGCATCGGCCTGGCCCTCCATCAAGTGGGCAATCTCCGAGGACAGCTCCGTCTTGTCGGGGCCATCCTTCATGGAGCGCTGAGCGTTCTGCAGAACTTCGATCAGCCGCCCTTCTTGGCCGAGCTCGGAAGCGTACTCTCGATAAAACCCCAACATGCCCGGGTGGGTCGGCTCAATCTTGGCGATGCGCTCGAACCAGGCCTCGGCGTCTTTAGGCCGGGAAGCGCGCTTCCAATACAGCATCGCGATCTGCAGCATGTCGCCGAGACGCTCGGGGCTGGTCAGGTCCTTGCTCTTCAGGTCCCGATCGTACAGCGCGACCAGATCGTCCCAGCGCTGTTCGCGCTCGTAGTACTCGGCCAGAAACGCCATCGATTCGCGATGGTCGGCTCGATCTTTCAGCACGCGCTCATAGGCCCGCGCCGCCCGCTGCTCGTCGCCGTGTTTGCTGCGGTATAGGCGGGCCAGCCGCGTGCCAGAGGCGACGCGATCCGTCGCCGTCTCGGCGCGATCGGCCAGGCGCTCCAGCACCGGAGCCACATCGTCCCAGCGCTCCGCGCGGCCATAGACCAATTCCAACATGCGACCCGCGCGCACGTTGCTCGGGTCCAACCGGACCGCTTGTTCAAGCTTTTCGAGCACTGCACTGGGCTCGACGGCGTCCGCGCCGAAGCGCAGTTCCATTTCGGCAGCGCGCATCAACATCGAACTCTTGTAAACGTCGTCGGGGGCTTGCTCCGCCTCGCCTGCGTAGGTCGAGACCAGGTCCTTCCACTTCTGGCGCTTGGTCTCGGCTTCCTCCAGCACTTCACTGGCTCGGGAGTCCCCAGGGACCACCTCCAGCAGGCGCTCAAGAACCGGTCGCGCTGCAGCGTCGTCCAGCAGGTCCTCACGCAATACGCGCGCCCGTTCCCGAAGCAGGTCCGCCTCGGGCTCTGTGCCCTTGGCGGCAAGCGTCTCGAGCTCGAGCAAGCGACCGACGGCGGTCACTTCGCCGCGATCGGCGTGCTGTCCCCGCGCTGAAGCCAGAAGCTTCAGCAGTTCCTCGCTCTCAAGATCGCGGTCGTCTGCGACCACTGCGGAGGCCATCGCCTCCCAAGCAGCGGTTGCGTCGGGGTCGTCCTGGAGCTGCCCTAAAGCCGTGCGGATCGTCTCAGAATGCATGGGTCCCGTCCGTGTCCGCCGGCGGTGCGGGAGCGCCCCATGCCGGCGCAAGGGGCTCAGACACTACGCCGCGCGCCGGAGGGTGACAAGCCTTGTAAATCAGCGATTTTTCTGCTCTTCCGGGGCTTGCCTGCGAGTTTTCAGCCGAGCGAGCAGTGAACGTTGGCGCCGGATCACCCCCGGGGCCGCGCCGCCCTTTTCGGCAGCCAGGATCGCCGCCTCGGCCTCGTCCAATCGTCCCAGGCGCAACAGCGCGTAGGCGCGCCCCAAATGTGCATCCGCGAAGCGGGGCCGCGCCCGCAAGATCGCCGCGTACTGCGCGAGGGCGGCTTCGTCGTCGCGTTCCATCAGCGCAGCGGTGGCGAGGCCAATGCGATTGTCCAGTGCCGCGGGGTCGCTGGTCAGCCCCGAGCGATACGCCTGCTTGGCGCCTTTCACGTCCCCCAGCCGCAATCGAACCAAACCGAGCGCGTGCCACAGTTTTGCGTCCCTAGGATCGCGGCGCAGCGCCTCTTCCAGCCGGGGCTTGGCTAGTTTCGCTTCCCCCCAGCGCGCCGCCCGCATGCCCCCAGTGCGCGGGCCAAGGGGATCCTTGGGCGCACGCGCGCTAGCGCGATCATAGGCCTCCAGCGCTTCGTCGTATTGGTGCGCCAGCTCGAGGGCATGACCCAGCTCGATCAAAGGACTGGGATCCGTCGGGCCGACGCGTTGCTCCAATACGGCGATCTCCGCCCGAACGCGATCGAGCCGGCCAGTCAGAGCCAAGGTGCGGATCAACTGTCGGTGCGCCGCGTGGTCGTTCGGGTGGGACTCAAGGTGCTTGCGCAATACCGCTTCTGCCTCTTCCAGCCGGCCTTTTTCGGCGAGCATGGCGGCGCGCTGTTCGGCGCGCGGCTGCGTGCCACACGCCGCGAGGCCCAGGGACAGGCTGGCAATGAGGATGACGCGACGCACGAGGTTCACCGGGCGAAACTAGCGCGAACGGGCCGCGGGGAAAAACCGCGACTGCGGCAGTGGCTTGCACGCCGCCGGGCCCGGGACTACTCGACCTCCGATGACAGCCGACGACATTCGCACCATTTTCGTGATCGGGGCCGGACAGATGGGGGGCGGGATTGCCCAAGTCTGCGCTCAAAAGGGCTTCGAAGTGCTGTTGGGAGACGCCAGCGCCGAGCAAGCCCAACGCGGCAAAGCCAAAATCGCCAAGATCCTCGGCAAGCAAGTCGACAAGGGAAAGCTCCCCGCGGAGCAGCGCGACCAAGCCTTGGAGCTGATCCGACCCGTTGGCGGCAGCGAGGCCATCGAATCCGCCGACCTGGTGGTCGAGGCCGCAACCGAAAATCTGGAAGTCAAGACTGCGCTCTTCGTGAGCGCAGACGAGCGCATGAAGCCTTCGGCCATCTTGGCCTCGAACACGTCGAGCATCTCGATCACGCGCCTCGCCGGCAAGACCAAGCGCCCTGACTCGGTGATTGGCATGCACTTCATGAATCCGGTGCCGCTTATGAAACTCGTGGAGCTGGTACGCGGGGTGCAGACCAGCGACGAAACGACAGCGACCATCCGCGGCCTGGCCGAAAAGCTGGGCAAGACCGTCATCACCAGCAAGGACCAACCCGGATTCGTAGTGAACCGAATGCTGGTGCCATTCCTGAACGAGGCGTGTTTCGCGCTGCAGGAAGGTCTGGGAACGCCCGAAGACATCGATCTGGGAGCGAAGCTTGGCCTGAACCACCCCATGGGCCCCCTGGAGCTCGCCGACTTGATCGGTCTGGACACGCTGCTCTTTATCGCCGAGGTGCTGCACCGCGAGTTCGGCGATGACAAGTACCGGCCGGCCACGCTTCTGCGCAACCTGGTGGCCGCGGGCTGGTACGGACGCAAGGTGGGGCGCGGGTTTTACGTCTATGACGACAAAGGTCAGAAAGTCGGACGCGCCTTCGAGCGTTGAACTTCAGGAAGCACCCGAAACATGTACGAAACCATCCTCTATGACCAAAAAGACAGCATCGTCACGGTCACCGTCAACCGGCCGGACAAGCTGAACGCACTGTCACGCAAGGTGGTGGCGGAGCTCACCGCGGCCTTCGGCACCCTGACGAAGAACGGCGCGCGCGCTGCCATTCTAACCGGCGCCGGGGACAAGGCGTTCGTTGCCGGCGCGGACATCAAGGAAATGTCAGACTTGACGACTGCGGAGGCGAAGGCCTTTTCCGACGCAGGGCACGCTCTTGGCTACGCCATCGAACTGGCGCCCTGCCCTGTCATCGCGGCGGTCAACGGCTTCGCCCTTGGCGGTGGCTGTGAGCTCGCCCTTGCATGCGACTTCATCTACGCCTCGGACAACGCGCGTTTCGGCCAGCCCGAAGTGAACCTCGGCTTGATGCCAGGCTTTGGCGGCACGCAACGTCTGGCGCGACGCGTGGGCCTCGGAAAAGCGCGGGAGCTCGTCTACACCGGCGACACCATCAAGGCGCCGGAAGCGGAGAAGATCGGCTTGATCAACGGAGTCATTCCCCAAGCAGATCTCATCAGCCACGTGCGGGGCATTGCTGAGAAGATCGCCCAAAAGGCGCCACTGGCCGTCGCGGCCAGCAAGCGGGTCATGGCGCGCGCAGCGGACTCGGACCTCGTGGTTGCCAACGAGCTGGAAGCCAGCGCCTTCAGCGCACTCTTCGGCAGTGAAGATATGCGCGAAGGGACCCAGGCATTCGTGGATAAACGCCCTGCAAAATTCCTGGGCAAGTGAGGCGCGTGGCGGCAACCAGCAGCAGCGTCCGCTTCATGACGCTGGCCATCCTGGCCGCCAATCTCGCCGGCTGCGAAGGCTGCCAGCGTGAAGACAAACCCTACACCCCCTTTGGCGTTGCCTCCGTCGCGCCGGCAGGCTCGGCGCAAGAGCCGCTGCCGGTCGGGAGCGGCCACCAGACCGATGGCGCGGCCCCGGGCACGCTGACCCGAAAGCTAGCGCTGGTCGCGCGACCGCCCGCTGCCCGCTGGCGTCTGGAAGGGCGAAACCTCACGGCGCCCAAAGGGCGACTGATTGAGCGTGGGCTACTGCACGACTTCGACGGCAACGGCGAGTCCGAAGCCCTGGTTTGGACGCTTCCGGCAACCGCCGGCGCCGCGCCTGGCGAGCTATATCGCATCGACGCCTCGGGACAGACCGTGCGGCTCTTCACCTTGCCCGGATACGTTCCCTCGGGACCGGGTTGCGCGCTGCAGCCCGAACTGGCGGTGACCGGAAAGACGACCGCAACCCTGGACGTACGGGCCAAGTGCTCCGTCCCACTGCTAGCCCGCGCCCCAACACGCTCGCTGACGGTGCTCGCCCCCACCCGCGCCGCCCCCGTGGTCGCTTCTCTGCGCATCGTGGATCCCGGCGCCAATGCGCCCCTTTCGGTACAGGTCGACTCGGCGGATCGTGATGCAGACGGCCGGGACGACCTCGCACTGCAACTCAGTGTGCAGTTCGCGACGCGCACGCAGCGCGCGCAGTTTGTTTGGCTCGACCGCGCCTCAGGTGCCGCCCGAGACGTCACCCAGCCCCTCGCTTCGTTCACGGCCGCGGCCGGGCGTGCTCGCTACGCAGCCAGACGCGCCAAGACTGCGGCCAGTGCAGCGCAGGACATCGCAGCACTACGGCTACTCATCGTCACGGCGTGCGCCGAGGGTGGCGTCGCGCGGCTGCTATCCGAAGAGGGCACGGAGCTGAGCTGCGGCAAGCTGCAGCCGCTGCTTGACGACATTGCAACCACCGAGGTCACGGCAGCTCTGACGGCGAAAGACACCTTGGAGGCGTTCGCGGCATCCGACCGCTCCTATTGGTACGTGGCCGCACCCTCGGCCAAAGCGGCTTCGGCTATCGAGAAGAAGCTGCTTGCCGCCGTGAGCGTGGTCCAGCCCAAGATCCAGACCGCGAAGATCCAAGTCCCGAGCAGTGCCACCCCGGGGCTTTTGGCCGTCAACTTCGACTCCGACGGAAAACTCTGGGTACTTTCGACCGAGGGACAGCGGCAACTGGGCGCGGACGGTGTGCCCGTTGCGCTGGAAGCCGACGCTGCTCCGAGCGCTGGCTGGTCCCGAGACATTGCACGCAGTGACGGCGCCGTACTCAGCAACGTGGCCTATTCCTGCGACCAACCCAGTGTCAGCCTCCATTTCGCTAAAAAAGGCGGCGGCATGGAGACGATCGCCACACCCTTGCTCGCGCCCAGGCCCGGGAGCTGCCGGCCCAACGCGAGTTTCGTCCCCCCGGCAGCCGTCGCCCTCGGATTGAAAGCGGATGCACCCCTGCTCCTACTGGGTGCCACCTGGGTCGGGCCTGAGCAAAGTTTCGCGGAAGCAAGTTTGCGACCGCAGCCGCCCGGCACGCCCCGTTCGCCAAACGGCAAATACCTGGCAGCGACAACCCACCTCGGCATCTTGGTGCACAGCCTGACCGGCACCGAATTGTGGCAGGCCGACGAGCTTGGCCAACACAGCGGCGTCGGCTGCACCGTCAACGACAGTGCCAGCCAAGTCGCATGCACGACGGCCGCGGGACGCGTGCTGCTGCTCTCGAAGTAGCCACTGGGCTCGAAGTGGCCACTGCTCTTGAAGTGGCCACTGCTCTCGAAGGTGCCCGTCCGCTCAGGACGGCGCTTTGGCGCGCTCGAGATACGTAGCCGTGCGGGTGTCGACCTTGATCCACTCACCTTCGGTGATGAAGAGCGGCACGCCAACGGTGGCTCCCGAAGAGATCTTCGCAGGTTTGGTCACGTTCGTGGCCGTGTCACCCTTGATGCCCGGCTCCGTTTCCACGATTTGCACGATGATGTGCGGCGGCAGCGCCACACTGACGGGGTTGCCCTTGTAGATGGTGACCAGGCACTCCAACCCGTCGATCAAGAAGTCGGCGGCGTCGCCCACGGCATCCTTGTGCACGGCGACTTGCTCGCCGCTGATGTTGTTCATGAAGTGGTACATCTCCCCGTCGGGGTAGATGAACGTAAGCCCTCGTTCTTCAACGTCCGCGGCTTCCAGCTTCTCGCCGGAGCGAATGTTTCGCTCCAAGCTGCCGCCGGTCAGCATGTTCTTCATCTTGGTACGCGTGAACGCCTGGCCCTTGCCCGGTTTCACGAACTGGAAGTCGATCACCACATACGGCTGGCCGTCCTGCATGATCTTGAGACCCTTTTTGATGTCGCTGCTGTCCATGCTCACGCTTTCCGTCTCCGGCCGCCACGCGGCCGGTCTCGTTCGAAATGGGCCTCCCGGGCCCACGCTGCGGCTAGGCGTGTAGCGGGGTCCGCCCAGTCCATCAAGCCTCTACGCCAAACCAGGTGATTTTCGCGAGGGTCCGGGCCATCCTGTGCCCGCCGTGGGGCCCGCCGCGAAAGTGTTTCGGGCCTGGCGCGGCAACGCCTGTGACCATGGACGAGTACAACCTAGAGGAAATCAAGCGCGAGATCGTGGAAAGCCGCGCGCTCACGATCAAGACGAACAACCTCGTCAACGCGCTCTCTGCGGACCTCAAGAGCATCGCGAAGCGCCAGCAAGGCTACGAGCGCCGCATCATCTTCAACAGTGCCGCCGCCTACGTCGTGACCGTCGCCGTGCTGTTCATCACCTTGAAGCTGGCGTGGGACGCGCGCCTGGACTCCGTGCGTGCCGAGAATAAGGGCTCCAAAGAGAAGCTTGAGCAACTGGACAAAGAGCTCAAGACCGTCCTGAGTCGTGAGGAAGCAACGGCCCGTGCCGGGCGCCAGGCCGCGGAATACTACGACCTGATCGTCAACAACAAACGCCGCGAACTTGTGGAGGGCTTCGACGAAGTCGCCAAACTGCCACTGACACGAACCGAACGCGCGGTATTCGAAAACGCCGCGGACCGCGCCCGTAACGAACTGTCCCTGATTGCCTACCAAAATGGACTGGATCATGCGCGCACAGCCCGCTGGCACGAAGCCACCCAAGCGCTGAGTGAGTCATTAAAATACAAGACGGATGCGGCCCACTCGCCGCAGGCGCGCTACCAGTTGGCACGCGCCTACAAGCAGCTTGCGCGCCAACGGGAAGCCATTCCGATCTTGCTCTCCCTGTCCGAAGCGTCAGCGGACAAAGAGGTCATGGACGAAGCGACGATCTTGTTGGCCGAATGCCAAATAGACATCCAAGCTTGGAATGACGCGAAGAACACGTTGCGGGCGTTCCTTCGACGTTTCCCATCAAGTTCCCACGCGAACGACGCCAAGCTCAAGCTCGCAGCGCTGTCCCTGCACCACTAGAAAACCCTCAATTACACTGCAAAACCCAAGGGTTGGCGCCGGCAGTACGCGCGCTCACGGAAGTGGGTCCGTTGGGATCACGACGGCGGTGACGGGGTTCCACCACTTGACGACACCGAGGTGGACGGAGGGTCCCACCACAACCACAGCGTACCCGCGCCCGTTGTCCACCGCGGCGGTGCCGGCTGCGGCAAGGGCCGTCGCCCATCCGATCCGGTGCGTGACGACTCCCCCCGGCGACAGCGTGATCTGCGGATCCCCAAGCGGGAAGCCCAAGAGTGACTGCGTCGTCAGCACATAGGGGTACTTCGGCACGACCGCACCCGGCGGGACGTTATACGCGAAGGTGATGGCGGGCAGACTGCTGCCGTCGGGAGGCTCGCTCCCGATACTGACATCTTCGTCGACGACGCGGGCGTTTACGCCCTGCAAACTCACGCGCTCTGGCGAAGCAATACGAGAAAGGCGAGCAACGATGGGACGTAGCGTCGGCTTGTCTGGACGATAGTCGCCGCCGCAGGCACTGAGGATCGACGCATCGTCCAAGCCGGGGCCGCCGAGGCAGCCCGCGGCAGCGAGCAGCGTGCTGTAGCCGGACGCCAGCGTCATCTGCGGCAAGATGGGGAGTGCCAGGGCGCGGATTGCCGGGGGCTCGGGCACTGCAGCGTCCGCGCTGGCATCGGCTAGCGCGCCTGCTTCCGCGTCGAGGACAGCGTCCGGGGCGTCGGGCCCGGCGTCCAGCTCCACGGCTGTGCCCGCGGTGATCAGGTACGCGCAGCCGTGCTGTTTCAAATCGCTTTCCGACGCAGCGACGACGACCGGTTGCACGTCTTGGGTCTTCAGATCGAAGCCCGGCAGGGTGGTCCGCGCGTGCACGGCGCCATAGGCAAGGCCGCCGGCCGGGAGCGGCATTCCAGAAGGCGCGCCGGGGATCCCGGCGACCACGGGCAAGAAGCAGAAACCGATGCGTTCGGCGTCCACGACGGCGTGCAGCAGGGTAAAAACGCTCGTTCCGGGCGGCTCGACGGGCGCGTCCCCCCCAACATCAGGCGCCGCGTCGGGACTGCCGTCGAAGCCCGCATCCCCGTGCCCGCCGCCAGTGCCCCCAGACCCAGCGGGCTTTTTGGCCAAGACGCTGTGATCCGTGCCGCAGCTCGCGGCCAGCGCGACGGCCGAGCAACCCAGCATCCAGCCCCATCGGCTCATGCCCTCAGCTATGCCACGCGGCTGGCCCGGTGCGTAGGGTAGCGGGAAGACCCGCGAATTTATTCCAATGATTTCCAAGCTATAGCCGCTATTCGGGAGAGCGCATCTTGACCAACGGGATCGCCGGACGCAAGGTGGGAGTCACAGAACTGACATGTCAGTTTCCAAACGCACCTACCTGCCGGCGGACGAGCGCCGGGCCCAGATCCTCGATTGCGCTCTCGGCGCCTTCGCCGATCGCGGCTACCACGCGACCAGCATCGCGGAGGTCTGCGACCGCGCATCCATCGGTCGCGCCACCCTGTATCAGTACTTCAAGGACAAGCGCGATCTGCTCGTCTCGTTGGCCAACGAGATCTGCGAGAAGGTGCTGCGCGCCTACGATGCCCGGGCCCCCTACGCCCTGCCTGAGGGTTTCGTGCCATCCGAGGCAGCCATGGTCGCGTTCACGGAAAAGCGCATTCTGTCGATCCTTGAGGTGCTGTTCGAGGATCGCAATGCGGCGCGCCTGGTGATCCGTGCCGGGCGCGGCGCGGACGGAGTCGTAGATGACATCCTGCAAAAGATCGATTCGGCGGTCATCAACACCATCGAATCGGAGTTGCTCGCCGCCAAGAAGGCCGGCGTGATCCGAGACATCGACGAGCGCTTCGTCGCACGTTTCTTTCTAGGTGGTTTCGAAAAGATCGCGATGTCGTACCTGGACGACGATCGCCCCGTCGACGTGCGCGCTATCGCACGCGAAGCCGCTTTGCTCGAAATCTCGGGGCTCTACCCGCGACCCAAAGCTTCCAAACCCACACCCTGATCCGACCCACCGTAGCGAAAAGAGACCCTCATGAAAGCACGCTCCTTCCCGCCCTATGCAATGCTGGAGTCGATCACCGTGGACGAGGCCCAGCGCAAGACGGATCGCCTCAGCCGCCTCTATGACAAGACACGCGAGCTGTCTTGGGATGGCCACGCCGTCTTCGACGAACTCGTGGAAAAGCACGGCGCCCCGGGCGCGAATGTTGATCCTGAGCTGCGCACCTCCCTCAAGAAAGTGCTCACTATTTTGATGTGGGGTGAGCTGGCGGCTTGGAATATCAGCGCCGACCTGGCCCTTGCCATCCCAGAGCTCGACGCAAAATTGGCCGCCACCGCGCAGGTCTTTGACGAAGCACGGCACTTCTCCGTACTGCAACGCTACGTGCACGCACTGGGCCCAACAGAAGCCATCGGCGGCATCCCGAAGCGATTGCTGCGCAAGGTTCTGGGGGCTCCGACCCTAGCCTGCAAATTGGTCGGCATGCAGTTGCTCTTCGAGACCAACGCCATCGTGATCTTCCATCGATTGGGAGAGCGCGAGCTGTGTCCCGTCCTCAGCGCGCTGATGCCCTACTTCGAGCGCGATGAAGCCCGACACGTCGGCCTTGGCATCTTGTACCTGCCGCGGCTCATTGCCCAGATGACCCCCGCAGAAGCCCGGCGCACAGCACGCTTTCACACGGAATGCATTCTTCTGCTCATGGCGGGTGGCTTCGCCCTGCGCGACGACTTCACAAAGCTCGGGCTCGACCAACGCCTGATGACTCAGCGTGTGACCAGCATGCAAGACACGATCTTGAAGGAAATGATCGACCACCACGGCAAGGGCGTGACACGAGCCGTCGTCAGCACGCGCACGGGCTACGGTCCGCAGATCGTCGAGTGGATCCACCCTCCGGGCGGTCTCGACAGCGTTTCACCCTTGCATCAACGCGTGCATCGAGGCCTCGTGCGCACCCTGCAGCAGGTCGATCGGGCCTTCGCTTGAGGCGGAGATCCCAGAAAACCCAGCCTGCCCCGCGCGCGCACATCGATTCCGCGGGATCGATGCACTAGGCTTCGCCACCATGTTTGCCAGCCGCGGGCGGATCCGCCTGTACTACGAAGTCCTAGGGCCGAGCTCCGCACCTCCGTTGTTGATGGTACGCGGACTGGCACGCACCGCTCGCCACTGGGGCAGCATCGTTTCCCTACTGGCGGATCGTTTTCGCGTGGTCGTCTTCGACAATCGGGGCATCGGGCGCAGCAGTGTGCCGCTGCCTCCCTACAGCACCGACAGCATGGCCGACGACGCCGTCGCGGTCCTCGATGCAGTGGGCCTCGACAGCGCTCATGTATTTGGGGTTTCCCTTGGTGGAATGATCGTGCAAAAGGTCGCGCTCAGGCATCCGAAGCGCGTGCGCAGTCTCGTGCTGGGTTGCACGCGAGCCGGCCCTTCCGCACCCAAGCTGCCGCACACGAGCGTGGCCGCCTTGGTCGGGGCCATGCGCCTGTCGCCGGAGCGCGCGATTTTGGAGACTGCGCCATTGATCCTTTCGCGCGGCTTCATTGCGCGGCATCCTGAAGTTCCGCAGCGCTGGGCCGAGTTAGCCATTTCCGAACCGCCCACACGACGCGGCGTCTTTGGGCAACTCCTGGCAGCCGCCCGGCACGACGCCGCGCGGCGCCTGCGCGACATTCGCGTTCCCGTGCTGGCGATCACCGGCGACGTGGATCGTCTGATCCCCCCGGAATGTTCCGAGGATATCGTGCGCCGCATGGCTGGCGCGCGGCTTCAGGTGCTGCCCGGCGTGGGCCACGACTTCCCCACAGAGATGCCCGAGCAGACGGCCCAGCTGCTGACGGATTTCTGCCGGGACTGATCAGCGGGCCGCGCCCACAAACCGCGCGACCAAGGGCCCGTTGCCCTGCACCGCCGTGCGCTGTTGGTACAGCGCCATGCCGCGCAGGCCTCCGAGCTCCTCGCCGCCACCGGCCCGGCCGGGACCCCCATGATTCAAGACTGGCAACACTAGGCCCGGTGGGATCGACTTGTCCGCGACCTTCTTGTCGACGACGACCAGGCGCCCGTGCCACGGAGCCAGCTCGGTCACCAACTCCGAGAGCGCGGCGCGATCGTCGCCGTAGATGGAAGCGACGAGGCCACCCTGGCCTTTGCGTACGAGTGCTGTCGCCTGCGCCACGCTGCCATCGTAGGGCAAGAGCGTGCCCACCGGTCCGAACACCTCGTGCTCGTGAACGGCCGCTGCCGATAGGGAGTCCTTCGCTTCGAGCAGCAATACCGGAACGAAGAATCCCTTGCCAGCGGGCACGCCCACCGGCTGCAGCTTGTCCCGGTCGCCGCACACGATCCGAGTGCAGCCGAGGAGCTTGTCGATGCCCGCGTTGACGTCGCGCTGCTGTGTCTTGGTTGCCACGGGTCCGACGCGCACTTCGGGCAGCGCTGGGTTTCCCACCACGCTGCGCTGCAGCTCCGCAGTCAGCATCTCCCGCACCCGCTCGAGGTCCGCCTCGGGCACAAAGACACGGCGGATTGCCGTGCACTTTTGACCCGTCTTCTGAGTGATGTCGCGGTGCACGTCCCGCACGAAGCAGGCGATAGTCGAATCATCGGCGCCGGGTAGCAGCACCGCAGAGTTCAAGCTGTCAGCCTCCACGTTGACGCGTACGCCTTCGCGAAGCACGGCTGCGCCGCTGCGGATGGTGTGCCCGGTTGCACTGCCGCCGGTAAACGCCACCACGTCCTGCCACCCCAAATGATCCGTCAAGTCCCGGGCCGACCCGCACAACAAAGAGAAGACGCCGTCCGGCAAGATCCCCGCTTCAACGACGATCTCCGCGGTCCGGTGCGCCAACCAAGCGGTTGCGGTCGCGGGCTTGGTCAAGATGGGCATGCCCGCCAGAAGTGCACAGGCCGCCTTCTCCGCCCAACCCCAGGCCGGAAAGTTGAACGCGCCGATGTGCACCGCGACGCCGTGTCGCGGCAGCCGTAGGTGGTAGCCGAGAATTCGAGGCCCCGCCAGCTCCGCGGGCTCACCGTCCACAAGCGCTTGGCCTTCGCCCAGGCTCTTGCCCAGCTCCGCGTACGCCATCAGCGTGGCGGTCGCGCCATCGATGTCGAACTTGGCGTCGCTACGCGTGTTGCCGCCATTTTGAATGGCGATCTCGATGAGGTTTTCACGTTCTTCGTAGATCGCCTTGCTCATCTTTTCCAGCAACTGCCCGCGCTGGGCGAAGCTGAGTTTGCGGATCCCGGGGCCGCCCGTGTCCCGGGCAAAGGCCAGCGCCTTTGCCACATCGATGCCCGCAGAACTGGCGGTCGCAAGGGGCTCCTCCGTTGCGGGATTGCAGAGCTCTGCCTTGGGGCCTGTGCCTTCGATCCAGCGTCCTTCCACGAAGTTCTTCAGGGTGTGCACGTCGGTCTCCTCGCTTAGCAGCGTGAGACATACGCGACACCGCGCACGGCTGCAATCATCGCGTGGCGCGAAAGCGGGACACCTGCCTAGCGACGCGCGGCGACTTTCTTGCAGCAGTCTTTCGGCTGAGTCTTGCCGCAGTCTTTGGACGCGCTGATCCGCCACATGACTTCCTGGCAGCGGCCGCAGCTTTTCATTTCCAGGCCACACTCGATCTTGCCGTCGACCTCCTTGCAGGTCTCGGACTGTTCACTTTCAGCCTCTCGGGTGCAGCACGCTGGATCCATACAGGAGACGCAGCGGCACATCTGAGTATGCGAGATACTGGAGCCGGGTTTGGGAGGCGGCTGCCTGCCGGGCACGGCGTTGCCCTCGGGAAGATGCGTGCAGGAAACCAGCGCCGTCAGCCCGGCCAACAGCAGCCATCCACGCAACGACTTGAACCCGGCCGGAAGCGAACCCACGAACCTTGGACAGCGCACGCCCGATCGACCTTGGGGCTCAGTCGAAAAACAACCGGGCGACGCAGCACGGACGCAGAGCCGGCTCCGCCGGCGCCTGGTCGAAGAAACCCACGACGGCTCCGAGACCGCGTTCATGGGCGAAGCATTGCACCTGAAGCCACACGCGTTGTCCGGCAAAACATGGCTTGCGGTAGCCGATTTCTGCGCGCCGAGCCAGCAGCTTTGCGTCCTTGCCCAGCTGGTGCAACCGCCGCAAGACCGCCTCTTCTGCCATGCGGGGGTACGCAAGGAAATTCACGTGCTGATTGCCGTCGGTGTGACAGAGCCCGAACACGATGGGCGTGGCGTCCAGGACGGGAGCCGGATCCAGCGGAGTAGTCCCGGCCGGAAGCGCCAGCAACGGCTCGGGATGGATCCACTGGGTTCGGCGCTCTGGCACAGCAGGAAGCGCCTCGTCATCAAGACGCAGCACGCGGTGCTGCCCCGGCTTGGCCGCTGGCTTCGTCAGCACGTGCTGCCCGTAGCCGCGGGCAGCAACAACCTTGGGGCCATCCGACGGCATGCCCGGCGCGCCGGGCACGCCCCGAGGCCCAGCAATCTGCAACCAGGTATCGAAAATCAATCGATTCACGGCGCCGTCTTCGCCCACGGTGTGCCCCAGACGGTAGCAAACCTCCGTCTCTGCCCGGTTCCGCACGCTCAGTGGTTCGTCGGTGCCGTCGAGCACGACATGGGTCAACACCGCGCGCACGCCCTGCTCCCCTAGTCGCGCCAGAGATGCGGCAATGTCCATGCGGCCCCACAGGATCGGGCCGATGGGAGGCCACACGCCTTCGAGGCGCAAGCGGCCGTCTTGAGCAAGGTCCTCGAAGCGCAGGCGGGTCGGTCCGGTGGCGCGCTGATTGTCCGGCACCTCGGGGGCCACGGTCGACACGGTCACGCTTCCCTCCGTGGCGTCTCAAGGGGGTGCCCATGGTGCAAGGGCCCGTGGCCGGTACCCAAACCCGGCGCGAGCATGATCGCGCGTTGCACGTAGTCGTGGGCGCGTATCGCGGCGTCGCTCAGTCGCAAGCCATCGGCGATCCCCGCCGCCAGTGCCGAGGCGAGAGTACAACCGGTACCGTGGGTATTGCGGCTGTCGATGCGATCCGCCTGGAGCACGGTCTGTTCTCCGTCCGCGGTGCGGAGAATATCAACCACTTGGCTGCCCTCCAGATGGCCACCCTTCATCAGCACAGCGCTCGCCCCCATGGCGAGAAGCAAGTCGGCTGCGTGCCCCATCTCCTCGACATTCGTGATCCTAAGGCCTGTCAAGGCTTCCGCTTCGGGCACGTTCGGCGTGACCACCGCCGCGAGAGGCACGAGACGCAACTTCACGGCGCTGACCGCGTCGGACGCAAGCAACGCGGCACCGCCCTTGGCGACCATGACCGGATCGACGACGACCGGCGTGTTGCGACCGCGACGCTCGATGCTGCGCACGACCGCATCGATGACCTCCGCGCTGCCAAGCATGCCCGTCTTGATGCAGTCGGCGCCAATATCCGAGAGCACTGCGTCCATCTGCGCGCTCACGAAGGCCGGCGGCACGGGCATGACGTCCAAGACGCCCCGAGTATTCTGAACCGTAAGCGCAGTGACCGCCGTCGCGGCGTATGCGCCCAGCATCGTGATGGTCTTGATATCCGCTTGGATCCCGGCTCCCCCTCCAGAGTCCGACCCAGCAACCACAAGCACGCGGCCCAGCATGCGGGCGGTATAGTACCGCCCCCCACTCGAAAGCCAGACTCGAAAGCCGGACTCGAAAGCCAGACTCGAAAGCCACGCCCCTGGACGTGTTTCGGCACCCTCGCTCGGAAGTCGGGCCGGTCGTAACGGATAAAGGCTAGTGTGATCGA
>CALMUT010000370.1 GCA_937872925.1 uncultured Myxococcales bacterium | reverse complement strand
CTGGATGGCTAGCTGGAAAATTACAGCCAAACAGTGATCAACCATGAGCGTATACAAACTGATTTTTCCAGTCGGTCTACCCCCTTCTCATCAGGGCAAACTCTTGCCCACTCGCCGTTTGCCGGCCGCGCCATTCAGCAACGCGAGCCGCCGCTGGCCGCGCTATTCAGCGGCGGGAGCCGCCGACTGCCGCGCCATTCAGCAACGCGAGCCGCCGACTGCCGCGCTATTCAGCGGCGGGAGCTGCCGCCGACTGCCGGCTGCGCTTTTCTTCCGCAAACTCATCCTCGGCTTTGCTGAGGTCCTCGAAGGGGTCTGCCCAATCCTCGTACTGCAGGATCCCGAGGTCGTGGAAACGTGCGCGCTGTCTGTCCGACAAGAGACCGATGCGCTTGATGGCGGGCACGACCTTCGAGAAGAGCATCTTGCGAAACTCGCGCTGGCCGACGTTGTTCAGCGTGATGTCCATGCACTCTTTCACGGGCAAACCGGTCTTTTCCCAGACTTCCTGGAACAGGAAGCGGTCGCGCATCATCACGGCGGCTTCGTAGACGAAATCCTCGCGTTCCATCACATCGGCTTCTGAGGCATCGGCGTAGAAGTCGCGGAGCGAAAGCACGCCGTAGGCCACATGGCGCGCCTCGTCTTGAAGCACGTAAGTAGTCAAGTCCTTCAGCAGCGGCTCGAGCACGTGGTCGCGCGTCACACCGAACGCCGCCAGGGCCAAGCCCTCCACCATGATCTGCATTCCCAGGAGCTTCATGTCCCAGCGACTGTCCTTCAGAATCATGTCAAGCAGCTTCCGCAAATGCGGACTGATGGCGTAGGAGTTCTCGAGCTTCTCGTGCAAGTACCGGTCGAAGACTTCAACGTGGCGCGCTTCGTCCATGACCTGCGTGCCCGCGTAGAGCTTGCTCTCAATGTCTGGTACGGAATTGACGAGCTGCGCAGCGGCCAGCAGTGCGCCTTGCTCGCCGTGGAGGAACTGCGACTGGGTCCAAGCAGGCATTTCGACGTTCAGCTCAAGTTGCTTCTTGGCGTCTAGCTTTGCGTAGATCTCCGAACCAAAGAGTGGGTGCATGAAGTCGGGGATGTACTGCTTTTCAAGATCGACGTCCGTGCTCCAATCCAGGCGTTCGTCCGAATCCCACTGCGAGCGTTTTGCTTTCGTGTACAGCTCACGCAGGTCCTCGCGCGTCCTCTCGTAACCCCAGGTAAACGAGATGTTCAGAGTCGCTTCGATCTGTTCGACGTTGATGGGACGTTTGGGCTGTACCGACATGATGACTCCTGGGATCTGAAAACTGAACTCCACTTCAGTTTTGCTCTCCATGTGACGTCGGTCAACCAAAAATATGAACTCGACTTCACTTTTCCCCAGGGCGTGCTAGAACCAGCTGAATTCATGGCGGATCCTGCGAAGCCGGGGGTGGAGTTGCCAGCGAGTAGTTCGGTCTCGCGGCGCGACACGCGGGAGTTCCCCCAGGCGCGGGCCCGGGAAACCCACGCGGCCCTCCTGAAGTCAGCGGCGGTGGTGTTCTCCGAGCGCGGCTTCGACGAGGCCCAAACCCCGGACATCGCGGCAGGCGCCGGGGTCAGTGTGGGCACCTTCTACCGGTACTTCGCCGACAAGCGGCAGGCCTTCATCGAGTTGATCGAAGCGTATCTGCGCGACTCCTACGAAAGCGTGATGGGCAACCTGACGCCGGATGCCTTTGGCACCGCCCGCACTGCCGAAGACCGCCGCGCCACGGTGGATCACGTCATCGACGTACTGTTCACGAACACCGAATTGAATCCCCGTCTGAATCGCGTGTTCCTGGCGCTTTCGTTGCGCGATCCGGAAGTGGAGCAAATCCGCATCGACTTCGAAGTGCAGAGCCGCACGCTGCTGGCTGCGCTGCTGGAGCAGGTAACGACCCGAGAGCGCATTCCCGATCCGCTCGCCGCCGCGGAAGTGATCCAGATTGCTGCGCAGGAAGTCGCGCTAGCGACCATCGGCAGTCACGTTCCCACTCGGCCCAAAGGCCACGCGCAAGCGTTGCGACGCGCGCTCTCAGACATGTTGTATCGCTACGTCTTTGGCGAGAGCTGAGCGCGGCGGCGGGCGCTTAGACGTTCGGGACGACCTGCAGATTGCGTGGAGAGCTTGGGGGCAGCAACATGACTTTGCGTGCCGCGGCCCAACGCTCCCCTAGGGCGTGAAGCTCACTTTCGGACATCAGCGTGACAGCCAATGGAAACAGGATGGCCTCTTCTTTGGCGAAGTGTCCCCGCAGAACCGCGATGGTCGTCACCAACGCCCGGCGCGCCGATTCCACCTCTTCGTGCGCCGCAACGTCGGCGAGCAGCTCGTCGATGTCATTGTGCTCACCGCGCAGGACCGCAACCGAACGGCCACTGGCGCCGCGCGCCTCTAGGGGCGCGATCAGCAGCTCCTCTTCCGCAACGGCGTGAGTGCGCAAGATCGGACGCATCCACGCCACGGCATGCCGGATCTCCTGCATCGTCTCGGCGGTTTCCGCGACTCCCTCAAGCAGCGAAAAGAGCTGCCAGAACAGGCCATGCTCGCCCAGCAGCGAGTCGGTGATCTTCATTTCCGGATCATGGCCCGGCCCAAGCCGCGCGCCATGATGCCCGTCAGCTGTTCTCGACCCAAGCGGACGCGTCCACGCGGCGCTGTGACTTCTGTCACCCTTGCTGCACGCCTGCGCCGTGGGCGTGATGTCCGTCACCGCCTGGGCGTGACGCCCGTCACCTGGGCGTGACGCCCGTCACCTGGGTCACCCGATGGCGATGCGCAAGCGCTTGCGACCCCACGCCGCCCCAGGCCCGTCCGGGGAGAAACGCCCCGCAATCATCTGGCCGCAAGCGCTGCAGGCATTTCCACGCAGCGAGTACTTGCCGAGCTCGTACCAATCACGCTCAATCAGACACTCGCCGCAGCCCGGACAATACGTGCTCTGGCTTTGCTCGTCGTGGATGTTGCCAGAGTAGACGTATTCGACGCCGGCGGCGCGTGCCAGCTCCCGGGCCCGCTTGCACGTCTCCGGTGGTGTCGCCGGAACGTCGAGCATGCGGAAGTCCGGGTGGAAAGCTGAAAAATGCAGTGGCACGCTCGGCCCCAAGTTCTCCAGGAACCAGTCGCAGAGCCTGCCAATCTCCGCGTCGCTGTCGTTGTGCCCGGGAATGAGTAGCGTGGTGACTTCGAACCAGACGTTCGTCTCCGCCTTCAAATACCGAAGCGTGTCGAGCACCGGTTCTAGCTCGGCGTAACACAGCTTCTTGTAGAACTCCGGCGTGAAGGCCTTCAAATCGATATTGGCCGCGTCGATGTACTCGAAAAAGTCTTTGCGCGCCTCGGGCGTGATGTAACCCGCGGTGACAGCGACGGTGTTGACGCCGCGCTCCCGGCACGCCTTGGCCGTGTCGATGGCGTACTCAGCAAAGATCACTGGGTCGTTGTATGTAAACGCGACAGAGCGCGCGCCCTGCGCTTGCGCTGCCTCCGCGATCTGCTCGGGGCGGGCTCTGTCGCTCAGCCGCTCGATCTCCTTCGCCTTGGAAATGTCCCAGTTCTGACAGAACTTGCAGCCCAGGTTGCAGCCCGCCGTTCCGAAGGAAAGCACGCTACTCCCAGGATAGAAGTGATTGAGCGGCTTCTTCTCGATGGGGTCGACGCAAAAGCCTGTGGCCCGGCCGTAGCTAGCCAAATAGATCTGCCCGCCCACGTTCTGCGGCACGAAACAGAACGCGCGCTGCCCCTCGTGCAATCGACAGTAGCGCGGGCATAGATCGCATTGCACGCGCCCTTCATCGACGGCATGTTGCCAACGACCCAGCTCGTAGCTTGCGGAAAGCGCGTTCACTACCGTGCAATCTAAGGCGCAGCGCGCCGCGCGCTAGCAAAAACGTCTCACGGGCTAGCATTGGGTTTTGTTTGGGTCGTGACCCTATTCAAACTGCCAGACTCATCTCACGCAGGGCGTCACATCAGCGTGAGACGGATGTCCAAACCGACGTTCCACGCGCCGTAGGTTTCGAGTTTGACGATGCGGCGGAACTCGTCGGCATCGGCACACTGGCTGTTGCTGGCCGTGCCCAGCGCTCCGGCGTTGGCGGAGAGCTTCATGCAGCCGCCTGCGCCATTCACGACGGTGTAACGAAACGACGGACCCACCGCCAGCATGGGCAAGAGTCGATAGTCCACGCCGACGCTGAGCGGGACCGCCACCCCGTGATGCTTCAGTTCCCAGTCCAGGCCCGCCCGTTTGTAGCTCTGGGTGTCTTGCAGATAGCCCACGCCGATACCGATGTACGGATCGAATTTCTCATGCAGCATGGGCAGATAGCCGCGCAGGTACAGGCCGGTGCCCCATGCTGAGCGAGACAGGTCCGTCGTGCCATCCTCGGGCTCGGACGCCGAAGACGACCGCATCTCTGCGTACACACCTAAACTCATGAACGGCAAGAAGCGATAGCCCGCGGAGAAGTCGCCCGCGAAGCCGCCTCCGTAGGGCGAAGCGTTGCCCGTGAAGACATCCCCGGGACCGGGGGGATTCTGAAAGGCAACCAGGGGTTTCGGATCGTAGAGCACCGGAGACTTGGATCCGGCGGAGCCGTAGGCAGGGCGCAGCATGAGCTCGAAGCCGCGGCGTTCGGCGCCGGGCTCTGGATCGGCCGCTGACGCGTTCTGACTGATGGCAGAAGCCAGGGTGACCGCCGCTAGGGCAATACAAAAGCGTGGTGTCGAAAGCGACATAGGCGTTCCTCTTTGGTTGGAAGGTCGGGGGGCCGTGAGCAAGAACCGGGCCTCCAGATCGTCGGCGGCAATTGAGCGCGAAACGGGAAGCGCGGCGCTCCCGGGCCGTGCCCGTGAATCCCAGGTCACGTGCGCGGGGTTCACACGCGATGCGGCCTTCGCACCTCTGCTTGGTTTGCAGTCCGGACAGCGTTAGTGTCGCGGCCATGCGGAAGGCTGGCGTGTTGCTTGCGCTGCTGGCATTCGGATGCAGCAGCACGACGTCGAACCTGAGGACGCGCTTCTCGAAAGAAAGCGGCTGCCCCGAGGCCCAGGTGGGCGTCAGCGAGCGCGGCGGCAACGTGTATCGCGCCACTGGCTGCGGAAAGACCAAAGAGTACGTCTGCGGCGGCTTTGCGTCCGCGACGAGCGTGCCTGAGTGCCAGGAGCGCGGATTGCCGAGCCAAGCGCCCGCCAGTGGAGACCCGCGGCGCTTTCCCGAGCCGGTCAACCCCGGACAACGTCCAGGTCCGGACCAGAAGTAGCGGCACGCTCGCGACTGCGCGTTGGGTCGCCCGAACCTGGGCAGCGGTCACGCGGCGCTAGCGGCCTTCGGCGGCCGCGGTGAATACGCCCTTGGCCATCAGGCTCGTCTCCGTTTCAGCGCGGCGGCTGTATACGAGAGCACGCGCGTCGGTAACCGTTTCGGAGCTGCTGTCCGCGAGGAATGCCAGCTCGACGAGATGACACGCCAGGCGGTGTTCCCCTGCCTCGCTGAGTGCGATCCCGCGGGCCACCAGCGCATCCACACTGGCCAGTGCGGCGATCTCCTTGGCCAACGCCGCATCGGGTGCGGGTTTCAGATGTGCGGGGTTGCCGTCGTACCAACCTCCGTACAGGCGCCACAGATTGCGCACGATGAACTCCGGCTCGTCGTACACCGGGCGCAAATACGGCCGCTCTAGCAAGCGGGCGGGTGCCTGCACCTCGTGCAGCACTCTGTCGAGGTTCGCGCCCGCGTTCATGAGTTCCAGGGTTTGCTCCACCAGGGTTTCCAGCAATTCTGCCGTTTCGCTCAGCGCCTGCACGGTGCGATCCCGCCCAATGATGGGCAGCCCGTGTCCTGGCAAAAGCATGTCAGGAGCCAGGGCGGCCATTTCGCGCAACGCTGCGGCCCATTCCCGGGGAAAGCGCTGAACCTTCTGCGGATTGCCACAGTTGGGTGATGCCCAGATAAACAGATCCCCCGTGCAGAGCATGCGGCGCTCAGGCATCCAGATCCACACGTGATCGTCGGTCTCGCCCTTGGCGTGGCGCAGTTCGATCTTCTCGCCGCCGACCGTGATGTTCAGGCGGTCGGACACCGTGCGATCAGGAAAGCGGTATTGCGTCGGCCACGCCACCGGCATGCCAAACTGCCGCCGGTTGATGGACTCGTTGTAACCGGAGGTCAGCTGGTAGCGCTCGAAGCGTGCACGCACCCCGGGGTGCGCAATGACTTCGATCTTGGCCCCAGTTTCGGCCTCAAAGGGCGGCAGGCCAAAAGCGTGGTCCACATGCCCGTGGGTGTACACGGCGGTGTGAACTTTGCGGGTGCTCCAGTCGCGGATGTGCGCGTAGTTGTTCTGGGCAAGGAAGAACGAGCCGGTATCGAACAGCACGAGACCCGCGCTGGTATCGAGCACGATCACGTTGCCGAAGCTCGACAGGAAGGCGAGCCCGTCGGCGACCTGCTCCAACCCGAGAAACGCCGTCACCGGCGACATATCCCGAGTGCTTGCCTTCCCGCTCCACAAGCGTTCCGCCGTCTCGAGCACTTGTGCCATGGCTCACTCCGTAATGATCAGCTTGTCCAGGTCCACGTTTGCCTCGGCCAACGCGCGGCGCTGCACGTCGCATAGATCCGTCACGCCCTTCAGCGCAAGATCGACCATCTTGTCGATCTCCGCCCGGGGCACGGCTTCGCCCTCGGCGGTGCCCTGGATTTCGACGATGCCGCCGCGCGCGGTAGCAACGACGTTCAAGTCAACGCGCGCCGTGCTGTCCTCGGCGTAACACAGATCCAGGGCAAGGTGACCGTCCACGTGGCCCACGCTGACGGCAGCGACCTGATCTCGGAGCACGCGCTTTTCGAGCTGCTTGCGTTCGCGCAACGTGCCCAGCGCCAAACACAGCGCGATGAATCCGCCGGTGATGCTCGCGGTGCGCGTGCCGCCGTCGGCTTCGAGCACATCGCAATCGACGACTACGCTGCGCTCACCGAGCTGCTTCAGATCCACAGCGGAGCGGAGCGCACGACCGATCAGACGCTCGATTTCCCGCGTGCGTCCGCCGAGGGGTTTCTCTCGACCGTCGCGCCGCTCACGGCGAACGGGATTGGAGCGCGGATGCATTTGGTATTCGGCGGTGACCCAGCCGGCGCCTTTTCCCTCCATCCATTTCGGCACAAAGGTGTCGATAGAGGCAGTGCAGAGCACGAGTGTGCCGCCCGCGCGGTACAAGACGGATCCTTCCGCCATTCGGTGAAAGCCAGGTCGGATCTCGACTGGCCGAACGAGATCCAGCGCACGACCACCACGTTTTTCCGTTGTCATGGCATCGGGGTGTATCACGGAGCCTGCACGAATTCTCCGCCGGACCTTCGGCGAGACACGCCCGTCCATGCGCTGCGGCGTCCAGTGCGGCGTTTGGCCAAGTCCCGATGCGGCGCCGTGAATCGGTTGCCACAAAGTGGTTAAACCAATGCGGCGCAATTCCGCCACACCCAACAAAATACCCGGAAAAGTAGCCATTCGAGGGTGGCCCGAAGGTTGCTCAAGGGACTGTCGTGCATTCACGGCGGGTACGTCCCAAATGGTTTGGCGCTGCGCTCCTCGCGGCGTCCCTGGCTCTGTCCTGGTCGGTCAGCCTCGCGGCCGGAGACGACGTCGAAGAAGGTTACGTCGTTGCGCTCGAAAACGGCGACGTCGTCGTCGACCTCAGTTCGAGTCGCGGTGCGGCGGTCGGGGACAGCGTCGAGATCTGGCGACCGCTTTCGCTGACTCATCCAGTCACCCGTAAGAAGGTTCAGGATCGCTTTCGCTTCGGCAGCTTGCGACTGACTCAAGTCCGCGATCAGCTCAGTCTGGCGCGCCCCGAGGGAGCCCTGTCACGCGTGCCTGCAGCGGGCGATATCGTCGTGCTGCGTCGGGCAGTGCGTCCGCTGCAAACCGTGCCGGCGCCGAAGACGGGCGACCCTGTGGCAACCAAGCCGGAGACGCCACCGGCGCAGCCAACGGGAACCTTGGCGAGAACAGATCCCGAGGAGCGCGCCGTCGCCAGCATGTTCGACAGCCTGCGCAATGCGTCGCTGACAACGCGCATTCGCACCTACGAGGCCTACGTATCCGAACACCCCAAGGGCAGATTCGCCGCAGTCTTGTGGGAGGAAGCTCAGTTCTTGCGCCGGCTCTTCGCCGGAGCGGAGGCGCGCGGAAGCATCGGGCTCAGCAGCTTTGAAGAACCCAAAGAAGCTGTTTCCGGCCGCGCGCTCAGCATCGGCGTGGAGACCAGCGGGCCGGCGACCGGCGCGGTGCTGCACGCGCGCCACCTGGGTGAAGTGGCGTACGTGACCACGCCTCTAGCCAACGTGGGTACCGGCTACTTCGCCGGTCGGTTGCCCGGGGCGCGCGTGGTCGGGCAGCAGCTGCAATACTTTATCGAAGCGACGGACGCCGATGGGCGCACGACGGCGCTGGTTGGCAGTGCGGACGAACCCCGTAGCGTCGAGATCCACTCGATTCCAAAACCGAAACCACCGACGCGACCGGAGGCCACCGTCAGCGTGTGGACGGACTACGCCGACTACAACCGGTTGCGCGGCAACGACGTGGTTTGGCAAACCGAGGGCTACGCCGGCATGCGCTTCGGGGACGTGGGGATCCGCGCGCTGCGCAGCGGGTTCGGCGTGTTCCGGGGCGTGGGGGGATCCCTCGAAGAGCTCGACGAGCTGAACAAAAGTGCGCGGCGCGTCGGCCTTTCCTACGGTTACTTGGAAGGCGAGTACGCCGTCACCGACTTCACGGCGATCATTGCGCGGGGTGTGGTGGGTTTGCGCGATGACGGCGTGACGACCGGTGCACAAGCGATGCTGCGCCTGGGCAGTGACCGCAAGACCAACCTGACCATCGGTGGCGAAGTGCTGGGTGGCATCGGTTTGCGCGGGATCACCCAGCTGGAACTACGCATCTTCGAGCGGCTGCCCATCATCGTGCGCACGGAAGTGACGAACCAACCCGCCGGCACGACGGCAAGCGTCGAGGACGTGGACCCGGACCAGCCGGACGCGCTGCCCACGGACACGTCGCTGAGCCGCGGCGAGGTCGGTGCGCGCGCGATCATCCAAGTTGGCTACGAGGTCTGGCCCGGCCTCGTCGTCAGTGGGCGGGGTTCCTACCAAGGCAGGACCATCAAACATGCCGGACCCGGTTTCGGTGGAGCGGTGACGTACACATGGTAACGAATCTTCGATGCGCGACAGCGCGAGTGTGTTCCGCCCTTTCGCTAGCCGCGGCGCTTTCCGCCACGACCCGGGCGCAGGCGCAAGCCGACGCCACGGCGCCCGATGGGGCGAGTGCAGCGCAACCCGATGGGGCGAGGGCGTCGCAGCCCGACGCGCGCGCAGTCGGCGCGCCTCATTTGAGTCATGCGCCGCTCTCGGTGGTGCCTGCCGGCGAAGCGCTGTCCGTGAAAGCAGATATCGTGTTCCCGGAGCGCACGCGACGCGCACTTTTCGTGTACCGCAACGCCCAGGACAATACGTTTCGCGAAGTGCCTTTCCAGCGCGCTTCAGACGGCCCCTACGTTGCCATCGTGCCCGCCGCCGAAGTGCAAGCGCCGTGGTTGGCGTACACCATCGAAATCGAAGACCTGCAGGGGCGCCGCAACACGCAGTTCGCAACCCGCGCCGCGCCGCATGTGGTGCAAGTTCCGGACGACTTGATGGACTTGCGGGAAGCCGCGCTTTCGGAGCGCCTGGATCATCGGCGTAGCGTCTTTTCCATGAGCGCGGAGAGCGTCTCTTTCGGCAGCAGCGTTGCCGAGTTTCGCGACCCGAACACCGGAATCGTCAATCAAGAGACCTTGCATGATTCGTACTTTCGCATCGAGGGTGCGTACACCTATCGGCCGCTGCGGGTGATTACCGAGTTCTCCGTGCGCATCGGCGTGGTGCGCGGCAAGGCGCCTGTGCCCCTTCGCGAACGCCTTCCCGGCGTGCCGGACTCCGAGCGCTTCGACGTCGGTTTGAACTACGGCGCGCCAACGGTGCGTATTCGCGCCCACGACGCCATTCACCTCGAGGCAGAGTTGCTCACAAGCGTCAGCGAGGTTGGCTTTGCGCTGGGCGGCGGAGGCGCAATCTTGATCGGGGATCCGTATGGGTCGAAGCTAACCATGGGTTTCGAGTCGATTCAGACCTTTGGCACGCGCTTTTTCAGCCGCGTCGATGTTGTGGCGACAGAGAGCGTGCGCGTGGCGCCCATCGTCGAGGTATCCAACATGCCAAGTGCGGATCGCTACGGCGTGCGACTGCTTGGTGAAGTGGCGCTCGACCTGAACAAGGGTTTTACCGTAGCGGCTCGAGGCGGCTACCAAGCGCGAGACGCGGAAAGCGGCGGGCCGGCCTTTGGTGGAACCATTGCCTATGCGTTCTGAGGCAGCGGTCAGCGCTCGAGGGCACCGGCGCCCGCGGCGCGGTCTGCTCGCTCCATGGCGCCGCGCACTCCATACAGCGTCGCGCCATCGGGCGGCATCACGGGGCCCAATGCGACGGATGCGAGCATTGCGCACAACAAGAACGTACCCACTTCGCCGCCGCTAGCGCTGAGCTCCCACACCGTGGGGCAGCGCGCGGCGAGAGTGGCCATGCCCGCGGCACGTCCTCGGCGTTCGGCTTCTTCGGCGCGAGCCAGGTCCTCGGGCCGGCGCGCCCGCGTGGCGATATCGAAGTGCTCGGCGATACCGAGGCGCTCGTTCTCCACGAAGAGGCGCAGCGTGGTTGTCGTCGCGTCGCCGCGCTCGTCGACACCGCGTTCGAAGACGACGTTGATACTGCTGCGGAAGTGTGTGCCCGCGCTGCGGAGCAATGCCGCCAGCGGCACGCGTGCGCTTGGCTCTTGGGAAAAGATCGTGAAGGTGCCGCTCACCGATGGCCCTTGCGAAGATCGAGACAGCGGCGCCTGCGTCGCACTCCGAGCAACAACATCACCAGGGAAAGCAGGGGCGCGCTGCCGCTACCCTTCGCCGGAACGCCGCAACCACAACCGCCATCGTCTCCCGAATCTGTTGCCTTGTTGCCCGCCGCGCCGGCGTTGCCGCTGCCACCGGTCGCCGCGCCAGCGCCAGCGCCGGCACCGCCCGCTTGTCCACCCGCGGTTCCACCGACGCCGGGCGCGCCTCCGCTCGAGCTGCCGCCGCTCCCGCCGGCGCCGACGCCCCCTCCCCCTGCGTTGCCGCAGTTGGGCGGCGCGCAATCTTCGTAAGCACCGACGTCGTACGCCGTGCCTTGGGGTCGTGCGGTGCCGGCGCGGTCGTGGCTCACGCTGGGCAGCGTCTCCCCCTTGTCGATGGCGGCCGCGCCGCTTGCGAGGCGATAGTCGTTCTTGGTTACGTCCAAAAATGCGCTGGCGCTCGCCGTGAGATTCGATGGCAGTGCGGCCTCTTTGGGCAATGCGCTCCCGAGCACGAGCAAGTTGCGCACGTCCGCTTGGGTCGCTCCGGAGCTCGCGGCTTGAAACCCGGTGGTTACTTTCTCGCCAAAGGTGCTGTTGTAGACGACCAGCTTGTCGATGTCGTCTTCGTAGCGGACGGCCTTGTCGACATCGAAAACCACGGCGTTCTTGATGCTGACCCACGCGCCGCCGTTGCTGCCCGGTCCTCGGGTGCGGAACGCAATTTCCGAGTCAAAAACAGTCACGCCGTCGAGCTCGGCGTCGATGTTCTCTTTCAGGTTGAAGGCCGCCATGTTGCTGATGAAGCCACCGCGGAAGCCCCAGGCGCTGGTGTTGCGGATCGTGAGCTTGGCCCGGGGCGCGGCGGCGTTTGTCTTCGTATCGATGGCGTTTTCGCCGGGGACGGCCCCGGCAGCGAAGCCGTTCTCCGCAGCGGCGAGGGGGCCCGTCCACAGCTTGCAGCCATCCACCAAGATGTCGCCCCAGCCCGGTAGCTGCCGCCCCGGGTCGAACTGGATGGCATCGCCACTGATGGTGTGGATTTCGGTGCCCACGATCTGAAGATTGCGCACTGCTCCGCCGGTCACGCCATGGGCGTCCGTCTGTCCGCCGGCAGAGTTGAGGCAATGATGGATCAAGCTGTCCTCGATAAGAACGTCCTTCGGCGCGCCCATATCGATGCAGTCTTTCGTTGCGCGGCGCACTTCGACGTTGCGCAGTACCAAACTGTTCGCTCCGTCGTTGATGTCTAGGAGGTCCGCGTTGACGTACTGACCGTCGAACTGCAAGCCCTCGACAACGAGGTAGGCATGGTCGACTTGCAGCAATTCGCCGGCCATCGAGACGACCACTTGTGCGCCGGCTTCCGCACGCAGCGTAATCGGCATGGCCGCGCTGCCGTCGCGCGCGCTCTTCAGGGCTTCGGCGTAGGTGCCGGCCCGCACGGTGACGGTATCACCGGGCATGGCCGCGCTGAGGCCGTCCTGGATCTTGCCAAAGGGCGTTGCCGTATCGCCGTTGCCGCTCCCGCCCGACGCAACGAACCACTCCTTGGCCTCTGCGAAAGAGGAAACACCGAGCACCGACAGGCCCAGCAGTATGGAACTGACCCACCGCTTGCTTTCCATGCGTGCCAGTATGAGACGCAAGGCAGCCGGTGGAAAGCAGCACCTTCAAACCGAGCGGGATCCTGAGCATGCTCACGGACTTCGGACTTTCGGACCCGTTCGTGGGGCAAATGCACGCGGTCGTGCTGTCGCACAACCCCTCCGCACGCATTGTCGATCTCTGTCACCACGTTCCGCCCCAAGGCATCGCCGTTGGCGCCTTCTGGCTCAAACATAGCTACCGCCACTTCCCTGCGGGCACGGTGCACCTTGCTGTCGTGGACCCCGGGGTTGGCACAGAGCGACGCGCGCTGGTGGCGCTTTCCGTGAGAGACGGCGGGCATGCCTTCGTGGCACCCGACAATGGCTTGCTCTCCGAGGTGCTTGGTCCTGACGCGCGCGCTTGGGCCATCGAAGAAGAACGGCTCGGTATCGATGTGCAGTCCAATACCTTTCATGGGCGCGACCTATTTGCTCCGGTTGCGGCCCGGCTCACGAGCGGAACTCCACCCTGGGAAATGGGTCCGGAAGTGGCGCCTCACCGCCTGGCCACGGTCAGTGCGTGCGTGGACGGTGACGAACTCGTGGGGCGGGTCGTATTCGTCGATCACTTTGGCAATCTGGTGAGCAATCTCGACGCTGCGGCCCTGGCGGGTGCCAAAACCGTGCGCGTCGCCGGCAACACGCTGCCGATCGTCGCACGCTATGCGGAGGTCGAAAAAGGCCAGCTCTTGGGACTGGTCAGCTCCTTTCAGACGTTGGAAATCGCGCAGCGCGACGGCAGCGCGAGTGAAACCCTGGGCGTCGCAGCGGGATTGGAGATCCGCGTGCCCCTGCCGCGCCGCTAAACCGCGAGAATCAGGCCAATTTCTCCCCAAGAAAAAGCAACGCCCTGGGTCGATGATCTCAGACGCTTTCGCGCTACAAACAAAGACACACATGTTGAAACGAAGCACCCTCTCGACCTTCCTGCTGCCGCTTCTGGTCAGCGCCGCCCTTGGCTGCACCCCGGCGCAGGCGCAGCCCGCCAAGAGCGCGGCAGCCAAGACCACCAAGCCTGCAGCGTTGCGCAGCACTCCCGCGCAGAATCTTACGGCGGGGGAAACGGCCCTGCGCGAGAGCCGCTATGCCGACGCGGAAAAGCTTCTGCGGGCGGCTGCGGTCGGCAAGCAGAAGGGCCGCGCCCTCACGCTGCTGGCCGAAGTGCAGCTGATCACGGGTCGCTATCAAGACGCGCACAAGACGGCGCTGACCGCCATGAAGGTCAAGACGGCGCGCTCCGCTGCCGCTGCTGTAGGAGCCGAAGCGTTGCGCCGCCAGGGCCAGCTCAACGAAGCCGAGGCACTGCTCAAACAGGTCTACTCCGATCCGGACGCCCGCCACGCCCGCTTGCTGCTCGGCGAAGTGCTGCTGGAGCGCGGTGACGAAGCCGGCGCGGGCCGCGCGTTGATGACCCTGGTCGAGGACTACAACTCCGATCGCATCAACGACAAAGACGGCGAAGGGTTGGCCATGGTTGGACGGGCCGCCACGCTGCTCAGAAGTCCGCGGGACGCCAACGACGCCTTCAACGAGTCCGAACGGGCAGAGAAGGGCAATGTGCACACGCTGCTCTGGCGCGCGGAGCTATTCCTCGACAAATACGACCCGGGCCACGCCGAAGAAGTCACCAAGGAAGTGCTGGAAAAGGCGCCGAACCATCCGGATGCGCTGGTGTGGATGGCGCACGTGAAGCTGGCACAAGCGTTGGATTTCGACGAAGCCGAACGCCTGGCGAAAGCGGCGCTCAAAGTAAATCCGAAACACTCTCAAGCGCACTTCGTGCTCGCCGGCATTTCCCTGCGGGACATGGAACTTGACCAGGCCGAACGCCACATTGCCGACGGGCTGAAGTCCAACCCCCGGGATTTGGATCTGCTGAGCCTCAAGGCCACGGCGAAGTTCCTTGCGGACGACACGACGGCGTTCGATGCAGCCGTGGACCACATTCTCAAACTCAACCCGAAGTACTCACGGGCCTACCAAATCATCGGCGAATACGCGGATTGGGAGCATCGCTACGACGAAATCGTCGCCATGATGAAAAAGGCGATTCAGATCGACGCCAACGACGCCAAAGCCCACGCGCAGCTCGGCCTCAACTTGATCCGCGCCGGCGACGACAAGGCGGGCGTCGCGGCGCTGGTGACCGCATTCGATCAAGACCCCTTCAATGTGCGCGTCTTCAATACGCTGAATCTGTATGAAAAGACGATCCCAAAGGATTACGTGTCCGTGCCGGGCAAGGTCTTCAACTTCCGCTATCACAAGGAAGAAAAGGCGATTCTAGAGCGCTACGTGCCGGGTTTGATGGACCAAGCGTGGCGCAAAATGACCAAGGAGTACGGCTTCACACCGAAAACTCCGGTCGGCGTCGAGCTGTATGCCGAGCGACAGAACTTCGCGATCCGCACCAGTGGGCTGCCATCGACCGCCATCCAAGGCGTGTGTTTCGGCAGCACCTTGGCGAGCATGAGTCCCAAAGAAGAAAAGTTCAATTTGGGCATGACGCTGTGGCACGAGCTGGCGCACGTATTTCACATCCAGCAGTCCAAGGCGCACGTGCCGCGCTGGTTCACCGAAGGCCTCGCCGAATACGAAACCCTGGTGGAGCGTCCAGAGTGGAGCCGTGAGCACGACCCTGCGCTCTTTGATGCGCTGCGCAGCGGACGCCTGCCCAAAGTCGGCTCCATGAGCCGCGCGTTCACCCGCGCCGAAGAGATGAGCGATGTGGCCACGGCGTATTATGCGTCGAGCCAGATCATGACGATGATGATGCAAAAGCACGGCCTGCGAAAGGCCAGCTCCATGCTGGCCGCCTGGGGTGCTGGCAAGCGCACCGAGCAAGTCGTGTCTTCAGTGCTTGGGCAATCGACCGAAGCCCTGGACCTAGAGTTCAAGGCCTGGGCCAAGACCAAGCTCGCGCGTTACGAGCGTCAGTTCGTGCCCATGGGTCGCACTGGCGGCTACGAACGCGCCAAAGAGGAAGTCGAAAAGGCGCCCAAAGACGCGGAGAAACAGACGCGCTTTGCGCTGGCCGCGCTGCGCGCCGGGAAACACGACGAAGCGGAAAAGGCGCTGGATGCCGCCCTTGCCGTGGCCGCGGACTATCCCGATGCCTTGTACATCCGAGCGCGGGTGTTCATGGCCAAGCGCAAGCCGGCACAGGCGCTGCAGTTTCTCGAAAAGCTCGCCAAGAAGTCCGATGGCTTCGCGACTCAGATGGCCCTAGCTGACGTGCATGAGGCCGGGCGGGATCTGGCCAAGATGAAGGTCGCTTTCGAAGCAGCGCACCGTTTTGATCCCACGCAGTCCGAACCGATCCAGGCTCTGGTAGATCTCGCCAAGAAACAGGGCGACAAGGACACCGAGTTGGCCTACCTGCGAAAGCTCTCGTTGCTTGACGAACACGACGGCCGGGTCAACCGCCGGCTCATGCGCGCTCTGCTCGACAAGAAGCAATTCCAAGAAGCCAAAGACGTCGGCGAGCGGGCGTTGTGGGCGGACATCGAAGGCATGCAGACGCATGCGCTCTTCGCCGAAGCGCTCACGGCCCTCAAGATGGTTCCCCGCGCCATCTACGAACTCGAGACGGCGTTGCTCTGTCCCGGGCGGCCCGGAGACAAAGCCAAGGTGCACGAGCAACTGTCCAAGGCCTACCAAATGGTCCCCAACGCACGCAAAGCGCGCGAGCATGCGGCCGCAGCGAAGAAGCTCGCGGCGACGCCAAAGAAGACACCCTGAGACGCGCAGGGCTTTTGACACCCCCGCTCAGCAGGTGGCGCCGAGGCAGGCGGTCAGCTGCGGGCCGCAGGACGAGTTTTGCAGGCAGGTGAAGGGGTTGCCGTCGCAGTTCGACAGCTCGTCTAGGGTCAGGAATGCGCAGCTGAGCGCTTCGTCCACGAAGAACTGCACGTCCGCCCAACCTTGGGACACACAGTTGGCGACGCAGCTGACGCTGAACTCCGGAGGGTCTTTGTTCAGCTGCACGCAGCCCAGGGCGCAGCTGACGATTTGGAAGCAGTTCTTCAGCGTGCACTCGTCGCAGTCTTTGGGGCAGTTCGTGCAGGTCTCGAACTGCGTCGACTCGCACTTGCCATTGCCGCAGACCGAACACACGCCGCAGTCTTTCGAGCAAGAGGCGCAGTTTTCCGTGCCCTTGCACGCGCCATCGCCGCAGCCGGGGCAGATGCCGCAGTCGTCCGGGCAGGTGAAGCAGGTCTCGTTGTTCGCCGCGGAGCAGGTACCGTCTCCGCACTTCTCGCAGGGGCCGCAGTCCGGCGCGCAGGTCAGACACGTCTCGGTCTTTTCGTCGCACAGACCGTCCTGACACTTGCTGCAGGTCCCGCAGTCAGCCACGCATGAGAAGCAAGTTTCGCCCCCATTGCAGCTGCCGTCGCCGCAGGTCTGACACAGTCCGCAGTCGTCGGGGCAGGACGCACAGGATTCGTCCGACTGGCAGCTGCCGTCCCCGCAATTGGCGCACAGGCCGCAGTCCTCGGGACAACTCGTGCAGCTTTCGCCGCTGCGACAGCTGCCATCTCCGCAGCCCACCGTGCCGCCGTCCGTTGCGCCGGTCCCGCCCTGGCCCGCGCTGCCGTCGAGGTCCTTCAAGCCGACCCGTGAGCCGCAGGCCGGCACGCACAGAACCGCAAGGGCAGTCACCAAAGCGAACAGGGCGAGTCCACGGATCTTCACCCGGGAAGCTTAGCTTCTTTGCTGCTCGCGGGCCGAACGCCTGACGTGAATTTGAACGCCCGTTCAGCCTTCGTCGCCGCCACGCAAGCCCAGCGCGCGTGCCTTCTTGTACAAGTGAGAGCGCTCCAGCCCCAAGGCACGTGCAGTCGCCGCCATCTGTCCGGAGTTGTGCGCCATCGCTTCTTCTAGAATCGCGCGCTCCGCTTCTTCGACCAAGACCTTGAAGGGCACGCCGGGCCGGTACAGTCCAGCCGCAGCAGGCGCCCCCGACATGCCCAATGCGCGCTGCACGTCCTCCGCGGTGATGCTGTCGTCTGGCGAAAGGATCACGAGCCGCTCGATCAGATTACGTAGCTCCCGCACGTTGCCTGGGAAGGAATGGCCGGAAAGCGCGCTGATGGCCTCCTCTGACAATGTCACCCCGGGCCGCGCGTTGCTGCGGGCGGCGATGGTCAGAAAGTGCGTGGCGAGCATGGGGATGTCTTCGCGCCGCGCTCGCAGCGGCGGCAACTCCAAGGGCAACACGTTGAGCCGATCAAAGAGATCTGCTCGGAACTGCCCGCTTTCGCAGCCGCGCACCAAGTCTTGGTTGGTTGCGGCCACGACGCGCACATCCACGCGGATGGTTTCGCTGCCCCCGACCCGCTCGATTTCCTGCTCCTGCAGCACGCGCAGCAGCTTCACCTGCATGTCCAAAGGCATGTCGCCCACTTCGTCTAGGAACAACGTGCCCCCGTGGGCGCGCTCGAATTTGCCCCTGCGTTTTCGCGTCGCCCCGGTAAATGCCCCGGCTTCGTGGCCAAAAAGCTCGCTCTCGATCAATTCCCGCGGCACGGCTGCGCAGTTCAGTTTTTCCAGGGGCGCCTTCGCGCGCGGCGACGCGCGATGGATGGCGCGGGCGACCAGTTCCTTGCCGGTGCCCCGTTCGCCGGTGATCAACACCGACGCGGCTGCAGGAGCAGCGCGTGCGATTTGATCGACCAGTTCCTTCATGCGCCGACTCGTTCCGACCAGCTCGTCGAAGTGGCCGGCCTCAGCGCGCAGCTCCTCCGCGGCTTCTTCGGCGCGCATCAAGCGCAGCGTATTCTCTAGCAGCACCAATAGCCGGTCGGTGGAAACCGGCTTCTCCAAAAAGTCCAGCGCACCCAAACGTGTCGCCCGAACCGCCACATCGACAGTGGCGTGCCCGCTCATCATGATGACTTGTGCGTCGTTTCCGGCTGTGCGCAATCTTTCCAGCAGCTCCAAGCCGTTGCCATCCGGCAGCGCCACGTCCAGCAATAGGACGTCGTATCCCCGCGCCGCCAGCCGCTCCTGGGCCAACGCAACGCCGCCCGCAACGTCCACCTCGTAACCCTCAAGAGTCAGCGCTTTCTTGAGCGTGCTCAGAATCGACGGTTCGTCGTCTATCACCAGAACGCGGCCGCGCATGCGCCGCACGCTAACCCGATCCGAACGCGTGCGCTACGGATGGCCCCAACGGAGATCCGCGGCCAGACGGAGGAGTGGCGGCGAGTTGTGGGTGCAGCCCCTGATTTTCTCCCCAAGGCTCCACGGCCGGTAGCAGGGTGCGCGGCGTTCTACTAGGCTTACGGGTCCCCAGTCATGTCCAAGCTCAAGCCGACCGCGAGTGGCACCTTGAAAGCCACGCCTATGGCGAGCCTGCTTGTCTATGCGTTGGACAAGAGCATGACGGGCACCATGGTGTTCGAATCCGCTGAAGGCGGTCGCAGTGCCGTGCAGTTTCTAAACGGCGCGCCCACCAAGGCGAAGACGCACAATCCAGTCATCCACCTGGGGCGTTTGCTTCTGGAGCTTGGCGCGATTGACGACGCCACGCTCAACAAGACGCTCAGCCGCTGCGCAAAAGAACGTCGGCCCCACGGGCAAATCTTGCTCGAAGAAAACGCCATCGACGCGACGCAGCTCATGGATGCGTTGCGTGAACAAACGGTGCGCAAGGTACTGTCGCTATTCGAGTTGCCGCCGACGAGCGTGTACGGTTTCTACGACGGCACAAACCTGCTCGAAAAATGGGGTGGGCCCGAAGACATCGTGGTGGAACCGCTGTCGCTGATCTGGCGGGGCATCCGGGCTCACGAAAACCCGAAACGCATCGAGCAAACGGTACGGCGCGTTTCGAAGAAGCAGCTGCGATTGCATCCCGCAGCGCAGCTCTCCCGCTTCTGTTTCGCGAGCCGCGAGTGGGGCACCTTGGATCTGATCCGCGCTCGGCCACAAATGCTGGAGGATTTGTTTGCCTCCAATGTGGACGACGAGCTGGCAATCAAGCGCTTGATCTACGCATTGGCGCTCACGCGCAGCTTGGATCTGGGCGCACACGCGACGCCCGTGGGTGTGGGCGCTCAGGACCTGGCTTCGCCGCGTTCCCGCGCACATATGCCGCCGCCCAGCTCCGTGCCCGGGGACGACGACCCGACTCCGCCGTCGATCAACGTGCCCCGGGCGATGGGCGGCGGGGCAGCAGCAGCCGCCTCGCGGCCCGCTTCGTCCCCTCGGGTCAAGCCCCCACTGCCGCCAGCATCTGCGCGGCAACGCTCACCATCGCACCACGGTGAGTCGCCCTCGTCGGTGCGGCAGGTCGCGCCGCCGGTCGCGCCCGCCATTCGCGAAGCCCCGGAGCGGGCGCCCCGCAATACGCGCCCCGTCAATCCCTTGCCCGAGATGGGCACGCCTGCGCCGCAGCGCGCGCAGCAAGACTCGTCGCCGCCAAGTGCGGAGACGCACTCACGCACGCTGCGATCAGAGACTCCTGAGCACGAACTGCCTCGTCGCGCTCCGCCTGTGGTGGTGGTCAAGCCGCTGCCGTCGACGCCAGGCGCGTCGAAGCCCGCGCATGCGGCGCCCGTCGCGTCGCAGCCGGCCCACCCCGCACCGGCGCCTCCGCCAGTAGCGCCTCCGCGCGCGCCGGCGCCGGTCGCCAAGCCGGTGCCCGCAGCTCCGCAACCTGCGGCGGCGTCCAAAGAGCAACTCGCCTTCATGGACGAGGTCCGAAAAAAAGCGGACGTGATCAATTCGCAGAATTACTACGAGATCCTGGGCGTGAAGCAGGAAGTGGATACCGCGGCAATCAGCGCAGCATTCTTCCAGCTAGCTAAGAAATGGCACCCCGACCGCATGGGTCCGGAGCTCGCAGACGTGCGCGACATCGCCCTGAGCATCTTCGCCCGCATGAACGAAGCGCATCAGGTGCTGACCGACGAAGAGCGCCGCGAGCAGTACAACGGCATCGTCGACTCCGGCGGCGGGTCTGCAGAAGATCAAGAGGCCGTGCAAAAAGTCATGCGCGCGGTTACCGAGTATCAAAAGGCCGAGGTGCTGTACAAGAAGCGCAGCCTAGAGTCGGCCGAGATCTGTGCTCGACGCGCCATGGAAGACGACCCCGAGCAAGCGGACTACATTGCCATGTACGCGACCATCGCCTCCGAACGCCGCGGGGACGGGCGCATGGACGACCTGATCGCTGTCCTAGATACTGCCATCCGCCGCGAGCCGCAGAATGAACGCGCGCGATTCGCTCGGGCGCAGATCTACAAACGCATGAATCGCATGGACGTCGCCATTAAGGATTTTCGTTGGGTTGCGGAGCAGAATCCCCGCAATCTGGATGCCGTGCGGGAACTGCGTTTGTACCAAATGCGTCGCGGGTCGCCCGCATCGTCCCGGGGCGCCGACAGCAAGCGCGGCGGCAAGGGCTCCGAAAAGGACAGCCGGAAGTCCGGCGGGCTGTTCGGCAAGCTCTTCAAGCGTTGACGCCGTCTCTCAGGGCACGCTGCGCCGAATTTCGAGGCTGCGAATCACACTGCTCGTGCCCGCCGCGCTGAGCGCGAGGGTTGCGCGTCCCGTGGGTCCGTCACAGGTCGTCTGAGCGCTGCCGCGCTGCACCTTCAGGGACTTGCCGGTGCGGGTAACGCTGAGCTGTATGGCGATGTCTTGCTCCGGCCACGGGCAGTTTGGCACTCCCACGAGGGTATCCCCCAAGTGCACGATGGGCGGGGGCCCCGAGGTCAGATCCATGGCGACGTGTACGTCTGCGAAGTCGGCGTCGGCCAAGTGCGCGGTTGCGCTCGAGCCCTCCAAATGGAGACCCGCAGCATCGAAGTAGATCTCTTTGCCCGGCGCTCGGTCAGGCACCAGGTTCTCTGCGCTGCCTAGGAGTAGCGGCCCTGCTGCGCGGGCGTACCTGCCACGGGTGCCATGGCGGAAACCGAACACTTCGGCGCTGCTCCCGCTCCTCGACAGAAAACCGAAGCTGCCGCCGTCGAAGGCAAGAGCGGGTAGATCCACCTCTGGCGCGCGTGAGGGTCGGGCGCTGGGCTGCACGAACATGCCCAGCCAGGGATCGTAGCGCCGCATCACGCGCCCCGCAGCGCTGCCGATCGCCAGCCAGGGCGCACCATCAGCAGCCGAAAGCAGAACCGGGTCCGCGGCGTCGCCTGGCAAATCCGGCAGGGGGTCGACGCCGCCGTTCGCGCGGATGAAGCTGACGGAGCGCTGCGGTTCTGAGCAGTCGGCCCTATTCGGATCGCATACGCCGACGGCAAGCACCGACGCCCCCGGCAGGGCCACAAAGGCCTGCCGCGGCGCAAATACCAGGCCCGCGCGCTCTTGTACGAAGTCTTCGGCGTCTGCCGAGTGCCACTCGCAGGACTCGACCGGGCTGAACGCATCGCTAAGCCCCCCCGCCACGAACACGCGCCCATCAGATAGTCGCGTCACGAACGGCGAGCGCCGCGATCGCTTCAACGTGCCGACAATGCGCGCGGCTCGGTCCACCGGCGAAACGACCTCTAGGGTTGAAAGCGCGACTCCCGTCGAACCCAGGCCGCCGACGAGCACGGTTTCGCCACTGAGGAGCACGGCGGCACCGTGTTTCGTACGCGGCGCCGACAGATTGATCAGCGTGTTGCGGTCAAAGCGCTGCTTCTCGTGTGAAAAGACGATGGCCGTCCCCACGGGGGGCGCGAGCGCCAGGTCCGCGGCGTTCAAGGGATCCGAGCCGCCCGCGACCAACATCGCATCCTGCCCAAACTGCGTGACGGTCGCGAAGGCGCGGCCTGGCAGCATGTTGTCGGGGACTTCCGAGATCTGTCCGGTGTCGAGGCGAAAATGGAGCGCACGCACCGCGTTTTCGGTGTTGGTCAGGCCACCGGCAAGCAGCGCATAGCGTCCGTCTTCGCTGACCCCAAAGGCCTCGCCCCCCGTCGCGCCCGGATACGGGTCGCCACTGGCCGCGTTCGGATCCCACAGCTGACAAGCGCTCTTGCTGTTCCAAAGCAGGACGTCAAAGGCGCCGGCGGCATCTACGTTGGCAATGCCCAAGAACCGACCCCGGGAGCCATCCGCGATGGCTTCGATCGCCCGCGTCGACGCTGGAAAGCCGATCTCCACATCCCTCGAATCCCCCGGCAGCGCTTCGCTCGTCCGCGGTGACGCGTCGAAGTCGCCCAGTGCGTTGAGCTGCACCACCAGCGATTCGGCGTTTTCCGTGCATCCGGGGGCGAGATGCGCCGCGATCGAGTGGACTACGTCGGGCTCCGGCTCCGGGCTGCAACCACAAACGAGCAACAAACCGATTGGGGCGCTAACATGCCCAAGGCGCATGTTTCCCCAGATCTTCGGCAAGTACGTGCTCGAGCGCGAAATAGCGGGCGGGGGCATGGCGCGGGTCTACTTGGCCACTTTACGCGGTGCCGTCGGTTTCGAAAAGCGACTGGTGGTCAAACAGATCCGACCGGAGTTGGCTTCCGACGAAGCATTCGTGCGTCGATTCATCGAGGAAGCCAAGACCGCAGTCGAATTGGGTCACCCGAATATCGTGCCGGTCTACGAACTCGGGGTCGAGCAGGGCATCTACTACATCGCGATGGAGCTTTGCGAAGGCGTCACCCTTTCTGAAGTGCTCAAGAGCACCGGGCCGCTTTCTCCAGACGAGGGCGCCTACGTGGGCATCGAGATCTGTCGCGCCCTGGACTACGCACACCGCAAGGCCGGAATCGTTCACAGGGACGTGACACCGCGCAACGTGATGATCGACGAAGAAGGCGCGGTGCGCCTGATCGACTTTGGGATCGCCGCGCCCGTGACCATTGACGGCGCCGTGCGTCCGGAGCTGTTTGGTTCTCCGGGTCACATGCCGCCGGAACAAGTGCATGGCGGCACGCTCACGCCCAGCAGCGATGTCTTCGCCGTCGCCGTGCTGCTGGTCGAGGCGTGGACCGGCGATCCTCCGTTCCGACGTTCGACGCCGGAGAAGTGTTTGCAGGCCCTGGACCAGCCCGTGCCCTCGGTTGCCGAGCACGATCCGGAGCTCGCAGCGGTGGCCGAGCTCGTGACTCAGGCCTTGTCTCATGACCCGGAGCAGCGTCCGGAAAGCGCGGAGCAATTTGCTCGGCCCCTGCGAGACTTCGTTAAAACTAGCGATTTGGGAGACCTTTCCCGGCGCCTCGGCACACGGGTGCGCAAAGCTCGGCGCAAGGCCCGGGAGTCCCAGCCCGCGATCGAGCTCGACGCGACGCCCACACCCGGCGACTCCGCAGACGTGGAACGGACGCCCGTCGGCGCCGAGATGGAAGTCACGCGCACCTTTGCCGCGCGGGAGGAAATCGTCGAATGGACGCGCAAGCTGCCCAGCATTCCCCCGCCGCCGGATGCCGAAGACGACGCCGACGGCAATGCCGCCGACGGGGACGACGCCGACGCCCGCGCGCGGACTTCTGATACGGACGAAACCTCACCGACGACGTCCAGCCAGCGCCGCGCCAGCGTGCCGGTCAAGAGCCGCATCTTTCCCGTGGCGGCGATTGCCTTCCTGGGTGTGGCTGTAGTCGGCGTGCTTTCCCTGCGGGACCCGCCGGATCCGGCTGCGGGCGTCGATGGCGCCGACGCCGCCGTGATTGCGACCGAGCCGCGCCCAGTCTCCACCACGCCGACTGCGCCCGCCTCCAGGTCCGTTGCGCCGCCGGCGTCGAGCCCCCCGCCCGAGCCGCGCCCCAAGCACCCGCCACAACCCAGCGGGCACCCACCCCACGCGAATGGCAGCGCCGGCGTACCCGCGCCCAGTGCGGGCACCGCTCCCGTGGGTCGGGGCATCCTGAATCTGACCTCGACGCCCCCCGCTCTCGTCAGCGTGGGCGGCCGCGCCCGGGGCACCACGCCCGTGATGGGCCTGGAACTCCCCGCAGGCAGTCATTTCGTTCAATTCCAGAGCACGCAACTCCACGAGCGCGTGCCCGCCCAAGTCACGTTGGCGCCGGGCCAGACGCGCACGGTGCATGCGGACTTCACCGCCGCCTCGCCCCGCGTACACATTCGCTAAGTCGCGGCGTCGCGCCTTGGGTGGAGTCGCTACGTGCGTGCGCACAGAATGCGCGAGGCAAGGCAACCCGCGTCGCAGACCGCAAATGTTTCATTCCGTTCTGACGCGCAACAAATCTCGTTGACGAAGCGCTTCGTACAAGCCGATGGCAACGGAGTTCGCCAAGTTCAGCGAGCGCACCGCACCGGGCATCGGGATGCCGACCACGCGGTCCTCACGTGCCTGCAGCAGTGGCTCTGGCAGCCCGACGCTTTCCTTGCCAAAGACGAGCGCATCACCGAGCTGAAACTCGACATCCAGATAGCTGCGTGTTGCCTTGCCGCTGAAGAGCCAGGATCGGGAGACCGCCGGCTGCGCCGCCTTGGCGATTTCTGCCTCGGCGCTCGCCAAGTCCACATGCGTGCGCACGTCGACCAGGTGCCAGTAGTCAAGCCCCGCGCGCCGCACAGCATGCTCGTCGATAGAGAATCCGAGCTTGCCGACAAGGTGTAGTGGCGCGCATGTGGCTCCACACAGCCGAGCGATGTTCCCGGTGTTGGGGGGGATCTCCGGCTCTACCAGCACCACGTGGAAAGGCTGCTTGGCGGTCTGGCCACGCAGGCGGTCGGACTCGGACGACATGGGCCGAGCGTAGTGACCGCGGACCCGCCCCGGAGCACTTTTCCGCCCGAGCCCCCGCCGTCGACCCCAAAACACCGGCAGTCTGCCCCGGGATTTTCACCTTCTGACTCGCGTACTTGACCTTGATCCCAGGCCGCAAGTAGCCTCGCCCGTGCGGAGTTAAATACGTGGGATTTGTAGCCCGTTTCGCAGCTTTCGCTGCAGGCACCTTGGTGCTTGCAGCAGCCTCCACGGTTCGTGCCGAACCGATGGATCCGGCATTGGAGCGTCTTGTGGTCGACAGCGACTGCCGTTCGCCCGCCGGCGTGTACAACGACGCCTTCAACGCGCGCGGCGAGTGGTGTGCTCCGGACCACGCTTCGTTCAAGCGTTTGATGAACCAATACGGCTTCGCCCTGGCGCCCTCGGCGATGCATTCCGCACGCACCACCGGCTTCGCGGGTTTTCATCTGTCCATGGAAGCGGCGTATACGAAGATCGACGACGACGCCGAGTATTGGAAGAACGGCACCCAAGGCACCGTCGACCCGTCCAGCAACCTGGCGTCGATCCGAAACTCCAGCCCATCCCCGCTGCTCGCACTCTACTCCGCGAAGATCCGCAAGAGCTTCGGCTTCGGCCTTGAGCTCACTGGGGTGGTCGGCTTCATGCCCAAGACGAGCATCATCTCCGGCGGCGCAGACGTCCGCCTCTCCCTGCTCGAAGGCTTCCGTACCGGACTCGCCGGGATCCTCCCGGACATTGCAGTCGGCGGCGGCGTGCGCACCATCACCGGCACCCCCCAATTCCAGCTGACCACCGTCGCCCTCGACGCCCAGATCTCCAAACCCCTGCCCATCGCCGACTCCAGCGTGATCACGCCATGGATCGGCTACCAATATGTCTGGATGTTCGGGGACTCCGGCCTGATCGACCTGACGCCCGGCACCGACGCCGTCGGCTACTGCAACTTCGCGGGCCCGAACGTGCCGGGGAACCCAGATCCCAGCAAGGCGGGCCAGTTTGACGGGCAGCCCGTCTGCAATGGCGGCTCGCCCCTGGACTTCAACAACAACGTCGTCTTCAACAAAGTCCGCCTCGAGCGCCAGCGCCTACTGATCGGCGTGAACTATCGCTACGAGATGGTGATGCTCGGTGGGCAGTTCATCACGGACATCGTCGACCCCGCCGACGCCCAGAATTCCGACCAAGACACCGAAGACCTCAAAGGCGAAGACCGCCAATGGACCATCGTGCTCGAAGCCGGCGCAATGTTCTGAGCCCCGTCCCGGTCGCCATCCAGTCGTTTGGTTTGTTTGGGTCGAATCGCGCTGCGACGCGAGGCCACTAATCCCAGGCTGGGCCCAACTTGCGCACCGCAACGGTGACGGGACGCGGGCTACGCCGGCGCGCCGGCGCGGACGCGCACGGAAGCGGACGCGCACAGGGGAAGCGGACGTCCGCGCCGGCGCGGACGCGCACGGGAAAGCGGACGCGCACGGGGACGCGAACGCCGACGCGCGGATGCGCACGGGGATGTGGACGTCCGCGCCGGCGCGGACGCGCACGGGGAAGCGGACGCTGACGGGGGAAGCGGCCGTCCGCGCCGGCGCGGACGCGCACGGGGGAAGTCGCGGACGCGAACGGGGGAAGCGGACGCTGACGGGGGAAGCGGCCGTCCGCGCCG
>CALMUT010000369.1 GCA_937872925.1 uncultured Myxococcales bacterium | reverse complement strand
TGGGGGTGACGTCCTATGGCGTGCGCGGTTCCGTGCCCGCTCCAGGTCCAGCCACGGTGCGCTACGGTGGCAATACGTCGTGCGTGGGCGTGGAGCTGTCCGACAGCAGTCGCATCATCTTGGATGCAGGAACCGGGATCCGCACCCTGGGCAATGAATTGATCAAGAACGGTGGCACTGTGCGCACGAGCTTGCTGCTCTCCCATACCCACTGGGATCACGTGCTGGGGTTGCCGTTTTTTGGACCGCTTTGGAAGCCGGATACGGAGCTGTGCATCTATCCGCTGATCAACGAGGCCCAAGAGCGGTTTCAGCGGACGATCTTCGACGACATCCACTTCCCGGTCAGCGCGCAGGACATCCCGTCGCGTGTGGTGTTTGAACGCCCGGACAGCGACAGCTGGCGCATTGGCTCCGCAGTGGTCACACGCATCGCGCTGAACCACCCTGGTGGCTCGCAAGGGTTTCGCATCCAAGATGCAGACGGGACGTCTCTCGCCTATCTGACGGACAACGAACTGCCTTCGGCGGAGAACCCTTCCCTGCTCGACGAGCTGGCGCGGTTCTCGGATGGGGTCGACCTACTCGTCCATGACTCGCAGTACCTAGCCCAAGACATGCCGGCCAAATCCGGCTGGGGCCACTCCGTCGTCGACGACGTGCTGCGGCTGGGCAAGTTGGCGGAGCCGAAGCGTCTGGCGCTGTTTCACCACGATCCGGATCGGCGCGACGACGAGCTGGACGCGATCGGCGCGCGCGCCGGGACCTGGCTGAAGGAAAACGCCGGTCAGACCGAAGCAGTCGTGGCCTGCGAGGGCATGTGCATCGACCTCGCCGGGGACTAGCGCACGCTTATTTCGACGGACCCAAGAAAACTGCGCCCCTGCTGCTCGATGGCGCGCTGCCGGAACTCGGCACTGACCGGCAGGGTGTGTCTGTAGTCGAAAGCATTGTACACGCCCAAAGCCCACGACATCCCCCAACGCGCTTCGAAGCCGGATAAAACCAGATCCCAGATCGCGTGGGCGCGCGTGCGGCCCTGGGGCGGGTCGCCGACGTTTTCAAAGCGATCGAAGCGAATGCCACCGAAGCTGAGCCGCGTCCCTGCGGTGACGTCTCGGGACAAGATCGGAACCGCGGCTTTGACGGAAGCCAGATGCTCTGGGGCATTGGACACTTCACGCTTCTCTGACGCCGCGTCTAAAGAAAAGAGCGCCTTGCTAGATTCACTTTCGAGAAATCGAGTGAGGGTGAAGCCGTAACTTGCGGCCAGCATCCAGCCCTGACGAAAGTCACGGCGGATTTCCGCCTCGGCACCCAGGGCAACCAGAGGCTCATCGGTGTTTCGGTAGACCAACGGGTCCGCGCTGCTCCCGGAGCCTTCGAAATCAATAAGCTGCGAAGTGTAGTTGCCGAATACGGATGCCGCAGCGCTGAGGGTGGGCGTGAATCTGTGCGTATGCTCGACCTCCGCGGAGTAAATGTTCTCAGGCTGCAGGTCTGGGCTCGCTATCTGCGTCGCGCCACCGTCGTTGTAGAAAAGTTCGTAGATGCTTGGCGCTCGAAATGCTTTGCCGCCGAGTAATTTGAGCACGCCGCCGGTGTAGGGCTTGGTAATGACCGCTACGCGCGGATTGACCGATTGGCCGAAGGTAGAATACGCGTCCAGCCGCGCGCCAAGGGACACGCTCAGCGCATCCGTCGGCACCACATCGGCGACGACGTAGCCAGCCCCCACTTGAAAGGGTCGGCCGTCCGCGCCCGTGTCGTCCAAGAACGAGCCTGTCTCGTCCGCCGCTTCTTGCTCCACTTGGAAATGGAGTTGGCCTTCCGCCCCCAGGGTGAGCTTCAAGGCGTCGAAGGGGGACACGACCACTCGCTGCTCCAGCCCCGCCCAAGTGCCGCGATAGCGATCGACCTCCACGCCACCGTCCACGATGTCTCGGGCGTAGGTTCCCAAGAATCGGTAGTGGTTTGCGTACGCGCGGGTGGTCAACGACACGTTTTCGGACACCCGCGGATCGGCGCGCAGCTCCACAAACGCACGCGTGTCGCGCTGCCGGGTCCGGCCGTCGCCGAGCACCGTTTCAAACACGCCCGTGGGCAGCTGCTTTTCGTGGGTGTGATAAAACCATTGCGCCGTCACGCTTTTCCACCAGACCCGTCCGGAAACCGTCGCAGCCTCCAAGCCGTCCACCTCGCGGGCGTTGCCAGCGATCTCCGGCGGTGTATCCGCCACGTACTCCGGGAAGAAGAAGTCGCGGCCACTCGAGCGCGCCACCGCAACGCTGGTCCAAATCCCGGCGTCTTTTCCGAGCATCACGTTCCCGCGCACCCGTGCGCGCGCCACACCGTCGAGAGCGGTGCTCACGCCAGCTTCCGCACTGGTGTGGGACGCACGACGCGTCACCAAGTTCACAACGCCAGTGAACGCGCCGGTCCCGTACAGCACAGAACCCGGTCCCCGCACGACTTCGATGCGCTCCAAATCGGCTAAGTCCGTGCGGGCGTCGTAGCCAAGGTAGGAAGAGCCCAGCCAGTTGTCGTTGGTCGGGTGACCGTCCACGAGCACCAGCAATCGATTGCCGTAGCTACCGAGACGTCCGAGGCCCCGAACACCCAAAGACGTATAGGAGCGATCGTCCCATCCGTACACGCCACGCACACCGCGCAGCGCCTCTGCCACGGTGGGGTACGCCAAGGCCTTGAGCTCTCGGTAGGGCACCACCGACACGGAACTCGGGGCGTCCTCAATGCTCTGCGCCTCACGAGACGCGGCAATGATCTCGGCATTCTGCGCAAGCACGATCTCGAGACGCTGCTGCTCTTCGGCCCGGAGAAAAACCTGGCGCTCCACGCTGCGATAACCCGGCAAGCTAACCACGATGCGGTGGCGCCCCACCGGAGTCTTGAGCAGCGCCGGGGTGAATCCGGCGGGTTTGCCGTCGACCTCGATCAAGGCACCGGGTTCGTCGGTGCTGATCACCAACGTCCCCGTGATCGCCTCCAAGTCCGTGCGCACGCGCACGGTCTTGTCCTTGATGACGGTAACCTCGAGGCTGCGGGTCCGAAATCCGGGCTTCTCGATAGCCAGTTGGCGCCGACCCGGCGGCACTTTCAGAACGCAGGGCAAGACGCAACTGGCGTCGAAACTGCCGTCTGCGACGCGGACGCGGGCTCCGGCCATCCCGCCCTCGAGCTCAACGGAGCCCAAAATCGGCGTCAGCTTCAGTCGAACGCGCTTCACGGCGCCAACGCGCGCTTGCGCCACGGTTTCTTGGGCCGGCATGTAGCCGGGCTTCTCCACCAGCACACGGTATTTGCCTGCCGGCAGTCCCAAGCGTCGCGGGCTTTCACCCCGGGGCCCCAGATCTTTGCGGTCGATGTAGACCGTTGCGCCCGGTGGATCCGTTTCGATCTCGATAATCGCGACTCGCCCACTGAGCTGCGCGAGGGCCTGCGCAATGCGTTTGCGGGTCGCAACGTCCTTTTCCCCGTCCTGAGTCGCTAGGTAGTAGCGATAAGCCTCTGGATAGCGGCCAAGCTTCTCGTAGGCCCGAGCCACATTGAAGAGCACGTTCTTGTTCGGGACCAGACGGTTGGAGGCAAGGAAGTGCGACAGCGCTTGCTCGAACTCCCCCTTCTCGTACGCGCTGACGCCGAGGTTGAAGCGCAGATCCGCTTCGTCTGCTGTGTCGTCCGCTAGCGCGGGACTCGGCGCGCACAGCACGGCAAGGGAGGCTACCAGTAGCCAGAATCGAAAACGCCGCATCAACGTGTCTTGCGTATATCGGAAGTGGGCTTCGGCGGGGGCGCTACTGCAGCGGGCTTGGCTTTTTGCACGGGTTTTGCCTTGGGCGGCGCAGGCAGGGCGACGGGCGCCGTAGCGGCGGCGGACGGCTGTGGGGTCACCGGCACCGCGGTCGTGACGCCCGTGGCGGTGGGCTCGGCGAGGGTTGCTTTCGGAGAGGCGGCAGCGGGAGCTATAGGGGATACGGGGGGAGTCCCGCTGTCCTCTGCGGTAGGATTCGGACTGGATACGAGTTTGCCAATCGTCAATACCAGCAAGACGGCGAGGATCAGCGCCAGTAGCCCTAAGATGGCTGAAGCGCGCCGACCGCCCAGGCGGTGCACCAACGTCGATGCAAGGGGCGCGTCGGTTTCCAAACCCACACCGACCGGCGCCGCGCGCAGGGCGTCCTTATTCGACAGCAGTCGGTTGTAGCTGATGGTTTCGGCGTCCGCCGCGCCCTGAAACTCCCGGGCGGGCACCACCACTCCGCCGTTGCCATAAGGGGTACCTGGGGTAAACGAATCGGGACTGGGAAACGCGAGCCCGCTCGTCGACTGCGCCTCGGCGATGTGCGGCGGCGCGCCCGCGGCGACCGCCGTCACCTGCCGCTGCCCCGCAAACGGCCGAAGCTGCGCTGCCAACTCCGCGACGCTTTGAAAGCGATCCGCGGGGCGTTTCGCAAGACACTTCCAAATCACATCGCAGAAGGGAAGGGGCACGTCCGTTCGCGTAATCGGCGTCGGGGTGTCTGCGGCAATCGCAGCGCAGACCGCTGGCAGGCTGTCACCATTGAAGGGCGGTTTCGCGGTCAAGAGTTGGTACAGAATCACGCCCAATGCCCAGATGTCCGTGCGGTGATCCACGGAGCGGGCGTCCCGGATTTGCTCCGGAGACATGTACAGCGGCGAACCCATCATCACGCTAGACGTCGTCAGCTCCAGCGTGCCGCCCGGGAGCCCTACTGGCGCCTTGGAGATGCCGAAGTCCAGCACCTTGACGATGCTCGAGCCATCACGGCGCTGAGCAAGAAACAGGTTCGACGGTTTCAGGTCTCGATGCACGATCCCGTTCTCGTGCGCCTCCCCCACCGCGTCACAGGCTTGGAGCACGTAGAAGGCCACATCTTCCACACTGAGGGGGCCGTTCTTCCGGACCACCGTGCGCAAGTCTTTGCCCCGCATCAGCTCCATGACCATGAACGGCAACCCGTCCGGCAAGGTGCCGACGTCAAAGATGCGCACCACATGCTCACTCTGGAGACCAGCGGCGGCGCGGGCTTCGCGAATGAAGCGCGCAACCGCATTTGGCTCTTGCAGGAGTTCGCTTGGAAGCAACACCTTGATGGCAACCTGCTGACCCAGCTGCTGGTGGCGGGCCGCGAGCACGATGCCCATGCCGCCCTTCGCGACGACGGACTCCACGACGTACTTTTCAGCGATCACTTCGCCGGGTTGGACCGGGGACCCAGGGAATTCGGGTTGGGAGGGCACTGCAGACATGAGCGAGATGACGCGCTGCGACAGAGCGCTGCCGCTAGTCTACGCCGAGCGCGCATTTCGATCCATGCACCTTGTCGCTGCCGAATTCCGGGAGGAGGTAAGCAAAGGTACGCGGGACACATGCATCCTGCGCCGGTCCGGGGTACACCTGTGCCCATGGGCACCCGGGCAGTGTTGGCGATTTCAGCGTTGGTGATTTCAGCCTTGGGCTGCTCGGCAGCAAGCGACCCCGAGGGCGGCAGCGGCGGCAGCGGCGGCGGCGCTGCAACGGGCTCGGGTGCAAACGGCGGGAGCGGCGCAGCGATCGGCGTCGGTGGCAACGGGGCGGGCATTGGCGTCGGCGGCAACGGGGGCAGTGGCAACTTCGGCGGGGATTGCGCCGGGGTGTCCCAAGAAGCCAACAACGCCGTGCTGCCCGCAGACGTGATTTGGACCATCGATACGTCCTGCAGCATGGTCGAAGAAACCCAGGCCGTGCGGGACAACATGAACAAGTTCTCCCAGGGCATCACGGCCGCGGGCGTGGACATACGCATCGCGCTGGTTGCGGAACAGTACCAGCCGTCGCCGTTCCCGCCGATCCCCGACGACGGGATCTGCATCGCCGCCCCCCTGGGTTCCGGCAAGTGTCCCAACGACACCAAGCTGCCCAATTTCGCACACATTTTCCAAACCGTCGGCAGTAGCAACTCGCTGCAGCTGATCGTGCAGACCTATCCCAACTGGAAAGGCATCCTGCGTTCAAACTCTGTGAAGATTTTCACCATCGTTACCGATGACAACTCGGCGATCACCGCCCAGGATTTCACGAACCAAGTGAACGCGCTCGATCCGGCTCTGATCAAAGCGAATCAGTGGAAGGTCTACAGCATTTTCAGCTTCACGAACTGCCCCAGTGCCGCATCCCCAGGGACGGTCTACAAAGACCTCGTGATCCAGACCGGCGGCGTTGCCAGCGACCTCTGTCTGCAGAATTTCGCGCCGGTTTTCAACCAATTGGCCGCGGGCATCATTGGCTCCGCCAAACTGGACTGCGGCTGGAGCATCCCGCCGCCGCCCGCCGGGCAGACCTTCAACAAGAATCAAGTGAACGTGCTGTTCACGCCAAGCGGTGGCGGCCAGCAACCCATCTACAAAGTTCCTTCCAAATCCGACTGTGGTCCCGCAGGGGGCTGGTACTACGACGACGAAGTCAACCCGACGACGGTCTTGGTATGCGACAGCACCTGCCAGACCATCCAAGCGGACCAAAACGGCAAGATCGACGTGCAGTTTGGCTGCGCGACGATCGAAGTGCCGAAGTAAGCGGCAGCGCTTCGCTGGCTCGCTTCGACCGCTGTCTCGCTGCGCCCTCGATCCCCACTGCATCGCAGCGGAGTCGGTGTTTAGCGGTGCTTCGGTCCGACCAGGCTGATCAGCGTTCCCCGGGTCACCACGTCGCCTGCACGGTCGAAGACCTCGACCACGACGGGAAGTTCTTGACGTGCGCTGTTATCGGGTACCGCGCATTTGCAGCGCGCGAATTGGCCGCGCGCGAGGCGCACTTTCTCCCG
>CALMUT010000368.1 GCA_937872925.1 uncultured Myxococcales bacterium | reverse complement strand
GGGATGGCTCTTGCTTGGCGCTGCCCGACCCCGGCGGCCCACACCCTGCCAGCCTACTATCGCTCCAACGCCGGCGCACCCTGGCGCGCCGTCGGTTCGACGGCTGACATCACGTGTTTTTCGTTCTACGCCAACAAGTGTATCACCACCGGCGAAGGCGGAATGGCCGTCACGGACCGTGAAGACCTGGCGGACCGCATGCGCGTCATGTCTCTGCACGGCATGAGCCGTGACGCATGGAAGCGCTTCATGAGCGGCGGCTCTTGGTACTATGAGATTGTCGCGCCCGGCTTCAAATACAACCTGACGGACATCGCGTCATCAATTGGTCTCGGGCAGCTCGCGCGCGCCAATGAACTCTGGCAATCGCGCCAAGGTATCGCGCGAACTCTCATTGCGGGGCTCTCGCAGGTCGAAGAACTGGAACTGCCATTCGAACTGAGCAATCGTCAGCACTCGTGGCACCTGTTCCCAGTCCGACTCCGGCTGGAACGATTGGATATCAACCGACGCGAATTCATAGAGGCACTGAACACGCTCGGCGTCGGTGCGTCGGTGCATTGGATGCCGCTCCACATGCACCCGTACTACCGACAGACCTACGGTTACGCCGACGATGAGTTCCCGGTCGCAGCGGCCGCGTGGCCCCGTTTGGTTTCGCTCCCGATTTTTCCCGCAATGACCGAGGAGCACTGCCAGATCGTGATTGACGCAGTAAAGTCCATCATCCATCAGCATCGGCGCTAGGGGGGCGCGTTGTACACTCGAACCGAACTGGTACTAAAAAGGGCGTTCGACGTGACCGCTTCGCTGCTGGGTCTGGCTGCGGTCGGGCCGGTTTTGGCAGCAACTGCGGCTCTCGTGAAGCTGTCGTCGCCCGGTCCCGTGCTTTTCCGCCAGACTCGCGTCGGGCGCTCAGGCAGGCCCTTTGAGCTGCTCAAATTTCGCACCATGCGTCAAGGCGCCTCAGGTCCGGAGATCACCGCGGGACACGATCCTCGGATCACGCGCGTGGGTCGCGTCTTGCGAAAGACCAAGCTGGACGAACTGCCCGAACTGCTCAACGTCTTGCGTGGAGACCTTTCGCTCGTAGGCCCTCGCCCAGAGGTACCGAGGTACGTGGCACTGTATCCGCGGCAGGACCGCGATTTTCTTCAGCAATATCGGCCGGGTATCACGGATCCAGCCACGATTCTCTTTCGAAACGAAGAAGACGTCTTGTCCCGAGCCGAAGATCCGGAAGCCGAGTATGTCCAAGTAATTCTGCCAAAAAAGCTCGGAATCTATCGCCGATACTTGGAAAACGCTTCGTTCTTGGGTGACCTGGGCGTGTTGTTCGACACGGCACGGGTGATTGTGCAGCCCGACCGGGCGCCTCGCTAAGGGTAGAACGACGAGGTACGGCGGCCATGAACACTTCGTCGCTTTCTCGCAACCAAAACCCGTAGTAATAGGAGCGCGAGCCCTGGCCGGCTACAGCGTCGACTTTGGGGGCCGTTCAAGCTAACGTGAAGTTTTGTAGGCAGTTCAGCATTACGAGAGGCAGGGCGATGATGTCACCCAGCTATGGGCGCTTAGTGTGGTTGTGGGTTTTCTTGCTCGGAGCACTGACAGTTGGGTGCAGCGGGGCGGCGGACTCCGAGGAAATTGACAGTATCTCGCTGGCGGCGTGCACCGGCTCGTCTCTTTCGGCGGCGCCAACGGGACCCGTCAACGCGGGCACTCCCGTAACGTTGACTGCCACCGCAGCAACTTGCGGTGGCGGTGAGACCGCCGAGTATCGTTTTTCGTACAAGCGAATCGGAGCACCCGGGGGATACACAGACATCCAGGCGTACAGCACCTCCGCGACCGCGAATTGGGACACGACGGGACTGCTCGCAGGGCAGTATGACGTCATCGTCTACACCCGCGCAGTCGGCAGCGGAGTTGGCTCGCAGGGTGCGGCGCACCTCAACTTCTTCATCAACGACGTATGTACTTCTGCGACACTCGCTGCAGCGCCAGCCTCGCCACAGGTTCCTGGCACGATGGTCGGCCTCACCGCTGGCGCGACATGTGGCGCAGCGTCGGGGGAGTTCCGCTTTGTGTACCGTCTGACCACGAGTTCGACCTGGACTGAGATCCAGAACTGGGGTGCGAACACGGCGACTTGGAACACCACCGGCCTCCCAACGGGCACATACTATTTGCTCGTATACGCACGCGCAGCCGGCAATACCTCAAGCTGGGAAGCCGTGCGCTATCTCAACTACCAACTCGGCGGCAGCTGCAGCTCACCCGCCGTCAACGCCGCTCCACCCAGCCCACAGTCGCCGGGTACGCTGGTCAATCTTTCAGCGACGTCGACGTGTTCTTCTGGCCTAACACCGGAGTACCGCTTCTACTACCAGCGTCCCGCGAATCCGACTTGGTTCTTGATCCAGGACTGGAACGGAAGCGCGGCCGTTTGGGACACGACCGGGTTGCCACTGGGCGTACACACGCTTCGGGTTGACGTACGAGCGGTCCAAAACGGAAGCGGAGCTGAAGGTGTCGGCTACCGGCAGTACACCCTGAGCGGATCGTTGTTCACTGAAATCAAGGTGGGCATGAACTACACCAGTTGTGGGGTCGTCAACAACGGAACCGCGCGGTGCTGGGGGTGGAACTCGGACGGGCAGATCGGTGACGGCAGTACAACGGACAGTTCGTCTCCCACGACCGTAACCGGGCTCTCGGCTGTCAGCTCGATCGCCCCGGGCGGATGGCACTCCTGTGCCGTCCGCACCGACGGAACGGCCCGATGCTGGGGCCTCAACTCGGACGGACAGCTGGGCACTGGCACGCAAACCAGTAGCACAATCCCGGTGACGGTCAGCGGCGTGGCGAATGCGACGGCTATCGCGAGTGGCACTTACCACAGCTGCGCCCTGATCTCCGGCGGCACGGTGATGTGCTGGGGTGACAACGAATTTGGGCAAATTGGCAACGGCACCTATTCCGGAAACGTCTTGACCCCGATCACCGTGTCGGGTGTGACGGGTGCTACAGCGATCGCTGCGGGCGGTTGGCACACGTGCGCGCTGGTGGCAGGAGGTGCGATCAAGTGCTGGGGACTGAACGACGTGGGTCAGATGGGAAGCGGCTCCACGAACAACTTGGAACCGGTTCCAGTGAATGTAAGCATTTCTGGTGCCACCGCGCTGTCCACGGGAGACTCTCACAACTGCGCGCTCGTATCGGGCCAGCCGCGCTGCTGGGGGCTCAACACCTGGGGGCAACTCGGCAACGGGAGCACCACAAATAGCAACATCCCGGTGTTGGTCGGCATCACCCAGATGACGACGGTGTCAGCGGGCTACGCGCACAGCTGTTCCCGGCGGTACCCGGACGGAACGCTCCGCTGTTGGGGCGACAACAGCTTTGGTGAACTCGGCAACGGCACCACGACGAGCAGCTCAACCCCAGTAACCGTGTCTGGAATCACTTCCCAAACCTCTGTCGTGGCTGCAGGAGGCGTGTACAGCTGCTCGCTCCAGAGCACGGGATCGGCGTTCTGCTGGGGCTACAATGGTTTCGGCCAACTGGGCAACGGCGGAACAGCGGACTCTTCATCGCCAGTCGCCGTCTTGAGTCCCTGATCACCGGGGCTCTGCGCCGCGCGCTGCGACCGCAAGCGGTCGTGGTCGCGCGGGCGCGAATTTGCCGCGCATCCATGGGACCGACAGCGCCACGCCGATAAGTAGCGGAAGCATCTTGTTTCGATGGCGAAGTGCCGTTCCGTAGTTAGACACACCTATCGCGAACGTGAGTGCCATCGCGCCGAACACAGCGAGCACCAGCACTGACTCGCGGCGCGAAGCGACCAGCGCACGCTGCCTCCAGACTCTGAAGAAGAGAAAAAAGAAGAAGAACGAGTCGACCACACCCAGAACATCCGAGCCAGCGCTGAGCATCCAGGGGAACGGTGCGAAAAGGAAGTACGTGAGACGCAGCGGCGTCTGCAATATCACTTCCGTCGGAGACTCCGGGTGCAGATCCTCCAGGTATGCAGTTCTACCCTTCGCGAAGTAGGTCTGGGTGATCGCCAACTCATCTACCTCGCCGCCCTGGACATACTTGAACTTGTTCATTCCGAAACCCGACGCGAACACAAACGCCAGCGCGCCGGCGCCCGCGATCAAGGCGAGACTGTTCCTGCCGAGGTTTCTAAAGCCTTGGGAAAACAGAGAGCGTATCCAAGACCCAACGAGCCATACGCCGACGGCCAGCAGCACGGCAAGGGACCCCGAATGAAACGCCATGCTGACCAACAAGGCCACGACTGCGACAAGCATTTGCCACCAGCGGCGTTCCCGGTACCAGTACGCCAAGTAGAGAACCCCCAGCGAGAGTGGATAGGTGACTGCAACCTCGCGGAGCAATACGGCGGAAAAGTAGATGAGACTCGGAAACAGCGCTGTGAGCCACGCCGCCTGACGGCCCAGCTTGGCGTCACCGCCCAGGTGAACGGTTAAGCGCCCGACATTGAGTATCACCAACGTACCAAACAGCACGTTTACGCCCTGCATCATGAGCGAACTCCGCTCAAACAGCGCGTAGAAGAAGCTGACCACCCATGTGTACAGGTCTGCGCCGGTCGTAATGTACTCGAAGGTTCCAGCCACACCGTTTCGCGCGCGATAGAACGCTCGAAAGTCGAACTGCATGCTGTCCGGGTGACCTGGCAGTACAAACACGAGAGCGTCAATAACCGCGAGGGTCCCGCGAATGACGAGCCCCACCAGCAAAGGCGCCGCAAAGAGCCGGTTGCGTGTGGCCGCCAAGAACACCACGGCAGCCGCCAGGAACAACGACATGAGCCCGAGTGCGGTGCTCACCTCATCCCCTCCGAATCCCGTCGTTTCTCTCGGGTCCTGCGTTCAGCGGCGTGCATGACTGACTCTCGGCTTACTCGATACCGTACATTTCGTCCAAACGCTTTGGATGCATCACAGCGAGCCTAGTTCAGGGCTCCCGCCAACTGGGCTAGTCTGGCGACGTGCCTCTCGCCTCAGCCTTGGCACGCGCACGAGCCGCGCTCGTGTCGAGTCCGGCCTTTTCCGCCGCTTCAGCAACCTTGACCCAGGCCGATGGCGAGTTCAACTCACTCGCCGCCCGTTCGTACATGTCCGTCGCCGCGACGAACTCGCGTCGCCGCATGTGTACTGTAGCCAGCCAATTGGCGGCCGCAGCGCAGTCCCGGCTGTTGACGCAGGCCGCCTGTAAGAACGCAGCCACTCCTTGACTCGGCAGTTTTTCCGCTTGTGCCTTGTCCGCGGCCACGATCTGCCAACGCCGGCACTCGAGCGGTGCCGAAAGCCGCGCGCACTTCTCGGCCAGGTAAGTTTCCGCGCCCGCCGCGTTGTTCGTCGCAATCATGAGGCGCGCCCTGGCAACCATCAGCCGACTTTCGACGGGTTCGATTGACTCGAGCTCGTCCAGCAGGACGGTCGCTCGGCGCTGACAGCGTACGCGAGTGTTTTCACACTCCTTGGTTTGACCCTCTAGGCCCCGCAGCAAGTCCTCGACTCTTCTGTAGCGCACGGCAGGAAACCTTGGGTCACGGGCAATCCCGGCATCGAGGAGCTTGGCCCGGGTGTCTGGTTCCTTGACCAGTCGGCCCAAGGCAAGAAGCATCGACGCGCCCATCCTGCCTTCCGGCACGGCCCGCATCAGTTCGTCGGGCTCCTGCGACAGTGCCACGGCCAGTAGGGCGCCTCGTTCAGTGAGGCCATACTCGCGCTGCACCGCCATGCGGATGCCGAGGAACGCCTGCGAGCGAGCTCCTCGACGCGCAAGCACTTGCGCTAGCAACAAGTGGGGCCGCCCGGCAATGGGCTCACACTCGATGGCTCGAGCGATCCAAGGAAGCGGATTCTTCCCCGCCTTGTCCGCAGCGATGGCCCCCACTAGCATCACGTACGGGTCCGTCGGTCGTCGTAATAGGTTGGCAGCAACCAGTTGCTCCAGCTCTCCGACGCGCCCGGCGTCTCCCTGCTCAACCGCATTCAAGGTTCGGGTCACCTCGTCTCGATCGGATACGCTCTCATGCGCGCCGGTGGCCAGAATCACCGCGACGGGCGCTCCGGCGACAAACGTCAATGCTACCATCGCGATCGCTCTTCGATAGCGCGGTGCATTTGGCTCATCCCGTTCAT
>CALMUT010000367.1 GCA_937872925.1 uncultured Myxococcales bacterium | reverse complement strand
GAGGTGGTCTTTGGCGTGATCCTGGGCACGGGCGTGGGAGGCGGCATCGTCGTGCGCGGCGGCGTGCTGACCGGACCCAATGCCGTGGCGGGGGAATGGGGCCACACCTCCCCGCCCCCGCCCCCGGACGAGCACGCGGCAATGCACAGCAGTGCCAGCACTGACTTGTACGTCATCCCAACAAGAATAGCGTTGCACCGCCCGGGAGCCCAGAAAGATCACGGACGCGACGCGTGAACAACGCGCGGATCAGTTGAGCAGAATCTGCACAACTTACGAATTGTGTCGTCTTTTCGGACACCTAGCGGGTCGGTCCTCTGCACCGGGGCCACGCGCCGCGCCACGCCCCCGTATCGAACGACGGTATTCAGCGCTTGGCTCGGTCGTGCACGTGGCGGGACAGCCCGCATCGCAACCTGTCGTCACGGTTAAATGCGAAATTCGTAGCCTTTTCTGTCGAGAATCGGTGTGCGAGGATTTGAATGGGAGGCTTCGATGAAATCGATTGTGAAGATAGCTCTTGGGTCGCTGGTCGGCGGGTGGTGCGTGTACGTTGCCCTCGCCGCTTGTAGTAGCGGGGGCGCTGGCGGGGGTGTCCCGTCGGCAGATGCCCATGCAGACAACTGTTCTCGCTACCAAGTTGCCATTGTCGATCCAACTGATTTTATCAAGACCGGCGAGTCGGTCGCGAACAGAGATGTGTTTGAGGTTCCAGCAGGGTGGGAGCCCTACGGAAGCTACTACGTTGACTATGGCGGCGATCGGCTCGCGTTGCGAAGATGCATTCCTTGAGCGCGAGTCTGCGGGGGTGTCACGCTGGATGACGAGCGGCTGGCGCTAACAAGTCCAACAATGCTGTGTTGGCACAGGCGAATCGCCCTCGCCCTTGTCCCACGCGCATTGGCTCGGTGGCGACCGGTTCTCGACCTTACGGGAAACGCGAAGGTTGAAACCGCGAGGCGCAGGACCTGAGCGGAAGTGCGCTCTGGTGATTCCCCTCCGCGCAGAAGCTCGAGGGCTTGGCGCGAGTGCCCATTGCGCGGTAGAGCAGGGCAGCGTGCTCCTGGTGCTTCCCGCTGCTGACTCGAATGCTGCCCTGTCGCAAGAGCTTTCTCGAGCGTTCCCTGGGCAGAGCCGCGAGCTGGCTGACGGCATGTTCGCGTGCGACCTGGAGGGCGAAACGGCGGAGCTGCCCGGCTTGGTGTTCGCTCGCCAGGTCTTGCCGCGCGCCCGGGCGGTCAAGGCGAGTTCAATCAGTACCTGGGCGAGCATGCTCGTGGACGGCGTCGCTGGGGTCTTGCCCGATCACCAGCCTTGGTCGCTCCACGTGTACCCTTGGCAAGAAGGGTCTGGCACGCCTCGCCTAGGAGCACGCGCCTTTCACACCCGCGCGCGTGCGGGCAAGCGGCGCGTCCCACAACCGGCAGAGCGCGCAACGAGCGGTGCTCTCCACAACCGGGCCAAGCGGGTGCGCGAAGCCGCCCTCGGCCTGCTCCGGAAACGGCGCCGACACCTGGTACGCTACCTCCGCCAATACGACGCGCCGTTCCTAGAGAGCGAGGCGCTGGTGCAGTTGGTCATGACCTCGCCCGAGCAAGGATTCCTCTCCGTTGTACCGGCTCCGTTTCCCTTCCGGGAGCGGCGCGCGCTGTCGTACTTTCCGGGCGGAGAAGTCGCCCAGGCTACGGACAAGCAGGCGCCGAGCCGCGCCTTCGCGAAGCTGGTCGAAGCCGAAGTAAGAATGGGCCGCCGCATTGAGGCGCGCGATACTTGCGTCGACCTGGGGGCGTCCCCGGGCAGCTGGACTTATGTCGCCGCTCGGCGAGGCGCGCGGGTCACGGCTGTCGATCGCGCGGAGTTGCGCGCGGATCTCATGCACGACCCAAACGTCCAGTTCCGACAGGGCGACGCATTTCGGTTCGAACCCACAGCGCCGGTCGATTGGCTGCTCTGTGACGTGATCGCCGGCGCTGAGCGCTCGTCGGAGCTGCTTTTGGATTGGCTGCGCCGGCGCTGGTGCCGGCACTTCGTTCTCACTCTGAAGGTAGATCATGCTGGCAGCAGCGACGTCCTGTGGCAGCTCGCCCGCGACCTGCCCGAGCAAGCGAGTGAGTTCTGGCTACTGCGGCTTTGCGCCAACAAGAAGGAAGTGTGCGCGTTTGGCACGATTGCGCCGCATGGACGCACGTCCGCATGAACACCGCGCCCGCGTCGGGGCGCGCCAGCAGATCTAAGGAAAACCCGATAGCTAAGCTGGTTCTGGCCCTTTCGTCCACGCGCGAGGCCAACGCTGGATTTGGGCGATCTCCCGGCCTCCACGCATGAGCGAATACACGTGAGGGTGCTCTGGAAAGTCATTCACCCGGATGACCCACCAGTTGCCCTGGACCCAGGCACGGTATGGGTATTCACAATCGCCCGTGTGGTCCCATTCGATTGCGGTCAAGGTTGGGCAGAATGGAAGGCGGAGACCGCTGTCGTCCGGGATGCGCGCATCATTGACTGGGACCACGTCGCCGTTCGCGAGGAGTAGGTGTGAGCGATTCCAGACCTCGCGGAGTGGCGCGATGAGTTCGGGTCGCCAGATCTGTTCCGGAGCGACCAGGCCACATGGAAACGTGACCGCAAGGTCGATGCCGACCGAGGATGACGGAGTTGTTACCGTGAATTGGAGCGTTTGCTCGGCCGCCGGAAGTCGATGCCGGGTCGTCGTGAGCTGGGCCGGCCAAATGCCTCCGAACATTTCGACGCGACAGTTGGGGGCCAGAGTGTGCCGGGCTCCAAGTACTCGCGACGCCCGGACTCCAAGCGCTGGGGACCCGGGCGGGGTAAAGGTCGTGATCTCATTCCGGGTGACACGCAGGTACAAGGGGCACTGACCGACATCGATTCGAATCCCCGGCCCATCAGCATCGAACGGAAGTTCTGCGATTCTTGCCGGCGAAGGCGGCGCCGGCGGCGGTGTCCCCTCGGGCCGAATTCGGATTGGTGCCGGCACGTGTGGAGGTTGCGGGCGCCTCGTGGGTTTGGTTGGGATCTTGTCGCGTTCGAGGGACGGGCCTTCGTAGCGAAGCGTGACACCCAATGTCGGATCGCCTAGCCGAATCAGGTCCCCCTCACGGAGTGGGGTATCCGCGCACGGACTCGAATCATTCAGAAATGTCCCGTTCGCGCTGCCCTGTTCCTCCCCGCCTTCGAGCCAGAGCCCACCCGTCCGATAAATCAGACACGTGTGTCGGCGGGAGATACCAGGTACGTCGATCACCACGCTACAGCTCGCGCTCCGCCCGACGAAGACCCGGGCTTCGTTGGCACCGGCCGGGAGCTCAAAAATCCGGCCCGACCTGATGTCCACCAAGCGAGCCATATCGCAGGATCACTTCACAGTCTCGACCGATAGCTCATACCAGTCGTTGGCGCGCGCGGCAACTTGAGATGCTTGCGTGGGGCCTCTGCTTAGAACCCGTCGAAGGGGTTTTGATCGTTTTGCTCGAGCGTGGGTTGCGGTTTCGAATCGTCCCACGATTCGCGCCACAGTTCAGTTCGTCCTTGCCTCGTCTTGTGGCGAGCGGTGACCCGGACCGATTGCTTTTCGGCTCCAAGACTGCGGAAAGGCGTTACGACCTGAATCACCTTCGCAGTTGGGGGAGGATCTGGCTCACCGCTCGCTGCGATGCGCACGCGCGTACCCGGCGCGTCGCCGTTTGGCGTTACGTTCCAGTCCAACCCAGCTCTCTTGATCGTCAGCTTCTGCGTGGAACACGGGTTGATTCCATCGTTCCCGTACGCCCCGCAACCCGTATACGCGACTTCGTATTCTCCGGCCCCCACGTCCTCAAACCTAATTGTGAATTGAGTGTCTTCCGCGTTCCAGTCGAGTACTTGGGGTGGTGCTAGGGGCGCCAGCTTCGGCGTCATGACCACGCTGCTGCCGTAGGCGCCGTCGATGAACAGTACCTTGATCCTGCGCGCGACGGCGGCGCCCTGCTCGCTTTCGGCGAGCTCGGTCGTGCAACGGCGTGGATACATCTTGTCGCAGAGCCCACGGCCGGCTTCGAGGTCTTTGGTGTTCTCGAAATTGCTCGGCATTGCCGTCCAGACTTGCAGCGCTGGAGGAAGATCTCGCCCGTCCTCGGGAAAGGGCTGGGAGTCGTCCGGGCGACTAAACACCACGTGCAGCTCCGCGCGATCCCGCTGGTGCAAGATGACCTTTTCCAGGCGTACCCCGACGCGGATCCGACGGAGGATCTTGTTGCCATAGGCCGGCGGTCTGACCTCTTTCTGCGCGCCTTTGGTTCGCGATCCATCCGTGGGAGAACGCGGTTGGGTGGCGCTCTTCTCGCCGCCAGGTTCTCGAGGCTTGGGGTCCCCGCCAGTCCCAGCGCAACTTTTGGCTTGCGCGCAACCTATAAAAAGCGCGAGGGGCGCCATGAGCCCCATGAGCCGCTGCCCGCCGCAAGTTCGTCTGGGGGTCGTCCTCATCGTTTGCACGTTGGCTGAGTTGACGCGTCGGAATCCTCGAGGGCCAAGTATGCGCGCGAAAACACGGCGTGGAAAGTTCACGTAACATCTGATCTCCACCGCGGTCGCGTCCTGTCGCGCTGACAAGGGCCGAGCCTCTACGCGCATTGGCTTGGTGGCAATCGGTCCGGGACCCGTTCACAATTGCCGCCATGCCCAATCTGCCGCCGCTACCGGGCGCGGACGCGCAGACCTTCCTTCGCGAGCGGGAAGCCAATCACTTCGTGCGGGAACGGCATGATCTGAACGCCGCCCCTGCGGTGACGCTGCCGGATCTGTACGCTCATGCCGCCACAGCCCACCGTGTGTGCCCAAGACGCCGAACGGAAACTGATTGGACCACACGACTCGCACCAGCGGCCTGGTTTCGGGAAGATGGTCGCTGCCGAACTCGTTCGGCATAGCGAACTGAAGTGCGTGGACCATGAGACCTCCACCGCCACCGGCGTCATCTGCATGCGCCCGCGGCGAAACGGCCAGCGGTGCGAACGAAAATAGGATTGCCGCTACGCGCGACCGCGCGATCGGCTGGAAGCGCGTAGGAAGTTGCCGCACCGCACTTACCAGCGACTGTCTAGCCGACTACCGGAACCGTTGCTTCCGGGTCAGTTTCCGCCGAGCGCCTCTTTGACGTCCTTCTTGGAGAGCTCGTCTATCGGGCTCGCGCCCGGTTTCAGCCCTTTGAGCTTGCCGATGTAGCGGAACTTGCCGTCGACATAGGCGAAGGACCAGAGGCTGGAGCCGATGGTCTTGCCTGGTTCGACGCAGTTGATCGTGTAGATCGGGATCGGCTTCTGCATGGCGCGGATGGCCGCCTCTTGAAGCGCGTTCGACTCGTCGTCATCCGGGCTCGTGTGTTTTTCGATCAAGATCTCGGTCTTGCCTTTGAGCTGGGCCGCTTTGAAGAAGCCTCCGATCGTACCCAGCTTCGGAACTTCGGCGCTGTAGTCGGCGCTGACTTTTGCGGCGTTCTCCGCGCCGAACGTCGCGGTGAAGAACGCCCCCGGGTCCTCAAGCGCGAGGTCCCGACCCATCTTGGCCGCGTCACTGTCGCTTGCCGCGGCCAGATCCGTGGCCAGCTGTTTCAGTCCGGCCTCGGACTCCGGATAGCTCTTGCTCGCGCCGGGCAGCTTGCAGGCCAGTAGTGTGAGCAGAACTCCAAAAACCAACACAAGTGGACGCAGAGTCTTCATGGATCCATTCCCCTCCAGGTTCGCGAGGATACACCAGTCGCCGGCGACGCCATAGCCCCGCCAATGACTATCTGGAATCGCAGTCCGCGCCGTGGCATGTGAAGAGGCATGAACAAATGGGTCGCCAGGTTGTGGGGGATCGGCACGCTGGCTGCACTCTGCGTTTTGGCGTGTTCCGCCGACGGCGGGGGAGCCAATAGCGGCGGCGCGCCTGGCAGCGGCGGCGCTGCGAGCGGGGGCGGATCGGCAAGCGGCGGGGCGATCGGTCTAGACGGCGGAACCGTGGATGCCTCGCTTCCGCCTGCTGTCGCGCAGCTTAAAGGAAAAGTCGTGGCACCTCAGGGCACGATGCCGATCTCGGGTGCGTTGGTCTACCTTGGACCAACCGAACCGATCCCCGATGGGACTTATTGCGATCGCTGTGTGGCGCTTCCACCAGGAGTGCCGTTCACGTTCACCAAACCGGACGGAACTTTCGACTTGGGGGCCTACACTACCGGCACCCAATCATTGGTAGTGCAGAAAGGGCAGTTCCGGCGCATTCGCAACATTGATGTGACACCCGGAGACGTGAGCGTTCCCATCGAGCTCACCACGTTGCCCAAGAAGACTGACGTCGCCGCTGGAGACAACATCCCCAAGATGGCGGTGGTACAGGGTGCGTGGGATGCGCTGGAAGTGACCTTGGCGAAGCTCGGCTTGGGCGAACTTGAGCCGGGATTCCTCGGTATTGGCAGTCAACTCAAGGCCGGGTCGGCAGCCTTCACCATGGTGACCAACCGCAACGCTTTTCTGTCCAACCCGGCGGAACTGGCGAAATATCACGTCGTCTTCATTCCCTGTCACAACAACGGTGGCGGCGCATCTTGCGACGACACGACTTCGGGGGACGCGACGATTCAGAAGAACCTGCAAGACTTCGTCGCGGCAGGCGGCAAGCTCTACGTCACGGATTACTCCTACGACTATCTGGCACAACCGTTCCCGGGCTACGTGGACTGGATCGGCCAAACGAGTCAAATCGGTTCGGCGTGCCAGGGGGACTCCTACAACGCAGCCGCGACGATCAAAGACCCCTCGATGCAGAGTTGGTTGGCAGCGCTCGGCGTGTCCGCGTTCGAGGTGGAAGACAGCTGGACTATCATCGACAAGGTCAACGCGGTGCAAACGACGGATCTCGATGGCAACCCGACCACGGTCACGCCGACCGTGTGGGTCGAAGGCGCAGTGCCCAGCCACGGTACCAAGCCCACGACGGTGAGCTTCGTGCGTTCGTGCGGGCGCGTGCTGTTCAGCACGTACCACACCGAGGCTGGGAACGCGCCGCCCAACAGCCCGCTCAAACCGCAAGAGGCGGCGCTGCTCTATGTGCTGCTGGAAGTGGGAGTCTGCGTCACCCCGTCAGTGCCTCGCTGAGGGGCTGGGCGTGTCGCGAAATCTCCTGCAGCGCGGGCTACACGCGTCTTGGCGATGAATCCCTGGCTACCAAGCACCGCGGCGACGCCCACGCTCGACTCTAGGTTGAAGCTCCTCCGGGAGTATCGGTCGACACATCGCGGAGCAGTCAGGGAAACCCGTAGCTGTACACCTGGCCCGCGACCCATTGCCCCTCGAAGAGTCGTTGCTTGTCCAACACCGCGCGGTAGTCATCTCCGCGCCCCTTGGTGAAGGCGTGGATCCCGACACCGAGCGCTTCGCAGTGATCATGACTCGCGGTGCGGATCGTCACCCGGCCCCGGATGGCGTCACCCGGCGCGTAGCTGGCACCCGGATTTTCGAGTTCGATGCGCACGTCGTGCGGACACGTCGGTTTCCAAAAGCCCATCCTGGATGGACCACTATCGCCAATCGCCATGCACGCGTCGACGTGGACTTTGCCGCAGCGTCAGTCGCGCGTGTAGAGTCCCGCGCGTGACGCGGGCTTCTTTGGGCCTTGAGTCGCGCGCGGCGTGGCCTTCGGCACCGGTTTCGGCGCTGTCTTGGAAACGGCGCTGGCGCTTGCGGCTGGCGGCGGCTCTGCGCTCGATGCTGGCGGCGCTAGCGCGGACGGCGCGGAGGCGCCGGAAGTTGCCACTGGCGCTACGGCCTCCGTGCTTCGCGGTACTGCCGCAGGCAGATTGGACGTACTACTTTCGAGGGACGGCGGCGACGCGGCAGTCGCGGGACCGTTGCGCTTTTGCGAGACGAAGGCGAAGCCCGCGATGATGGCGAGGGTGACGCCTGCCCCCGCTGCGTAGGGGAGCCAACGCATGCGTTTGGGCGGGATCGAGTTCCGCGGATCCACCACCGAGCCGATCTGTGAGCGGCCGCTGCCAATGTTCGCTGTTGCATCAGCCGCAGAGTCAGATCGAAAAACCTCTGCGGCTTCGGCGCTGGCCGCCAGCACGGCACGACGGGCCTCCTCAGGGACATCCATCTTTGACGAGGACCGCTCGATCTCAGCGATGCGGGACGCGCGCTCGGCAACGCGCACCCCTGCGCCGCTCTGCACCCATTCGCCGACTTCACGCGGGGAAACCAAGCCTGCAGCCTGCTCCAGGGCAGTCGCCATTTCCTGCGCAGAGTCGAAGCGATCCGCCGGATCTCGCGCGAGCGCTTTGAGCACAACCGCGTCGAGCTCCGGAGCGATCCCAGGCACGAGCGTGCTGGGTGCGACGATTTCGCCGTGCAGTACCTTGCCCACAATCTCTCCGGGATCGGCACCTTGGAACAGTCGCCTGCACGCGAGCGTCTCCCACAACACGACGCCAGCTGCGAAAAGATCCGTACGCCGTGTGACGCCCTTGGAGTTTAGTTGCTCCGGCGCCATGTACGCCATCTTACCTTTGATATGGCCTTCTTCTGTCGTCTGCAATCGCCCAGCGGCTTTGGCTACGCCGAAATCCAATACGCGGGCGACGCCGTCAGTGCCGACCAGGATGTTCTGAGGTGAGACGTCCCTGTGCACCAACCCCAGGAGGTCCCCTTTTTCGTCGCGTGCCTCGTGCGCCGCGTGCAAACCTCGTAAAGCCCCAGCGACGACGTGCGCGGCAATCGCAGGCGGCACCAATGTTTTGGCGCGGGAAGCCGCTTTGATCAGCTCGGAGAGCGAGTCACCGTCGATGTACTCCATTACGAGAAACACTTCGCCCGACGTGGCGACAACGTCCAAGGTGGTGACGACGTTGGGGTGCCGGATGCGCGCTGCCAAGCGTGCTTCGTCTAGAAACATGGCGACGAACTCCGGATCCCGGGCGTACTGCGCGTGCAGGCGCTTCACGGCGACCGTGCGGGAAAAACCGACGGCGCCGACCAGTCGACCCAGGTGCACCCGCGCCATGCCGCCCGCAGCGATTTCATCGTACAACACGTAACGGCCGAGCTGCAGAGGCGCGGCGCCGGAAGGCGTAGTCAAAATGCGCCCTGTAGGCTGACGCGCGCGCCGCCGGGCGCGCCCGAAAACGTCGCGCCCAGCCCCGCCGTGTTCGCGGGCGTTTTCCCTGTCAATAGCAGTACTGTCGCTGCGCCGAGTCCGACCGCGCCGATACCGAAGCCAACGGTACTGATCAGGCCAAGGGTGCTGGCAGAGTCGGCTGCGTCCAGTCCGGTTTGGTCGCATTGCACGCCGCGGCAGTGTTCGTCCACCGTGGACTTCTTGCCAAGCACCATCACGCCGGTGATCGAGCCAACCGCTACCCCGGCGATGCCGACGCCGCCGAGTACATACGCCAGTGTGTGATCAGCGCCTGCATGCCCGCTGTCCGCCTGAGGGGTTCCCGTCGAGGGTGCGATTTCGGCTGCGCTCGGTGATTGCGCGGTGCTGGGGCTGGTTGGAAGTTCCAAAATCACTTCTCGGGACTCGCCCGCTGCGATCGTGATCCGGGTTTCGCTTCGGGCAGTTCCGTTCTCTACGACGATGGTATGTTCTCCGGGATCCACCGGCAGGGCCAAGCCCAAGGACGCTCGGCCGACTTTGGTCCGGTTGCGCGAGACCTGGGTCGATGGCGGCGCGGTTGCCGCAAACCGCAGCGTGAGCTGCGGGACCTTTGGCGACAACTCCGCGACGGCGGATCCCGCGATCTTTTCCCTGCCGCGCTGTCCGCGTTGGTCCGCCGGACTCATCCGTGCAAACAGACGCAAGTAGTCTTTGTATCGCACCACCGCCGAAGCGAGCATGCCGCCTTGGGCGTAACACTCCGCGGTGGTGAATAGCGTGCCGGCGCGCGGATCCAGGCGGTAGCTTTCCGCCAGCTTCGCGCAGCCGGAATCGAACTTGCCGCTCTGCATTTCCGCCAGCCCCGCGGTAAATAACGCCTCGGCGGCTGGCGCATCTTGAGCGGAGGCAGCCTGAGCCACCACCCACACGCTCAACCCCACCGCGACTCTCAAGCTCCGGACCATGCCAATGGATGACTGTACCACCGCTACCGTCGCCATCCCATCTTCGGCCCGGGCGTGCGCCGTCTCGCGTCTATCCCACAGTGTGTGTGCGGACCGTGAGTTGAGATCCTGCCTTGCGTCTGTCATTCTTGAGGGATGAAGCCCGGTTTCTGCCTCCTGGCCGTCACCGGGCTCTTGGGTTGCACCACCCTCGTGGGCGTCAACGACGACTACGTGCTCGCTCCGGATGCCGCGGGCGGCGTGACTGGCGGCACAGGCGGTATTGCGGGCGCGTCGGGAACAGCGGGTAGCGCTGGGGCCAGCGGTAGCAACACCGGGGGCGGCGGCGTGGGCGGCAGTGGCGGGAGCACGGGGGGGGGCGGGGGGTCCGCCGGGGGGCGGGGCGGGGCGGGGGGCATTGGGGGGGGTGACGGTCAGGGTGGGGCGCGGGGGCCGGTGGGGGGGGGCGGTGTGCGTCACGG